>CAYMHL010000001.1:0-15064 GCA_964390205.1 uncultured Marinobacterium sp.
CCGTACACGGTGATCTTGTCACCCGGCTTGAGGCTGAACACGTAAGAGGACATCTGGCCCGGCGGAATGCCCTGGCTGCCCGGAGGCGGCGAGGCGATACGGATATTGAATTTAACAAGACCCTTCTCTTCCGGATAGTTCGCCATGGAGTAGGCACGGATAACCGGCTCATCGACCTTGGACACAAACTGCCACATGTCGAACTTGTCCCAGTCGCCACGGAACTCAGGCTGGATATCGAAATCCTTGTAGTTCACCACATGAGGCGGCGCTTCCAGCTGCACGTAACCACCGGCACGGAAGTCCACGTTCTCACCTTCGGGCAGACGCAGCGTCAACTCCTTGATAAAGGTTGCCACGTTCGGGTTGGACTCAACCGTGCATTCCCACTTCTTCACGCCGAAGACATCATCTTCTACATGAATCTTCATATCCTGCTTGACGGCTACCTGGCAGGACAGACGCCAGCCTTCCTTGCCCTCACGCAGAGTGAAGTGAGACTCTTCGGTCGGCAGCATGGAGCCGCCACCATCCAGCACCTGGCACTTGCACTGGGCACAGGTACCACCACCGCCACAGGCTGACGCCAGGAAGATACCCTTGTCCGCCAGGGTCTGCAGCAGCTTGCCACCCGCCGGAACGGTGATCGATTTCTCCGGATCATCGTTGATCTCGATGGTCACATTGCCGGAGCTGACCATCTTGGCTCGGGCTGCGAGGATGACGGCAACCAGTGCAAGCACCACTGCCGTAAACATCACAACGCCGAGGATAATGACTTCTGTATTCATCAGTTTATCCTATCCTTTAAGCATTCCATGTCGGTCGCTTAGAGCTGTACGCCGGAGAACGACATGAAGCCAAGAGACATCAGACCTACAGTGATGAAGGTGATGCCCAGGCCACGCAGACCATGCGGCACGTCGCTGTACTTCAGCTTCTCACGGATACCTGCCAGGGCAGCGATGGCCAGCGCCCAACCGATACCGGCACCGGCACCGTAGACCACACTCTCGCCAAAGCTGTAGTCACGCTCCACCATGAACAGCGCAGCACCCATGATGGCGCAGTTTACGGTGATCAGCGGCAGGAATACGCCCAGCGCGTTGTAAAGAGCCGGTACAAACTTGTCCAGGAACATCTCCAGTATCTGTACGATCGCGGCAATTACGCCAATGTAGGAGATGAAGCCCAGGAAGCTCAGATCCACTTCAGGATAACCGGCCCACGCCAGTGCACCCTCACGCAGCAGGTGGTTATAGATCAGGTTGTTCACCGGCACCGTGATGACCAGCACCACAATAACGGCAATACCCAGACCAATGGCGGTCTGTACCTTCTTCGAAATCGCCAGGAAGGTACACATCCCGAGGAAGAAGGCCAAGGCCATGTTTTCAACGAAAATCGCCTTAACAGCAAGGCTGATCAGCTGTTCCATGATTTACGCAGCCTCCTTCTTGGTGTTCGGAGCCATTTCGTACTCCGGCTTTTCAACCTGCTCCGGCTTCCAGGTACGGATGATCCAGATGAACATGCCGATCAGGAAGAATGCGCTCGGCGGCAACAACAGCAGACCGTTGCCCTGATACCAGCCACCGTTGTTGATCAACGGCAGGATTTCAATACCGAACAGCGAACCTGAGCCGAACAGCTCGCGGAAGAAACCGACGAACAGCAGCACCACACCGTAGCCCATACCGTTGCCGAGACCGTCCAGAAAGCTCGGGATCGGCGGATTTTTCATCGCATAGGCTTCAGCACGACCCATCACGATACAGTTGGTAATGATCAGACCCACGAATACCGACAGCTGCTTGGAGATCTCGTAAGCAAAGGCCTTCAGGAACTGGTCTACCACGATTACCAGCGAGGCAATAATGGTCATCTGTACGATGATGCGGATACTGCCCGGAATGTGGTTACGGATCAGCGATACGAAAAAGTTCGAGAACGCCGTTACCACCATAACCGCCAGGGTCATGACCAGCGCCGTCGCCATGTTGGAGGTAACCGCCAGCGCAGAACATACACCCAGAATCTGCAGCGCGATCGGGTTGTTCTTGAAGATTGGCGTTACCAGAACGTCTTTAGTCTTGGACATGGATTAAGCCTCCCCTGCACGCAGGTTGTTCAGGAACGGCGCGTAGCCATTCTCGCCCATCCAGAACTGAACCAGGTTGGTGACACCATTGGCCGTCAGAGTCGCACCCGACAGGCCATCCACCTTGTGCTGAGCATCCGGGGTGGAGGCATCAACGCTGCCCTTGATCAGCTGGATTTTCGGATCCATCTTGTCTTCACCGTAGACTTCCTTACCCGGCCAAAGCGCTTTCCAGGCAGGATTGTCGACTTCGCCACCCAGACCCGGGGTCTCGGCGTGCGAGTAGAAGCCAAGCCCTACAACGGTGTTCAGATCGCCTTCCAGCGCCAGAAATCCGTAAAGGGTAGACCAAAGACCCTTGCCATGAACCGGCAGGACTACCTTCTCGACAGCGCCGTTGGCACTTTCAACCAGGTAGACCGGTTGCACACGCGCAATGGTCTTGATACCGGCCTGATCTTCATCACGGCTCAGACGAATGTTCTGCGCCGGATCCTTTGCAGCCTTGGTTTCGTCATAGCTGGACGCAACATCAACGAACTTGCCGGTTTCCAGGTCAACATATTTGGTCGTGATCTGCTGGAACAGCTCGTCAACGCTCTTGGCAGGATCACTGATACCGGCCGCAGCAAGAATGTTGCTCTTGCGGTCCAGTTCCTTGTTGGCAACCTGCTTGGGCTTGAGGATAACCGCCGCCGCCGACACCACTACCGAGCAGATGACACACAGCAGTATGGTGACCAGCAGGGTTTTACCCATAGTATCGTTATTAGCCGACATTACGCTTCATCCTCCGCTTAATGTTCGCCTGGACAACGAAGTTGTCAATCAGCGGTGCAAACAGGTTGGCAAACAGAATGGCCAGCATCATCCCTTCCGGGAACGCCGGGTTGGCCACACGGATCAGCACCACCATCACACCGATCAGCGCGCCGAAGAACCACTTGCCGGTGTTGGTCATGGATGCAGACACGGGGTCGGTCGCCATGAAGATCATACCGAAAGCGAAGCCACCCAGAACCAGATGCCAGTAGAACGGCATGTTGAACATCGGGTTGGTATCGGAGCCGATCAGGTTGAACAGCGTGGACATGGCCACCATGCCGAGGAACACGCCCGCAACGATTCGCCAGGCTGCAATCCGGGCAAACAGGATGACCGCACCACCGATCAGAATCGCCAGCGTGGACGTTTCACCCACTGAACCCTGAATGGTGCCGATGAAAGCATCGAACCAGGTGACATTGGCATTCAGAATCGCCTCGACACCACCCATGGCAGCCAGACCCAGCGGGGTCGCGCCTGAGAAGCCGTCCACGGCGGTCCAGATCGCGTCGCCTGACATCTGCGCCGGATAGGCGAAGAACAGGAAGGCACGGCCGGTCAGTGCCGGGTTGAGGAAGTTTTTGCCTGTACCACCGAACACTTCCTTGCCGATCACCACACCGAAGCTGATGCCCAGTGCAACCTGCCACAAAGGAATGGTCGGCGGCAGAATCAGCGAGAACAGGATGGAGGTCACGAAGAAGCCTTCGTTGACTTCATGGCCACGCTTCATGGCGAACAGCACTTCCCAGAAGCCACCTACCACGAAGGTCGTGATATAGATGGGCAGCCAGTAAACCGCACCATGAATGATGTTATCCCAGATACTGTCCGGACTGAATCCGGTCAGGGAGGCTGCCAGAGCGCCGCGCCAGCCGGTAGATTCGGTCAGACCCAGATCGGCCATTGCCGTGTTGGCCTGAAGACCCACGTTATACATGCCGAAGAAGATCGCCGGGAAGGTACACAGCCAAACCAGAATCATGATGCGCTTGAGGTCAACGCCGTCACGCACATGTGCTGCAGTCTTGGTCACCTGACCCGGGGTGTAGAAAATGGTATCCACTGCTTCGTACAGGGCATACCAGTTTTCGTATTTGCCGCCTTTATGGAAATGCGGCTCCATTTTATCCAGAACGGTTCTTAAACTCATGACCTGCCTCTCTTACGCCTCTTGCTCGATGCGCGTCAGGTTGTCGCGAAGAATCGGACCGTATTCATACTTGCCCGGGCACGCAAAGGTGCACAGAGCCAGGTCTTCTTCATCCAGCTCGAGACAACCGAGCTGCATCGCGGTCACGATATCGCCGGTCACCAGTGCACGCAGCAACTGAGTCGGCAGGATATCCAGCGGCATCAACGCCTCGAACTGACCTACGGGAATCATTGCCCGCTCGGATCCGTTCGTAGTCGTCGTAAAATCAAACTTCTTGCCCGGGCTCAGCTTGGACAGGAACATGTTCAGTACAGAGAACTTGTTGCTGCCCGGGGCGATCCAGCCCATGAACTCGCGCTTGTCACCTTCCAGCAGGACACTGAGCTGGTTGGCATAGCGCCCCAGGAAGGCATGAGGACCCAAAGCGGCGCGGCCGTTCCAGACGGAACCGCTGATAACACGATTCTTGCCGGATTTGAGTTTGCCCTTGCAGATCTCTTCAGTTGAAGCACCCACACGGGTACGCACCAGACAGGGTTTTTCAACCTGGGGACCTGCCAGTGCCACCACGCGATCAGTCGGCAAACGGCCTTCAGTGAACAGTTTGCCAAATGCGATCACATCCTGGTAGCCGATGGTCCAGACCGTCTTATCGGCGGAGACAGGATCAAGGAAGTGGATATGGGTACCCGCGTTGCCGGCCGGATGCTTGCCGGTGAACTCTTCAACACGCACACCTTCAACAGTCGGGATGTTGGCGCCGCTTGCCTTGCAGAGGAACACCTGCTGGCTGCCCATGCGGGTCAGCAGCTTGAGACCGTTACTGAACGCGTCCGCCTGATCGTTGATGATCAGCTCGGGACTTGCAGCCAGCGGATTGGTATCGATTGCGGTTACAAAGATGGAATTGGGCGTGGTTCCAACCTGGGGCACACGGCTGAACGGGCGCGTACGGAAGGCTGTCCAAAGACCGGATGCCAGCAGATTTTCCTCAATCTGCTCGCGGGACAGCTTGCCCAGCTCGCTTGCAGGGTAGCCGGCAAACTCGACGGCTTCTTCCTGCTCATCCAGTTCAATGACCACGGACTGCAGTACACGACGCTCACCACGGTTAATGGCACGCACGACACCGGCACCGGGAGCCGTATACTGAACCCCTTCTGTTTTCTTATCGGTAAAGATCACCTGACCGAGTTTCACCCGGTCGCCCTCTTTGACCATCATTGTCGGCTTCATGCCGATGTAATCCTGGCCAAGCAGGGCCACAGTACGCACCTTGGGACCATCCTGGATGGCCTGTTCAGGTGCACCTGTGATCGGTAGATCCAGACCCTTATTGATCTTGATCATTCGTCTCACCCAACTTACTGAAATATTCAGGAGGCCTTCCGCTGCTCGAACAGGTCCCGACGATGCACAAAAGCGCTTCGTCAACTGTCGACCAGTCGAAAGAATTCCCACCAAAAAATCCCTGCAAGTATAACCGAGACAAACGGACCATTGCTACAAACCACTGTTTTACTTGGGCGATTGGCCAATAATTTATTCAGCCAAATAGATTGAATAGATATAAATATATTCTTAATACGAATATAGAATTCGGAATAAAAAAAGGACCACAAACAGCGGCCCTTTTCCTGGTTATTTTCTATTCAAACAGCCATCAGTGTCTGGCTTTCGGGAAAGCATCCAGGGTGCATTTCGCCAGATGCTGCGCCATGCGAATAACCTGGCAGCTGTAACCGAACTCGTTGTCGTACCATACGTACAGAACGCAGCGGTTGCCATCAACAATGGTGGCCAACGCATCGACTACGCCGGCAGCACGAGAACCGACAAAGTCGGTTGAGACCGCTTCCGGCGAATTGCTGTAGTCGATCTGCTTCTGCAACTCAGAGTAGAGCGCCGCGTCACGCAGGTAGCTGTTGAGCTCGTCCTTGTTGGTTTCCTTGCCCAGATTCAGGTTCAGGATAGCCATGGACACGTTCGGCGTCGGTACGCGGATCGCATTACCGGTCAGCTTGCCTTCCAGCTCAGGCAGTGCTTTGGCAACCGCTTTGGCAGCACCGGTTTCGGTCAACACCATGTTCAGAGCCGCCGCACGACCACGACGATCACCTTTGTGGTAGTTGTCGATCAGGTTCTGGTCGTTGGTGTAGGAGTGAACGGTTTCAACATGGCCATTGACCACACCGAACTGATCGTTTACCGCCTTCAGCACCGGAACGATGGCGTTGGTGGTGCAGGATGCAGCAGACAGAACACGGTCATCATCATTGACGTCATTATGGTTAACGCCCATTACAATGTTCTTCACACCTTTACCTGGAGCCGTCAGCAGTGCGCGCGCGACACCCTTGGACTTCAGATGCAGGGACAGGCCAGCCTCATCACGCCAGATACCAGTATTATCAATCACCAGTGCATTATTGATGCCGTACTGGGTGTAATCCACCTGATCCGGGCCATCAGCAAAGATCACCTGAATGTAATTGCCATTGGCGATGAGTGCATTGTTTTCTTCATCGACCTGAATAGTACCCTTGAAGGAACCATGCACGGAATCGCGACGCAGCAGGCTGGCACGCTTCTCCAGATCATTTTCAGCTTTACCCTTACGTACCACAATGGCACGCAGACGCAGAGAATGACCGCTGCCTGCACGATCCAGCATCAGACGTGCCAGCAAGCGACCGATACGACCGAAGCCATACAGCACAACATCCGTACTCGGATGAGCTTCAGCAGGCTCGCTGGAAGCACCAGCCAGCTCGTCCTGCAGGAATGCCTGCAGTGTACGACCATTGCTTTCGTCGCGGAACTTTACCGCCAGCTTGCCAATATCGATGTGCGCATTGGTTACATCCATTTCAGCAACAGCTTCCAGGACCGGGAAGGTATCGACCACGGAGATCTCTTCACCTTCGATCTGGCGCACGAAACGGTGTGCTTTCAGAATATCGATCACAGACCGCTTGACGATCAGACGACCGTACACGGAGATTTCAATGTTACGGTCACGGTACAGACGGCCAACCAGGGGCACCATCGCTTCTGCGATTGCTTCACGGGCTTTCCAGTCTGCGAAAATCAGTTCTTGGCTCACGGGGTAACTCCGAAATTGTCATCGCTCAATTTGGGTGCGCGCATTATCCTCTTTTCGGGGATCCGGGGCAAACCCAAGATCGTAGACTTTGGTCACCACTGTTCTGCATGGCTGCGCCCATCGCCGGCAACAGGTAAACTTCATGTTTTTCAGCAGGATCAAGGAGCCCAAGTTGTCAATGCTATTCAGTATCCCTACTCCCAAAGGCCCGGGTGATCAGAAGCGACTTGGACGGGTCATCGGCAGCGCCACCGGCCTGCTGGTGGAGCAGATCAGTCAACGCCATGATGGCATGATCCTGCTGATCAGCCAGGACATGGAAAGCGCTGAACGCCTGCTGCAGGAGGTACGCTTCTTCTGCAACGAGAACCTGCCCGCCGCCCTGCTGCCTGACTGGGAAACCCTGCCCTATGACAGCTTCTCACCGCATCAGGATATCGTGTCCAACCGCATTCAGACGCTGTATCAGCTGCCGGATCAAAACAGGGGTGTGCTGGTCGTACCCGCCTCCACCCTGCTGCATCGATTACCGCCGGCTGAATTTGTCACGGCCAACGCGCTTTTCCTTGAAACCGGTCAGCGCCTTGACAGCATCGCCCTGCGCCAGCGTTTCACCGATGCCGGTTATCATGCCGTTGACACCGTTTATGAGCATGGCGAATTTGCCATCCGCGGCGCCATCATCGACCTTTTCCCCATGGGGGCCGATCAGCCGCTGCGAATTGACCTCTTTGATGACGAGATCGACAGCATCCGCACCTTCGACCCCGACAGCCAGCGCTCTATCAACAAGGTCGAGCGCGTCCGTTTGCTGCCGGCCAGGGAGTTCCCGTTCGATCAGAACGCCATTACCCGTTTCAAGCAACGCTGGCGTGAGCGTTTTGATGTGGACCACACCCGCTGCCCAATCTATCAGGATGTATCCAGCGGCCTGACACCACCCGGCATCGAATACTATTCACCGCTGTTTTTCGATCACATGGCCACACTGTTCGATTATCTGCCGGCCAACACACTGGTCCTGCACGACCAGGCATTGAAAACCGCTGCCGATCAATTCTGTCAGGATGCCCGCAGCCGTCATGATGAACGGCTTGGCGATCTGCAGCGACCGGTATTGAATCCGGATGAACTCTTCCTCTCGACGGATGAACTCTATGGCCGCTTGCGGGACTATCCGGTCATGCGCCTCAACGCTGAAGCCGAAGAGATCAAGCCGGGACGCGACAACCTGCCCTGCTCTCGCCCACCGGAGCTGAGCAGCCAGGATACCCAGGCACCTCTGGCGCTGCTGCAGGCAGAGCATGACCGCCATCAGCATCCCATCCTCATCTGTGCCGAATCTGCCGGACGCCGTGAGGCCTTGCTTGAGCATGCCCGCAAGGCAGGGCTGACCCTCGCCGAATGCAGCAACTGGCAGGATTTTGTTCAGCAGCGCCCGGCTCTGGGCATCACCACCTACCCGCTTGAGCTTGGCCTTTGCATCGATGATCAACTGCAACTGGTGACCGAAAGCCAGCTGTTCGGTCGCCAGATCTTCCAGCGTCGCCGACGCGAAAAGGAACAGATCGATGCAGACCAGGCGATTCGACACCTTTCCGAGCTGAGCATCGGCGCGCCTGTGGTACACATCGATCACGGTGTCGGCCGTTACCAGGGCCTGCAGACGCTCAACCTTGATGATCAAGCGGCGGAATTCCTGGTACTGGAATACGCCGATGAAGCCAAACTCTATGTGCCTGTCTCATCGCTGCACCTGATCGGCCGTTATTCCGGCGCCAGCGACGAATCCGCTCCCTTGCATCGGCTCGGCACCGAACAGTGGACCAAGGCACGGCGCAAGGCCGCTGAAAAAGTCCGCGACTCGGCAGCAGAGTTGCTGGATATCTACGCCCGCCGTGCGGCACGCAAGGGTTTCAGTTTTGACTGCAGCGAGGATGAATATCTGCGCTTCGCCGCCAGCTTCCCGTTTGAAGAGACGCCTGATCAGGCCAGCGCCATCCATGCGGTGGTCAGCGACATGCGCGCCCCCGCCCCCATGGACCGCCTGGTCTGTGGTGATGTGGGCTTCGGCAAAACCGAAGTGGCCATGCGTGCCGCCTTCATCGCCGTGCAAAGCGGCAAGCAGGTTGCCGTTTTGGTACCCACGACCCTGCTGGCACAGCAGCATTTCGAAAACTTCCGCGACCGTTTCGCTGACTGGCCGGTGGAAGTGGAGCTGATCTCACGTTTCAAAAGTGCCAAGCAGCAGCAAAACACCCTGGATGCCTTGAGTGAAGGCAAGGTCGACATCCTCATCGGCACCCATAAGCTGCTGCAGGGCGATATCCGTTTCAGCGACCTCGGCCTGCTGATTATTGACGAAGAACATCGCTTTGGCGTGCAGCAGAAAGAGCGGCTGAAGTCGCTGCGCTCAGAGGTGGATATTCTGACGCTAACGGCGACACCGATTCCGCGTACGCTCAATATGGCAATGTCCGGCATCCGCGATCTATCCATTATCGCCACGCCGCCTGCGCGCCGCCTGTCGGTCAAAACCTTTGTCCGCCAGAATGACAAGCCGATGATCAAGGAAGCCGTCCTGCGTGAACTGCTGCGTGGCGGCCAGGTCTACTACCTGCACAACGAAGTCAAAACCATTGAGAAGGTAGCGGCCGAAATCGGTGAACTGGTGCCGGAAGCACGGGTTGCCATCGGCCACGGTCAGATGCGTGAACGCGAGCTGGAACAGGTGATGAGTGATTTCTATCACAAGCGTTTCAACGTACTGGTCTGCACCACCATCATCGAGACCGGGATCGACGTTCCCAGTGCCAACACCATTATCATCGATCGTGCCGACAAGTTCGGCCTCGCCCAGCTGCATCAGCTGCGCGGCCGTGTGGGTCGTTCCCATCACCAGGCCTATGCCTACCTGCTGACCCCGCCTGCCAAGCTGATGACACAGGACGCGCTCAAACGCCTGGATGCAATCAGTGAAGCCAACACGCTGGGGGCCGGTTTTACCCTGGCGACCCACGATCTGGAAATCCGCGGTGCCGGCGAGCTGCTCGGCGAGGAACAGAGCGGCCAGATGCAAAGCGTCGGTTTCAGCCTGTATATGGAGATGCTGGATCAGGCCATCAAATCGATCCAGCAAGGCAAAACACCCGATCTGGACAAGCCGCTACACCATGGCAGCGAGATCAACCTGCACCTGCCTGCACTCATCCCGGACGATTACATTCCCGATGTGCATAATCGACTGATGCTCTACAAGCGCATCGCCAATGCGGAAAGCGACGCGGCACTGGACGAACTCCAGGTGGAGATGATTGACCGCTTCGGCCTGCTGCCGGAATCCACCAAAAACCTGATGCGCCTGACCCATATCAAGCTGCGTGCCGAAGCCCTTGGCATCACCAAACTGGATGCCGGCGAAAAAAGCGGCCGTATCGAGTTTGAAGCCGAGCCCAATGTTGACCCCATGACACTGATCACGCTGATTCAACGCCAGCCGGAGCGCTTCCGTCTGGACGGCGCCAGCATATTGCGTTTTACTCAGCCCATGGAAAAGGTCGCCTCTCGCTTTGAAGCGGTCGAACGCCTGCTGACCCAACTGTCACTGAAGGAGAAAAGCTGACTCATGGCTTCCCTGTTGCGCCGCTCCCTGGCACTGACCGTCCTGACTGCACTGCCATTCACTGTTCAGGCTGCCGAATTGTATAAGGTCGAGCTGCTGGTATTCAGCCATGAAAACTCCAATGGAGTTGAGCAGGAATACTGGCCGTCATTGCCACCGCTGGACCTGAGCGCCAGCGTTTACCCGCAACCCTGGGATGGCTACCCGCTGGCCAATTACGAAGAGCTGCCCCAGAACGACCTTCAGCTCGGGGGTGATGCCGCCGCCTTGTCACGCAGCGCCGGCTACAAACTGTTGTACCACCGTGGCTGGCTGCAATCGATCGGCAGCAAAGCCAGTGCCCGCGGCGTTCGCGTCAAGGCGGATTTTGATCAGTATCAACTGGACGGCATGCTGAAGATCTACCGAAATCGCTTCCTGCATGCCCAGCCAACGCTTGAGCTGAAGACAGCGACTCCCTGGCAACACACCCAACCACAGCCGTTGCCCAATGCAACAGACGATGCGGGTATCAGGGTGGTGACGCCACTGGAAGAATCCGCTGATGGTCGACAAAGCTGGCGCATGGATCAGTCACGTCGCATGCGCTCCAATGAAACCCACTACATTGATCACCCACGCTTTGGGGTTTTATTGCGCATCCGCGCACTGAACTGACGGATCTGCTCAAAGCAACCAACAGAGTGTCGTGCAACCTGATCGGATCTCTCGATCAGGTGAGCACTTTAGACAACCTGTTAGATGGCGCAGAGCTGATTAAAACGACTCTCGGCAAGCGCTCTCAGCTCTGCAGTACTACCCTGTTCAATCACTCGCCCCCGGTCCAGCACCACTATGCGGTCAAAGTGCTCGGCCATCTGCAGGTGATGGCTGATCATGATCAGCGTTTGTGAACGACAGCCAGCCAGCATGGATTGCACAACCGCCGCTTCCGTGACCGCATCCAACCCTTCGGTAGGCTCATCCAGTATCAACACGGGGGCAGGCTTCAACAGCGCGCGCGCCAGTCCCAGCCGCTTGCGCTGACCACCTGAGAGGCGACTGCCTGATTCACCCACCTGATAATCCAAAGGATTGTCACCGAGAGCCTCCAACAAGAGTACCTGCTGCAACACCTGACGCATCTGCTGTTCACTGGCGGTCGGATTCGCCAACCGCAGGTTGTCGGCCACCGTACCGGCAAACAGCTGTACCGGCTGCGAAAGAACACTCATCTGCGCTCTCAGGGTTTGCTCGTCATAGGCTTCTATAGGCCGACCACAGAGACTCAGAGTGCCGGACTGCGGCTCATGGAAACGCGCCAGCAAATTGATCAGACTGCTCTTGCCACTGCCGGTATGCCCAAGGATCAGTACATGCTCTCCCGACCTAATCGACAGCGACAGCTGCTCCAGCGCCCAGGGATCACCCTCGCGATAGCGCAGAGAGACCCCATCAAGCAGGATTTCGCCGGGGCTGCTCGGCTGCACACCCTGATCGGGAAAACGGATCGACGACGTCTGCGCGGTAATTTCGTTCAAACGCGCTGCTGCCGAGGTGGTTTTACTCCAGTACTGGAATGCCAGAGGCAACGGCGCTACGGCTTCGAATACCGCCAGCACACAGAATACCAGCATCGCCAGCTGTGCCGGTGCCAGTGCCGATGCGCGCACCAGATCAATCCCCAGAATCAGAGCAGCGATGGCAGCCAAGCCGGAAATCAGCGTCATCATGGCACTGGTCCAGCCAGTGATCAGCGCCATGCGCAGCTGAGTTTTCTGCAGCGCGGCTTCGGCCTCACGTGTCTGCTCAATGGCACGCTCTATGCCACCGTAGATCTGCAGATCTGCCTGTCCCTGAATGAGTGCCAGCAGTCGGGTACGCAAGCGACTGAGCACTCTGACCTGAGCCCGCCCGGTGTTGCGCCCCGCCAACTGTGCCAGCCAAGGCAAAGCCACACCCGCCAGCAACAGCGCCACAGCAGTCACCTTGGCAATCAGCGGACTGTAGAGCGCAATAAAGAGTACAACCAACACGGACACCGCCACGGCCACCAGCGTCGGCACCAGCACTCGCAAATAGAGGTTATCCAGAGCGTTGATATCCGCGACCAGGCGGTTGAGCAGATCGGCTGAACGATAACCTTGCAGGCGGGCAGCCCCCAGTGCCTCCAGGTGGCGGTAGAACCAGACACGCATCTGCGCCAGCAGACGAAAGGTCGCTTCATGGGTTGTGATGCGCTCAAAATAGCGCCCCACCGTACGGAAAATGGCAAAGCCTCGCACCCCGGCTCCGGGGGTGTAATAGTTGAATTGCTGAGCGGTCAGCGCGGTGACACCGGCCAGTGCCGCTGCGGAGATAAACCAGCCGGACAGCGTCAGCAGACCGATCGCGGACAGCAGCGTCACCATACTGAGCAGAACACCCAGCGCGACCCAGCCGCGGTGAACCTTAAGCATGCGAATGAATGGCCAGAGCGCTTTCATGGCTTCACCTCGTCGATCCGTTGCAGGCACCCCTGATCCAGCTGCCAAACTTCATCCGCTTCCAGCATGGAACGTCTGCGATGCGTCAACATCAACACCATGCGACCTGCGCAGAGTCGGCGCAGCGAAGACAGCACCTGGAGCTCGCTTTCCCGATCCAGGTTGGCCGTGGGTTCATCCAGAAGCAGCACAGGGGCATCCTTGAGAAAGGCGCGCGCCAAGGCCAGGCGTTGAATCTGCCCCCCGGACAGACCGACACCCCGTTCACCGACAACGGAGTCCAGGCCTTCCGGCAGACGCTGAACGAACTCAAGCGCATTGGCCTGCTCCAGCGCCACATAGAGACGATGATCATCGGCATCAGGGTCGGCCAGCAGCAGGTTGTCGCGCAGACTGCCCGGAAACAGACTGGTATGCTGACTGACCCAGGCCACGTGCTTCAGCCAGGACTCCAGCCCCAGGGTATTGATGTCCACCCCGTTGACCCGCACCTCACCCTTGTCCAAACGACGAAAACCCAGCAGCGCCTGCAGCAAACTGGACTTGCCGGCACCGCTTGGGCCGATCAGCGCCACCATACGCCCCGGCTCCAGAGTGAGGTTCAGGTCGGTGAATACCGGCACTGTCTGGCCCGGGTATTTCAGTTCGGCAGCCACAATGCTGACCTCTCGCACCCTGCCCTCGACACCCTGCCCCTGAGTATCGATGGCAACAGGCGCCTCATCCAGCAGTACCCGCAGACGATCGGCCGCCGCTACCGCTTCCTGCTTGGCATGATAATGCGTACCCAGCTCCCGCAGCGGCAGATAAAACTCGGGGGCCAGCAACAAAATGAACAGCCCTTGGTAAAGGTTGACCGGTGATTCCCAGTAACCGAAATCCAGATGCCCGAGGAAACTGAAGCCCAGATAGACAGCCACGACCGCAATGGAAATGGAGGCAAAAAACTCCAGTACCGCCGATGACAGAAAGGCCAGCCGCAACACCTGCATGGTGCGCTGCCTGAATTCATCTGCGCCACGCTCAATCACAGCGGCCTGGCCGCGACTGCGGTCGAAGAGTTTGAGGGTAACGATGCCCTGCACCACATCGAGAAAGTGCGCGCTCAGCTGCGACAGGGCCGCAAAGTTGCGTCGATTAGCCTCCGCTGCGCGCGTTCCGACCAGCGCCATGAACAGTGGAACCAGCGGTGCGGTCAGCAGGAAAATCAGACCGGCCGCCCAGTTGACCGGAAACACAAAGGCCAGAATCACCAGCGGCAGCATGGCGGCCAGCGCCATCTGCGGCAGGTAACGGGCAAAAAAACCGTCCAGCGCTTCGACCTGTTCCAGCAGCTCTGTACCCAGTTCGCCACTGCGCTGCTCTCCGGCATAGGCAGGACCCAGCGCGGTCAGGCGCCTGAGCAGCTCGGCCCGCAGTCGCCTGCGCACGCGATTGGAACTTTGCTGGCCCGCCCACTCGCGCAACACGCCCAGTAGTACACGTATCAACAGTGCCGCCACCAAGCCACCGATCAAGGGCCAGGCAATGCGGGCTGATTCAGCAAACAGGGTATCGCTGATCAACGTTGCCAGCAGATGCGCCTGCACAATCAGCATCAACCCTATGCCAACGCCCGCCAGCACACTGGCCCAGGTCCAGGCTTTTTCCGAACGCGCCAGCTGCTTGAGCCAGCGGGTTTGGGCACTAGTGGTTGCCGACGACATCAGCACCCTCCCGGGCCATGGCAGGCAGGGCTTCAGGCTCAGGCATCTCCTGACCTGCAAGGTGAATGGTCTGTGTCGGGAAG
>CAYMHL010000001.1:15164-66031 GCA_964390205.1 uncultured Marinobacterium sp.
GCCGTGACTGAAGATGATTTCGGCAATCTTCAGCATGATGTCTTCCTTGATCTCGTGATACTTCACCCATTGCGTGGTTTTGGTGAAGGTGTAGACCATGAAATCCAATGACGAGGGCCCAAAACGATTCAAATGTACGATCAGTGTCTGCCGGGTATCGATTTCCGGATGGGACTGCAGCATGGTACGCACATCATCAACAATCTGCTTGACCCTGGCGGCATCATCGTAGCGCACACCGACATGTTCATAGATGCGGCGATTGCGCATGCGCGAGGGGTTTTCCACGGCGATATTGGCAAAGGTTGCATTAGGCACGTACAGCGGGCGCTGATCGAAGGTACGAATGCGCGTCAGACGCCAGCCAATATGCTCAACCGTGCCTTCAATCTCCTTGTCCGGTGAGCGAATCCAGTCACCCACACGGAAAGGTCTGTCCATATACACCATCAGGCCACCGAAAAAGTTGGCCAGCAGATCCTTGGCGGCGAAACCGACGGCAATACCACCGATACCACCAAACGCCAGAATACCGGAAATACTAACACCTGCAGACTGCAACAGGGTCAGACCTGCCAGTATAACCACAATCAGGCGCACCACCTTGGCGATGGCATCCGCCGTGGTACGGTCTACCTGCTTGCGTCCCTTGACCGGTGTTGTGAAGTAGGTTTCGGCAGAATTGATAAAGCGCAACAGACCCCAGACCACCAGCAGAATGGCACCGAAACGACGGACTTCCGTGCCCAAAGATGTGCTGATCGGAAGGCCATTGCGGCTGAAGATCTCCAGCAGCATCGACAGACCGATCAGCCAGATCAGCAGGCGCAGAGGCGTGCGGATGGACTTGAGCAGCAATTCATCCCACACCGGCGCCTTCTTGCTCAAGTGCTTGATCAACAACCCGGTGATCCAGCTGAACACCACCGTCAACAACCAAACCAGCGCCACCACCAGCACGGCGGCAACCTGCCAGGCATAATCGGCCAACAACGGCCAGTGATTGAACAGGGGTTTAAGTACGGGTTCGAGCAGCTGCTCCAGCATCAGGCCTCCTTAATCAATTCCGCAGCCAGCGCCCGGCTCTGCTGCAGGCGCTCCGGGTCAGGCACCCGAGCCGGTCGAGCACGCATGCGCGCAAGACGATGGGATGCCGGTATCGATTTATTCTGCAGGTGCTGCAGCACTTGGCGCGCACCTTCGGGATGGTTGCACACCAGCACCATATCGCAACCGGCGGCCAGAGCACGATCACAGCGCTCGGCATAGCTGCCGGCAAGACTGGCGCCTTCCATGCTCAGGTCATCACTGAAGATGACACCATCGAAGTGCAGGCGCTGGCGAAGAATCTGCTGCAGCCAGAAAGTCGAAAAGCCGGCCGGTGCCGAACAGGCCTGGCGATACACAACGTGAGCGGGCATGAGACCATCCAGGCCGCGACGAATCAATGCGTCAAAGGGTCGCAGGTCCTGCTGTTCGATCTCGTCAAAGCTGCGCTCATCCACCGGCAGTTCCAAGTGCGAATCGGCCGCTACCCAGCCGTGACCGGGGAAATGTTTGCCGGTTGCCGCCATGCCCGCCTCATGCATGCCGGCCATGACACCCCCGGCCAGCTCGGTGACCGCTTCCGCTGTCGGGCCAAAAGCACGGTCGCCAATCACGTCGCTGCGCCCCCAGTCCAGATCCAGCACCGGGGCAAAACTCATGTCGATGTCGTATTCACGCAGCTCGGTTGCCATCAACCAGCCCATTTCATGGGCCTGAGCGATCGCCCTGTGCGGGTTGTCCAGCCAGCGCCGACCCAGAACCGACATGGGCGGCAGACGGGTAAAGCCGTCACGAAAGCGCTGCACGCGACCGCCTTCCTGATCCACCGCGACCAGCAGATCCGGGCGCAGGGCTCGAATGGACTGCATCAGGCTGCGCAGCTGTGCGGGATTGTCATAGTTACGGCTGAACAGTATCAGGCCGCCTACCTGAGGGGACTGCAGAAGGCCGGCCTCATCGGCAGAGAGTGCAAGCCCCTCCAGATCCAGCATCAAAACGCCTGTTGTCATAGTTGATCACTCTTCAATCAGAACGGGCGTACCCGGTTGCACTTGATCAAACAGCTCGATTAGATCGGCATTGCGCATCCGGATGCAGCCATGAGAACGCGGCACACCCATGGGCTCGGTGTCGGGTGTGCCATGAATGTAGATGTAGCGGCGCTGTGTATCCACCTGGCCACTACGATTGAAACCCTTTTCCAGACCACACAGCCAGAGTATTCGGCTCAGGATCCAGTCGCGCTCGGGATTCGCCTCACCCAGCTCCGCCGTATAGATTTCGCCGGTCGGGCGGCGACCAATGAACACGGCACCGCTGGGCTGATCGCGGCCGATACAGGCCCTGATATAGTGCTGCCCACGTGGGGTGCAACCGGATCCGTTGGCTTCGCCCGCACCGGCCAGTGCCGTCGAAACGGGGTATTGACGCCTGACCTTGCCCCCATCCATCAACAGCAGTTCCTGGCCGGCCAGGGAAACCCGAATCCGCAGCGACATCAGTGCTCCTGACCCGGCGCCTGCATGCCGGCACAGATCACCGGAATCATCCGCTGCAGAATAACTTCCACTTCGATCTCTTCCCGTGCTTCAGGCTGATCAAGAGCCACCAGAGCATGCATGTTGGACAGGGTAAAAATCACTGACCCCATCAAAAAATGCAGGCGCCAGAAAAACTCTCGCTCGCTGAGTGCACGGTTGTTTTCACGCAGATAGTGAAGGAAGACGGCGATACGCTTGCCATATTGATCACGCAAAAACTGTTGCAGATCCTGCTGAGACGGACGATAGGCCTGATCCAGCAGCCGCATCAGTACCGCCAGCGCATAATCATTGCGATAGTGCACCCGCACCAGCGCCACGGCCAGAATCTGCATTAACTCGGTCAACGCCGGGGCCGGTGCATTGCTCCCGCGTCTGGCCAGACCTTCTTCGATGGCATCACACAGCGGTGTCAGAGACTGTTCCGCCACCGATTGAATCAACCCCTTCTTGGAACCGAAATGGTAGTTGACCGCCGCCAGATTCACATCGGCCAGACTGGTAATCTGGCGCATGGTGGTTTCCTTGAAACCCTGTTCGGCAAAGAGTTTCTCCGCTGCCTGAATAATGCGACTCG
Source organism: uncultured Marinobacterium sp. (assembly GCA_964390205.1). Classification (GTDB taxonomy): domain Bacteria; phylum Pseudomonadota; class Gammaproteobacteria; order Pseudomonadales; family Balneatricaceae; genus Marinobacterium. The sequence continues at coordinate 18,330 of CAYMHL010000001.1, forward strand.
ACGTATCAGCGGTCGGGTACATGGACGTGTTATCCGCGGACATAGTAGTAGTTTTTCCCCATTTAAGCCTCGGCATGGCTGCCATGCCGACCTTCCCGGAATTAACGTGACAGCAGACGACTGTTGCTCACTCGCTGCCACCAGCGCAGCAGTAAATTGTCGGACGTATTCACTGCCAACTGGCCAAGCCGTTCCTGCAAGCCCATTTTGACCTCGTAATGCAGTGCAAAGACATCATGCTCCTGACAGAGTTCGAACAGATAATCATCGCTGGTGGCAATGGCATCAATCAGTTTCTCGTCAAGGGCTCGACGACCAAACCAGACTTCACCGGTTGCCACCTTGTCCAGATCCAATTGCGGACGGTATTCAGCCACAAAGGACTTGAACAGATCATGAGTATCTTCCAGCTCTTCGATGAATTTTTCTCGTCCCTTGTCGGTGTTCTCACCAAAGACGGTCAGCGTGCGCTTATACTCACCGGCAGTCAGGACTTCATAATCCACGTCATGCTTCTGCAGCAGGCGATGGAAGTTCGGCAACTGGGCAACCACGCCGATGGAACCCACCAGGGCAAAAGGCGCTGCAACCAGATGATCGGCGATACAGGCCATCATGTAGCCACCGCTGGCCGCGACCCTGTCAACGCAGATCGTCAGGCGAACACCCCTGCTTTTAATCCGCTCCAACTGGGAGCTGGCCAGACCATAGGCATGCACCAGTCCGCCGGGGCTTTCCAGGCGCACAACGACCTCGTCATCCTTGTCGGCAATGGTGAGTACGGCAGTGACCTCTTCACGCAGAGATTCCACGGCAGAGGCATGAATATCGCCATCAAAGTCGAGCACGAATACGCGCTTGCGCGGCTTCTCAGGTTCCTTGCCCTGCTTGAGGGTCTTTTTCAGCGCCTTGGCTTCCGCCTTTTCCTGCTTGCGCCGAGCCTTTTCGTGCTGTTTTGCCAACGCCTCGTCTACCACGGACGCTTCGATATCGGTCTTCATGTCTTCAAGATGATCATTGAGGCTTTTAACCTCAATATGACCCTCTCGATGTTCCCGACGCCGCTCCACCAGCGCACCTATTCCGCCGATCAACAGGAGTACACCGGCAATCAGGGTAATGACTTTGGCCAAGAAGAGGCCGTATTCCACAAAAAAGGCTGTCAATCTATCTCTCCGCTCAGGCACAGGGATTCGCTTCAGAGTTCGCGCTACTGTACCATAAACCCGATAGAGATCATGCCCATATGCTTTTCAGGACAAGACCCGCCATGACATCGCCTCTGACGCTCGAACGCATCGTCAACAAGCTGCCGGAAAAATTCAACCCTGACCAAGCCAAGGGGCTGAATGCGGTGTTTCAATTCCGACTGACGGATGCCGAGTCGTTTTTTATCCGCATTGCAGAGGACAGCTGTCAGAGCCGCTTCGGCGAGCATGATGATCCCAACCTGGTGCTGCATCTGGACGAAGACACCCTGATCAGAGTGATCAGCGGCGAACAGGATGGCATGAGCGCCTACCTGAAGGGGCAGTTGCGTGCCGAGGGCAACGTGATGCTGGCCACCCGGCTGGGTAAGCTGTTCAGTCGCTGAACCCCTCCTGCTCGGCGAAGAAGCGATCGATCAGCTGTCGCGAGATACTGAACGGCGGCGGCAGGTCCGGCAGGTTGTCGCGCCCGAACCACCCCGCTTCAAGAATCTCGTCACCATCGGGCACCAGTTCGCCACCGGCATAATCGGCAAAGAAACCCAGCATCAATTGATGCGGAAACGGCCATGCCTGACTGGCGAAGAATTGCAGATTCTTGACCTCGACCCCCACTTCCTCCCGAATTTCGCGATGCACGGCCGCTTCGGCGCTTTCGCCTGCTTCCACAAAACCTGCCAGCGTACTGAATCGACCCGGCGGGAAACGACCTGACCGCGCCAGCAAGCACTGACTGCCACGGCGCACCAGCACAATGATACAGGGTGAAATGCGCGGATACTGCACCAGCTCACAGGCAGGACAGGCTCTGGCCAGGTCCCGTTCATGGACCACCAGCTCGGTGCCACAGCGACCGCAAAAACGGTGTTGATCAAACCAGGTCGCCAACTGAGAGGCCCGCGCCAACCGCGCATACTCGGCTTCATCCTCGGCCTGCGCCAGCGCACGGCGCAAACTCATGTCGACACTCAGCCCTGGCGGACAACGACGCAACACCTGCAGGCAATAGCCGTCATCGACGGACAGGCCCTGCTCAATATCGTCGCTAAACGCCTGCAGCTCTGTCAGGGAAAACTCCAGTGACTCGCCCCGCCAGAGCAACTGACCTGCATGACAGAGATAGTGACGTTCCGCAGAGGCTTTTTCCGTCATCAGGCATGATCCTGCACGTTCAGGCGACGCCAGACGGCACCCTCGCTTTTCTTGTCCAGCAGATCCAGAAAGGCATCATGCTGCGCCAGCTCGTCCACCGATGCACGCACTACTTTCAGCGCCAGCCCCTCGGCACTAACGCGCCGAATCGGTTCATCCGCGGAGTCATCCCCCTGCGCCGACTGCCCCAACTGCAGACTGGTCTGGCCACCGGTCAGGGCCAGATAGACATCTGCCAGAATCTCGGAGTCAAGCAAGGCGCCATGCAGTTCACGATGGGAGTTGTCGATACCATAGCGACGGCAGAGCGCATCCAGGCTATTGCGCTGGCCGGGAAACTTCCGGCGCGCCAGTGCCAGGGTATCGGTAACGGTGCAGATCTGCTCCATCCGCTCACTGAACCCGTTGCGGGCCAGCTCGGCATCCAGGAAGCCGATGTCGAACGCCGCATTGTGGATGATCAGCTCCGCCCCGCGAACAAACTCGAGGAATGCAGCACCCAATTCGGCAAATTTGGGCTTGTCGACCAGGAACTCGTTGGTGATGCCGTGCACCTCTATGGCTTCAGCTTCCACCTCGCGATCCGGCTTCAAATACTCATGCCAGGTATTGCCGGTCAGCTTGCGCCGTACCATTTCGACACAGCCGATCTCGATGATGTTGTGACCGGCATCCGGATCAATACCGGTGGTTTCGGTATCGAGAATAATCTGACGTGCGCTCACGACTTGCCGTACTCCTCTACGCCTCGATTCGCCAGCTGATCGGCGCGCTCATTCTCGGCGTGGCCGCTGTGCCCCTTGACCCAGTGCCAATCGATCTCGTGACGAACCACCTGCTCATCCAATGCCTGCCAGAGATCCTGATTCTTCACTGGCTGCCTGGACGCCGTTTTCCAGCCATTACGCTTCCAGCCCGCCAGCCAACTCATAATGCCCTGGCGCAGATACTGCGAATCAGTGGTTAAAACCACTCTGCAGGGACGCTTGAGACTGGCCAGTGCAGAGATGGCCGCCTGCAGCTCCATGCGGTTGTTGGTCGTCTCAGGCGCACCACCATAAAGTTCCTTTTCCTGATCACCATAGCGCAGCAAGGCGCCCCAGCCACCCGGTCCCGGGTTGCCCTTGCAGGCACCATCCGTAAAAATTTCTACAGCTTTCAAATACTTTTTCCTCTGGCAGTCGGTTTCGGCTCGGCCACCGGCATGCCAAGCAAGCGTTTCTGTTTCCACTCCGGCCTTAGCGGCGTCATGCCGGCCACATCCTTGCGTGCCAACACCATCAATGCCGCGCCACTGTGCAGCGGCAGACGTCGGCTGCAGCACTCAAACAGCCCCAGCCGACGGCGCCAGTGCAGACTCTCGAGGGGCAGGTGGTGGCAGGCACTGCGCGTTTTGAGTTCAGTCATCTGCAGCAACCCCAGCCAGTCGTGCAAACGCCCCTGACCAATGAAATGGCCACTCCACAGGGGCGGCGTGCGGCGCTTGAAGTAACGCCACAGACCCCAGTAGCTGGCCGGATTGAAGCTGAAGCTGAGCAAATGGCCACCGGGGCGCAACACTCGGGCTGCTTCACGCAACACCTGATGCGGGTTGTCGGCATAGTCCAGCGCATGATGCAGGATCACCACATCGATCTCATTGGACACCACGGGGAGCTCACTGGGCTGAGCCACCAGCGTACGCTTGTCGGCACCCAACTGCATCTGTGGAATAAGCTTCACCTTGCGCGAGACCGGACTGGCACTGAACAAACACTGACGATGGTCCCAGCCCACCTGCAACAGGTGGTAGCCAAACAGCGTCGGCAGTACCTGCTCGGCAAAGGCCTGCTCCTGCTGCAGCAACTCCTGCCCCAAAGGGCTATCAAACCATTCGCTGAGCAAGGGTATCAGCTGCGCGTAAGGCAATTGCTCGGTAAACTTCATGCAAAGCCCCTGTACCGGCCTGAATCTGAATGTGTTTCAGTATACAGTACCCGCAAAGGGCGCTGAACCTGGAATTGCCCTGTCCACTGCCGCAACCAACAGGAAATCATCATGTTTACCGTCACCCCCATTCCAGCCTTCAATGACAACTATATCTGGGCCCTGACCACGGCGAACCATCCCGACGTTGCTGTCGTCGTTGACCCAGGTGACGCCGCACCGGTTCTGCAGTGGCTGACGCAGCAAGGACGCACGCTGAAGGCAATCCTGATTACGCATCACCATAATGATCATACCGGTGGGGTCAAGGCACTGCGCCAGCAGTTCGACGTTCCTGTATACGGCCCTGACGACTCCCCTTTTGATGGCATTACCCATCCGCTGCGCAACGACGACCGGCTGGAACTGCTCGGGCACGCGCTGATCGTACATGAGGTGCCCGCCCATACCCGTGATCATATCAGCTACCTGCAGCCGGATGAGACCCCTCAGCTGTTCTGTGGCGACACCCTGTTTCTGGCCGGCTGTGGTCGCCTGTTTGAAGGCAGCGCCCGACAGATGCTGGCAGCCATGCACTACTTTGCCGCCCTGGATGACAGCACCGAGGTGTATTGCACCCACGAATACTCGCTCTCCAACCTGGCTTTTGCCGCCAGCGTTGAACCGGATAATATCGATATTCAGCACACCCACGAGCAGTGCCATCAGCTGCGTCATGCCCACAAGCCTACACTGCCGTCTTCCATCGGTGCCGAGAAACGGATCAACCCGTTCATGCGTACTGCTCAGGCCACTGTAGCGCGTGCGGCGGAACACTTCTGTGGCAACCCGCTGCATTCCGAGGTGGAAGTGCTCGCTGCGCTGCGGGAATGGAAAAACCAGTTCTGATTGACCCTCTCCACCGGGGTCCATAGAATCATGTTTTTTATGGTTATTTCAGGACTGAAATTCGATGCGACTTGTACCTGCCGCCGTGATGGCCGCGACATTGGGAGTGTTTCTTGCCGGCTGCCAAACCCAATCCGTACAACCTCAAACAACGGAATATGTGAAACCATCCAAACCGGCAGCCGGCAAGCATTTGACCTCCTCCGGTCAACCGACTCAGACTGAACAGGATCTATGGACCCTGACCCGGCAGCACATGCAGCTGCCGCTGGACCTGGAACACCCGCGCATCCAAACCCAGCTTAACTGGTATGAGCGCCACCCCAACGACCTCAAGCGGGTAACCGAACGCGCCCAACCCTATTATCACTTCATTCTGAACGAAGTGCTCAAGCGCGACATGCCGGCCGAGATAGCACTGTTGCCGGTGGTTGAAAGTGCCTACAACCCCTTTGCCTATTCTCACAGCCGCGCCGCCGGCCCCTGGCAGTTTATCCCCGGTACCGCCCGCCATTTCGGCCTTAAATCCAGCTGGTGGTACGATGGTCGCCGTGACATTCTGGCGTCAACCGATGCGGCTCTGACCTATCTGCAGCAACTGAATGAGCGCTTCGACGGTGATTGGCTACTGGCGCTGGCAGCGTATAACGCCGGTGGCGGCACAGTAAGCCGAGCGATGCGACGCAATCGCGAGCAGGGCAAGCCCACCGATTTCTGGTCACTCGACCTGCCCCGTGAAACTCAGGCCTATGTACCCAAGTTGCTGGCCGTATCCAGACTGGTGCGTGATGCCGATGAGCTGGGCCTGGCACTGACACCCATCGACAACAAGCCGCATTTCGAAATCGTAGAAACCGGCGGTCAGATCGATTTGGCCCAAGTCGCACAGATGGCCGAACTGGAACTCAAGGCGCTGTACCAGCTCAATCCCGGCTTCAATCGCTGGGCAACGGATCCCGAAGGCCCCCATCAACTGCTGGTTCCGGTCGAAAAGGCGGCACTATTGCGTGACCAACTGGCCGATTTGCCACCCGAAGAGCGCGTCAGCTGGCATCACTACCAAGTCAAATCCGGTGACACTCTGAGCACTATTGCCCGACGCTTCAAAAGCTCCGTGGACGTCATTCGACAGGGCAACAAGCTGACCAACAACACCATCCGCATTGGCCAGAGCCTGGTTGTACCCAAGCCCTCACGCGATGCCGGCAACTACGCACTGAGTGAACCTCAGCGCAAGGCTGTACGCATTGCACAAGGTAAACAGCAACAGAATCGCAAGCTCTTGCACCAGGTGAATGCCGGCGAGAGCTTCTGGAGCATCGCCAGACGTTACGGTGTTGGTGTACGCGAGCTGGCCAACTGGAACCAAATGGCGCCAGGCGATACCCTGCATGCTGGTCAGTCACTGACCCTGTATGTCAATCAAAGTGCCGATGCGAGCTAAACCATGGATGCCCTGAGCCTATTCATCATCATCGTATCCGTCGTGTTGGCGATCCTGTTCAAATGGATACTGATTCGCAAGATCCAGCGCTGGATGGATCAGGACCTGATCAAACAGTTGTCCGGCGGTGATCCGGCACTGCAGGGACGCCTGCAGCAACACCACGACGAACTGGCAGCACAGGGCATCAAACGTTCACAACGTCATGAGCGCCTGCATGCCTACGTCCGCGATATCGAACCTGCACAGGATTGAATTGTCACAGGCTTTTGAATTCATTATAAGAATCACTGCATAACCGAAAGGGGAATACCGTGTCCGACGCCGTCAACCTTCACCGCTGGCTCCCTGCGGTTGCTGCGCTCTTGATGCTCAGCCTGTTCTCCATCCCGGTCCTGGCCGCTGACGCCCGGCACGGTATCGCCATGCATGGCGCACTGAAATACCCTGCCGACTTCACGCATTTCGATTACGTCAACCCCGATGCTCCCAAGGGCGGGCGCCTGCGCGAAGCTTCCATCGGTACCTTTGACAGCCTGAACCCATTCATCATCAAGGGCACCGTTGCCGATGGTACCGGCCTGATCTACGACAGCCTGCTGGCCCGTGCACTGGATGAACCCTTTTCGCTCTACGGTTTGCTGGCCGAGCACATGAACGTCGCCGACGATCGCAGCTGGATCGAATTTGACCTGCGTCCCGAAGCTCGTTTCAGCGACGGCAAGCCGGTCACTGCAGAGGATGTGGTGTTTACGTTCAACACGCTGCTGGAACAGGGCAGCCCCTTTTTCAAAAGCTACTACGCCGGTATCAGCAAGGTAGAAGCCCTGACCGAGCGCCGGGTACGCTTTGATTTCGGCAGCAGCCTCAATCATGAGCTGCCGCTCATCGTCGGCGAAGTCCCCATACTGCCGGCGCACTACTGGGAGGGGCGTGACTTCACTGTCCCCTCGCTGGACATCCCTGTAGGTTCAGGCCCCTATGCGGTCAGCCGGATAGATCCGGGTCGTTCGATCATCTATGAACGTCGCAAGGATTATTGGGGCGCCAACCTGCCGGTCAATCGCGGTCGCTTCAATTTTGATCAGCGTCAATTCGATTATTACCGCGACAGTACCGTAGCGCTGGAAGCCTTCAAAGCGGGTGAATACGATTTCCGCAGCGAACATGCATCCAAAGCCTGGGCAACCGGCTACACCGGAGCCCCCTTTGATGACGGTCGCATTCGCAAGGAAGAAATTGCCCACGGTAATCCTCAGGGTATGCAAGGGTTTGTCATGAACAGCCGCCGTGACCTGTTCAGTGACAAACGCGTCCGCGAAGCACTGACCCTCGCCTTTGATTTTGAGTGGACCAACCGCAACCTGTTCTATGGTGCCTACACCCGCAGCAACAGCTATTTTTCCAACTCGGAGATGGCGGCGGACGAACTGCCAACCGCCGCCGAGCTGGAGATTCTGCAACCGATGCGTGACCAACTGCCCCCCGAGGTCTTCACTCAGGTCTACAAGGCCCCGAGCACCGATGGCAGTGGCCGCAACCGTGACCAGCTTCGCAACGCCCTGCGTCTGCTGCAGGCAGCAGGCTGGAGTTTGAAGGACGGCAAACTGGTCAACACCGAAGGCATGCCCTTCCACTTCGAGATTCTGCTGGTACAAAAGGAGTTCGAGCGTGTGGTGTCGCCCTTCATCCGTAACCTGGAACGACTGGGCATCAGTGCCGACATCCGTATCGTCGATGTATCGCAGTACATCAACCGTTTGCGTCAGTTTGACTTCGACATGGTGGTCTATGGCTTTGGCCAGTCCAGTTCGCCGGGCAATGAACAGCGTGATTACTGGCATTCGACTGCCGCCAACACGCCCGGCAGCCGCAACCTGATCGGCATTCAGGACCCCGCCATCGACCACCTGGTTGAACAGCTGATCGCGGCACCGGATCGGGAACAACTGGTCGTGCGTGCCCGTGCGCTGGACCGGGCCTTGCAGTGGAACCATTTTGTTATCCCGCACTACCATATCAGCGCCTGGCGTATCGCCTACTGGGACAAGTTTGCCCACCCGGCCGTCAGCCCGACCTATGATCTGGGCCTTGATACCTGGTGGATGAAGCCCTGATGGCCGCCTACATTGTTCGCCGGCTGCTGCTGATTATTCCAACCCTGCTGGGCATCCTGCTGCTCAATTTTGTGCTGGTACAGTTTGCGCCCGGCGGCCCGGTCGAACAGACACTGGCGCAGCTGCAGGGACTGGGTGTAACGGCCGGCAACCGCATCGGCAGTGGCCCCCAGTCCGATATTGCGGCCGGCAGCCAGAATGAGTCCGGCTACCGCGGCGCCCAGGGGCTGGACCCGGCTCTGGTCGCGGAAATCGAGCGCCTCTACGGTTTCGACAAACCGGCACATGAACGCTTCTATCAAATGCTGCTCAACTATCTGCAGTTCGATTTCGGTAAAAGCTTCTACAGCGACAAGACAGTTACCGAGCTGATCGTGGAAAAACTGCCGGTATCCATCTCCCTTGGACTCTGGACCACACTGCTGACCTATCTGATCTCGGTGCCACTGGGCATCCGCAAGGCGGTGCGTGACGGCTCCTCGTTTGATGTCTGGACCAGCAGCGCCATCATCGTCGGTTATGCCATTCCCAACTTTCTGTTCGCGATCCTGCTGATCGTGCTGTTTGCCGGCGGCACCTGGCTGGAATGGTTCCCGCTGCGCGGCCTGACCTCGCAGAACTTCCACGAACTGACCTGGTGGCAGCAGATCGGCGATTACTTCTGGCACATCACGCTGCCGGTACTGGCATCGGTCATCTCCAGTTTTGCCACCCTGACCATGCTGACCAAGAACTCCTTCCTGGATGAGATCAACAAGCAGTACGTGCTGACAGCCAGGGCCAAGGGGTTGAGCGAGAACGCCGTGCTCTACCGTCATGTATTCCGCAACGCCATGCTGCTGATCATTGCCGGCATGCCCGCCGCCCTGATCGGCATCTTCTTTACCGGCTCCATGCTGATCGAAGTGATCTTTTCGTTGGATGGCCTTGGTCTGCTGGGCTATGAAGCGGTGATCAACCGTGACTACCCGGTCATCTTCGGCACCCTCTATATTTTCACCCTGGTTGGGCTGCTGATGAAACTGGTCAGCGACATTACCTATACGCTGGTGGATCCACGTATCGACTTTGCCAGCCGGGAGGTGTGAGGCATGACTTTGACGCCCATTCAGCGCCGCCGCCTACAAACCTTCAAGCGTAACCGCCGCGGTTACTGGTCACTGTGGATTTTCCTGCTGCTGTTCGGCCTCAGTTTGTTTGCCGAATTGATCGCCAACGACCGTCCGCTGGTGATCAGCCACCAGCAGCAACTGTACTGGCCACTGCTGCACGACTACACCGAAGCCGATTTTGGCGGCGAGTTCGCCCTGCCGGCCGATTACAGGGATCCTTACCTGCAGCAGATGATTGAGACCGCAGGCGGCGCAATGATCTGGCCGCTGATCCGCTTCGGCTACGACACCATCAACTATGATCTTGACCAGCCTGCCCCCTCTCCTCCCAGCAGTACCAATTGGCTAGGTACGGATGATCAGGGCCGGGATGTACTGGCGCGAGTGATTTACGGTTTTCGCATCTCCGTGCTGTTTGCACTGGCACTGACCCTGGCCAGCTCGGTGATCGGTGTCTGCGCCGGTGCCATTCAGGGCTATTACGGTGGGCGCATCGACCTGCTGTTTCAGCGCTTTATCGAGATCTGGTCGGGACTGCCGGTACTCTTCCTGCTGATCATCCTCGCCAGCCTGGTGCAGCCGAATTTCTGGTGGCTGCTGGGTATCATGCTGCTGTTTTCATGGATGAACCTGGTGGATGTGGTGCGCGCCGAGTTCCTGCGTGGTCGCAACCTGGAATACGTGCGTGCGGCCCGCGCCCTGGGCCTCAGTGATCTGCGTATCATGTACCGACATGTCCTGCCCAACGCCATGATCGCGACACTGACTTTCATGCCATTCGTGTTCAACGGCGCCATTGTCACCCTCACGGCGCTGGATTTTCTTGGCTTTGGCCTGCCGCCAGGTTCACCTTCGCTGGGCGAATTGGTCGCCCAGGGCAAGGAAAACCTGCATGCCCCCTGGCTGGGGATCACCGCATTCTGTTCACTGGCCATCATGCTGACATTGCTGATTTTTATCGGCGAGGCAGTCCGCGATGCCTTCGATCCAAGGAAAGTCTGACATGAATGCCCCGCTTGTTTCGGTCAAACACCTTTCGGTTCAATTCAGCGGCAGTGATGCCCCGGCCGTTGAGGATGTCAGCTTCGATATCGAGGCCGGCAAAACTCTGGCGCTGGTTGGCGAATCAGGATCGGGCAAATCGGTCACGGCACTGTCGCTGATGCGCCTGCTGTCCGATCGCCAGGTCCACTACCCCACCGGCAGCATCCTCTACAATGGTGAAGATTTGCTTCACGTTGACGAAGGCCGCATGCAGCAGATCAGGGGTGACCGGGTAGGCATTATCTTTCAGGAGCCCATGACCTCGCTCAACCCCCTGCACACGCTGGAAAAACAGATCAGCGAGACCCTGCGTCTGCATAAGGGCCTGAGCCTGACCGACTGCCGTGCGCGAGTCATTGAACTGCTGGGACTGGTCGGCATCGACAAGCCCGAGCAGCGCCTGGAGCAATATCCTCACCAGCTTTCCGGCGGCCAGCGCCAGCGGGTGATGATCGCCATGGCGCTGGCCAACGAACCTGAACTGTTGATCGCCGACGAGCCGACTACCGCCCTGGATGTCACCATCCAGCAGCAGATTCTGGAGTTGCTGCAGTCATTGCAACAGCGATTCAATATGGCAATTCTGCTGATTTCACATGACCTCAATGTGGTACGCAGGGTCGCAGACCGGATTTGCGTAATGCACGGCGGCAAGGTGTTGGAGAATCGTCCCTGCGAAGCGCTGTTCAAGGCGCCCGAACATGACTATACCCGCGCACTGCTGGCAGCGGAGCCGGAAGGGACGCCGACACCTGTTGCCGTCGATGCCTCGCCCCTGCTGCAGACCCGCGGGCTTGAAGTGCGTTTCGAGCAGCGCAAGGGCCTGTTCAATCGCGTCAGCGATGTTCACCGCGCGGTAGACGGCATAGACCTGCAGCTGAGTGCCGGCGAGACCCTGGGCATTGTCGGCGAGTCAGGCTCAGGCAAAACCACACTGGCGCTGGCTATCCTGCGCCTGATCCGCAGCCAGGGTGACATCGAGTTCAAACAGCAACGGATCTCGTCCTGGAAGCAGAAGCAGATTACCCCCCTGCGCAAACAGCTGCAGATCGTGTTTCAGGATCCGTTTGGCAGCCTGAGCCCACGCATGAGCGTTATGGAGATCATTGCCGAAGGGCTGGGCGTTCAGGGCTGCAGGGACCCGCAGCAACAGACTGCACGCGTCTGTCAGGCATTGGTGGATGTGGGCCTGGACCCCGAGGTCAGGCACCGCTATCCACATGAGTTCTCCGGCGGTCAGCGCCAGCGCATCGCCATCGCACGCGCATTGGTGCTCAAGCCGGAACTGATCATCCTGGATGAGCCGACGTCGGCACTGGATCGCACGGTACAGAAACAGATCATTGAGCTGCTGCGTGAGCTTCAGCGTCGCTACGGGCTAAGTTACCTGTTTATCAGCCATGATCTGGCCGTGGTGCGAGCCATGAGCCATCGCGTCATGGTGATGCAGCAGGGCCAAGTGGTGGAATCTGCACCGACCGAAGCCCTGTTCAGCGCGCCCAAAGAGGCCTATACCCAGCGCCTGCTTGCTGCTGCACTGCTGGATCACTGACTCGCCTCCGGTCATCCTTACTGTCAGTAAACCTGGATGCCGAGATGTGTACCGCCTGAAATGAAAAGAGCCACTGTAAAAGTGGCTCTTTTGCCTATAGTGGCAGTATCAATCGATTTCAGTTGCGCTCAATTTCTGCACTGGCATTCAATGCCTGAACATGGGCGCGGAAGAAGGAGTCTGCCTGACGGGCACCCAGGGATTCCTGCAGCTGCTGCACCAGCAATTCGTCCGCCTGCTCAGGCTCATTGACAGCGCGTACACGAATCACGGCATAGTCACCACCAGCCAGAGCCACTGCGTCCAGACTGGGCTGCTGCTCATTCGGACGCGGCATTTCAAAGGCGGCGCGATTGAGATCCAGCGGCATCTCAGCGGCATCACGGGCAGCAGCTTCGACTGAATTCCAGACCAGCTCAGGTGCCAACTGCTCCAGAGTCTGTCCGCCGGCAAGCTGTTCGACCAGCGTTTCCGCACGTGCTTTCAGATCGGCAATCGCCTGCTCCTGACGCAGCTCACCTTCAAGCAGATCCTTGACCTCTTGCAGACTCTGCTGACGGGCAGCAATGCTTTCCTGCACACGCACGACAACGGCATGTTCGCGGTTAAGCTCGATAGGCGCACTGTTCAGCTGTTCGTCCTGCAGCTCGGCGCTGAACGCGGCCCGCAGGACTTTGGGGTTTGCAGTCAATTCACTGTCGCCACCACTTTGACCAAAGGCCTGGGTCTGCTTGATCTCCAATCCCAGCTCCTCGGCCGGAACCTGCAGGTCTGCTGCAGAGAAGCTCAGGTCCGCAAGACGATCCAATGCTTCAACATAATTGGCTTCGGCCGCGGCAGCTGCCAATTCATCCTTGAGTACCGGCATGCGTTCTTCAAAGCTCGGCGCTTCGGTGGCACGTATCGCATCAAGCTTGATCAGGTGGTAACCGAATTCGCTGCGTACCGGCGCGGACAGCTCACCTTCCTGCAGCGCAAACAATGCATCTTCAAAAGGTCCCACGAAAACACCGCGACCGTTGAAGCCCAGATCACCGCCGGCTGCAGCGGAACCCGGATCGGCCGAGTACTCCGCTGCTGCATCGGCAAAGCTCAGCTCGCCTGCCAGAATGCGCTCACGCACCGCCTCGGCCTGGGCACGTGTATCGCTCTCGGAGCCATCGCCCAGCTCGAACAGGATATGGGCTGCCTGGCGCTCCTCTTCACCCTGAAAACGGGCCAGCTCCTGCTCGTAGGCACTGCGTAGATCCGCTTCACTGACACTGTCGGGATCAGCGAAGTCGGACTGTTTGAGTTCGATATAGGACAGGACTACCTGGGGCTCCGTCATGAAACGCTGCGGATTTTCGTCGTAGCGAGCCTGAAGCTGCTCGTCAGTCACCTCGACATTGGCCAGCGCATCTTCAAGCGTGAAGCGAATCCAGTCCACATCACGGGTCTGACTCGCCAGTTTGGCCAGCTGTTCCGCCTGCACCGGCGTTGCAAAGGCGGACAGGGCATAGGCATTGCGCTCCTGTGCGGTCAGCAACGCCTTACGCAGCTGATCACGGTACATCAACGGGGTCAGTCCCACACTGCGCAGTACCGCTTCAAACTGGTTGCGGTCAAAACGACCCGCCTCACCATGGAAGCTGCTGTCGGCCACAATAATCTGATCGATCATCTGCTCCGACACATAGAGTCCCTGATTGTCGGCAGACTGCAGCAGAATTTCACGGTCAATAAGGCTATCCAGAACAGAGCGGCGCAGAGCCGCCTCATCGATGGCAGCCGGATCCGCATCTTCACCCATCCGGGACAGAATCTGCCGGCGCTGCAACTCAACTTCACGCTGCAGGTCGATGCTGCTGATTTCTTCACCGTTGACTTCGGCAGGTGCCTTTTCACTGTTGGCCAGGCCGATGAGTGACTCGACGCCGAAGAGTGCAAAGGTGACGATGATCAGACCAACGATCACCTTGGCGATGATCCCCTGTGAATTTTCCCTGATGGTTTGAAGCATTGGTTGCGTACACTCTAGTTTTATAAAAAGCGATTTATAAAAAAAGCGCATTCGGAGGAATGCGCTTTTTTGGATCACGTTAAATATTCGAAATGGACTCGAACATGATCGAAAATTGGCGAAACGAATGGGTATACCCCATTTGACCCGGGAAAGCCGACTGGCAGATCGCTTTGCACATACAGCCTTCCAGGGTGGCGGAACGGACGGGACTCGAACCCGCGACCCCCTGCGTGACAGGCAGGTATTCTAACCAACTGAACTACCGCTCCGTCGCAATCAGGACTTCAGTTCCTGCTTACTTGTTTACCGCGTCTTTCAGCGCTTTACCCGGTTTGAAAGTCGGCAGAGTCGCTGCAGCGATTTCGATCGGGTTGCCGGTCTGCGGGTTGCGACCGGTACGGGCTGCGCGCTCTTTGGTTGCGAAGGTACCAAAACCTACCAGAGCAACAGACTCGCCACGCTGCAGTGCTTCAGTAACGGCCTCCAGAGTTGCATCCAGTGCACGACCGGCTGCTGCCTTGGGAATGTCGGCAGATGCTGCGATAGCGTCAATCAGTTCAGATTTATTCACAGTGTTCCCCTTGTAAAAATCGTTGTCTTTTCTATCCGTTGTCGTTGCCCAGCGCATAGTCTGCAACTTTATACCAACTGCCCGAAACCGGTGTCAACTGGCTGCAGCCCTTTTCTGCCGGGGCTTTGCGTTAATGCGTACTCAGCTGACTTGAGCCATTGCGACCGTTGTTGGCGTCAGCGGCTGCAGCATCTTCTTCGGGTTCAGGCAACGGCTTTGGCTGGTAGGCCAGGGCAATGTCCAGCACCTCGTCGATCCACTTCACCGGACGAATATCAAGATCAGCCTTGATATTGTCGGGAATTTCCTTGAGATCGCGGGTATTTTCCTCGGGAATGATCACCGTGCGAATGCCGCCCCGGTGCGCCGCCAGCAGTTTTTCCTTGAGTCCACCGATCGGCAACACCTGTCCCCGCAGGGTGATTTCACCGGTCATGGCCACCTCCGACCGTACCGGAATACCGGTCAAAGCCGACACAACCGCTGTACACATGCCAATACCGGCGCTAGGACCATCTTTCGGTGTGGCACCTTCGGGCACATGGACATGGATATCCCGTTTCTCATGGAAGTCCGGGGTAATACCCAGAGAGCGCGAACGGTTGCGCACCACGGTCATGGCCGCCTGAATCGACTCCTTCATCACATCACCGAGGGAGCCGGTGTTGATTTGACGCCCCTTGCCCGGCACGACAGCCGCTTCGATGGTGAGGATATCACCACCCACAGAGGTCCACGCCAAACCGGTTACCTGGCCGACCTGATCCTGCTCTTCCGCCATGCCAAACTTGAACTTCTTGACCCCGTTGTAGTGCTCAAGCTCATCGGCCGTCACACGTACAGCACCACCCTTCTGCTCAAGTGCCAGCTCACGCACCACCTTGCGGGTGATCTTGGCAATTTCACGCTCAAGGCCGCGCACGCCGGCTTCACGGGTGTAGTAGCGAATCAGTCCCACAATCGCATCATCGCTGATCTCAAGCTCTTTGGGCTTGAGGCCATTGTTTTTCAACTGCTTGGAAATCAGGTACTTGCGTGCAATGTTAAGCTTCTCATCCTCGGTGTAGCCCGGGATGCGAATGATCTCCATGCGGTCGAGCAGCGGTCCCGGAATGTTCATCGAGTTCGAGGTACACACGAACATCACATCGGACAGATCGTAGTCCACTTCCAGGTAATGATCGTTGAAGCTGCTGTTCTGCTCCGGGTCGAGCACTTCCAGCAGTGCCGAAGCGGGATCACCGCGATGGTCCATGCCCATCTTGTCGATCTCGTCGAGCAGGAACAGCGGGTTCTTGACCCCGATGCGTGACATTTTCTGAATCAGTTTGCCCGGCATGGAACCGATGTAGGTGCGACGGTGGCCACGGATTTCGGCTTCATCACGAACCCCGCCCAGTGCCATGCGCACATATTTGCGATTGGTGGCACGGGCGATTGACCGACCCAGTGAGGTCTTGCCCACACCCGGAGGTCCAACCAGGCAGAGAATCGGGCCCTTGAGCTTCTTCACCCGCTTCTGCACGGCAAGATACTCAAGAATGCGATCCTTCACCTCTTCCAAACCGTAGTGATCTTCATTGAGGATCTTCTCGGCATGTTTCATGTCGAGACGCACACGGGAGCGTTTGACCCAGGGAATCTGCAACATCCAGTCGATGTAGCCGCGTACCACTGTGGCTTCGGCACTCATCGGCGACATCATCTTGAGCTTATTGTATTCGCTCAGGGTCTTTTCCAGCGGCTCCTGCGGCATGCCGGCAGCTTCGATACGGGCCTTAAGCTCCTCCATATCGGACGCACCGGTTTCATCCATATCACCCAGTTCTTTCTGAATCGCCTTCATCTGCTCATTCAGATAGTACTCTCGCTGGCTCTTTTCCATCTGTTTCTTGACGCGACCCCGGATGCGTTTTTCCACCTCGACCAGATCGATCTCGGCTTCCATCAGCGACATCAGGTGCTCGAGACGCTGGCGCGCACCCAAAATTTCCAGAATGTTCTGCTTTTCATCCAGTTTGAGCGACATATGCGCCGCGATGGTATCCGCCAGCCGGCCGATTTCATCGATATTCTGCAGTGAACTCAGTACTTCAGTCGGGATCTTCTTGTTGACCTGGGCAAAACGCTCGAATTGATCCAGCGCGGTCTTCTTGTAGACCTCTGCCTCAGAAGCACCTACCGTTTCGATCGGCAGCACACTGACTACGGCATTGAAATATTCGGCTTCTTCGCGCAGTGATTCGATATGGGCGCGATAGTCGCCTTCGACCAGAACCTTGACCGTACCATCCGGAAGTTTGAGCATTTGCAGCACATTGGCCACACAGCCGACTGCGAACAGATCCTGGGCATTGGGTTCATCTTCGGAAGCACTCTTCTGCGCCACCAGCAGGATCTGCTTGTCGCTCGCCATCGCCAGCTCCAGCGCATGGATGGACTTTTCGCGGCCGACGAACAGCGGAATCACCATGTTGGGATAAACCACCACATCGCGCAGCGGCAAAACCGGAAGCTCGACGGTCACGGCGTCATCTTTTGCTTCAAATTGATCCATGATGGAGTGCCTCTCTACAGGGCGCCATTCAGGTAATGACGCATCTTGAATAATGTCAGGTTAGTCATTCAATGGGGGTGGATCCAGCGATTACAACTGCTTGAAACGGTTTTTTAACTGAATCCGTGCACGGAAGAGAATGGAGGGGGTCGCCCCCTCCACGGAGCGGAAGCGGTTGGGTTTTACTTGAAGTAGGCGTTCTCGCGCACACTGTGGTCGGTGACGTCACGCACACCCGCCAGGCCGGGAACACGCTCGACCAGCGTTTTCTCGACACCGTCCTTCAAGGTCATGTCCACGGCACTGCAACCCTGACAACCACCGCCAAATTTGAGGATGGCGATCATGCCGTTTTCTTCCTCGACCAGCTCAACCAGCTTCACTTCACCGCCGTGCGAGGCCAGACCCGGGTTGATGTCCGAGTACAGAATGTAGTTGATCTGTTCATCCATCGGGCTGTCCGGCGACACTTTGGGCACCTTGGCGTTGGGCGCCTTGATGGTCAGCTGCCCACCCATTCGATCTTCGGCAAAATCGATATGGGCTTCTTCCAGATACGGCATGCTGTTGCGCTCCATGTAAAAGCGCAGCAGCTCCAGATCCATGATCTCATCTTCCGCATTGACCTCGTCCGGGCGGCAGTACGCCAGACAGGTCTCTGCATAGGCTGTGCCCGGCTGTGTCACGAACAGACGCACGGCAATGCCTTCCACATTCTGTTTCTCAAGCAGCTCTGCCAGATAGCGCTCGGCAGATTTGGTAACCGTAATTGTCATAACCTAACCTTGTGAAAATTGTATCAATCAGATGAGTTCAGGATACACCCAAAACAAACCCGAGTAAATTGATCGGATATTAATCAGAACGCGCTCTGATCACGTGCCTGCCAGAGACGTCTGGCCTGCTCGACCCACTCATCCACCGGCCGCTCTTCGCCTTTGGACAACAGCCGCAGCACGGCGGCCAGGGTACTGATCACAGCACCTTCGCCATAGGCGTGATCCAATTCTCCACGCCAAAGTCGCAGCAGGTCCTGTGGGTCCAGCTCATCTTCCCGCACCAGTCGCTGATGGTATAGCCTTGGCCAGAATTCCTCCGAGAGCTCGCCGGCACACACCCAGTGCAACTCGGAGTCCGAATCCGGTTTCATCTCCGCTTCGCCGCCATCGCCACGAATGGTCAGGCTGTAACGGGTGCCCAGCAACTGCGCCGTGCGCTGATGCATGGGAGCGTAAGGCGGGTGAAAGACGCCATCGACACAACAGGGAGCCGACAGGGGATTCAGCAGGCGACACAGCGTATGGACCGGTGACCTCAGCCCCAGCACTGACCTCAGGCCGATCAGCTCACCCAGCCGTGGTACCAGGGTGTCAATGGACATGAAGGCGATGTTCTGGCGATCAAGATCCCGCTCCACCTGCTGCCAATCCGTCGCGGCACGCAAGCCGAAGAGGCCCAGCATATCCTCGGTATAGAGCCTGCCCGGGGTATGTCCCCTGGCACCATGCATGAACACCCGTGTACCGTTTTGCGCCAACACCAGCGCCGCAAGCAGAAACCAGGGCAGACGACGTTTCTTGCCGGCATAGCTCGACCAGTCAAGGTCGGCCTGCAAGGTTGACGGCAGCTGCAGCCTGGCTCTGACCGCATGCGCGAATCCCATCAACTCCTCGGGAGCTTCTTCCTTCATCCGGATCAACATCAGGAAGGCACCCAGCTGCTCCGGCAGCACCCTCCCATCCAACACCATCCCCATGGCGTCTTCCGCTTCCTGTGCCGTCAGCGAGCGGCTGCCTTTCTTGCCCTTGCCAAGAATGCGCACAAAGGGGGCAAACGGATGTTCCTGGTTCATGGTATTCCTCTGCTATGGCGTCAATGGAGTAACCTGGCGGACAGCGCTTTGCTACAATGGCGGCTGATCCCGCGGAAAGTATGACATGAGCCGTAAAAGAATTCAGTTCGGTGCGCCGCCGCGCAGCCGCAAAACAAGTCCCCAGCCACTCACGCCGCTGACGCTTGAAGTGGACCGTCTGAGCCATGAAGGCCGCGGCATTGCCAGAGCGGATGGTAAAGCCACGTTCATTGCCGGTGCTCTACCGGGCGAAACCGTCCAGGCGCGCATAACCGACCAGCACAAACGCTTCAACGAAGCCGAACTGATCGAGATAGTCAGTTCAAGCCCCGACCGCGTCACGCCCGTCTGTACTCACTATGCCCAGTGTGGCGGCTGCGACCTCCAGCACCTGAGCATCACCCAACAGCGTGCACATAAACAGCAGCAGGTTCTCGATCAACTCGAGCGCTTCGCCCAGGTGGTACCCGAGCATATTGATCCGCCGCTGATCGGTACAGATACCGGTTACCGCCGCGCAGCGCGTATCGGCATCAACCAGCGCCAGCGCGATGGTGAGGTGCTGGTTGGCTTTCGTCGCCGCGGCAGCAACAAACTGCTCAACATCGACAGCTGCCCGGTGTTGATTCCTCGCCTGCAACCGGTATTTTCCCTGTTACGTGCAGCATTGGCCGATCAGGGTGATATCCGCAGCCTGACCCATGTGGATCTCAGCTGTGGCGACCGTGATGGCTTTATCCGCTTTCGCTGCACACGCATGCCCGGCGAGCAGCTGCTGACTACACTCAAATCAGTCAGTCAGCAGCTTGAGCTGAAGCTGGTTATCGGCCTCAATGATCGTGAAATCCGTGTCGACGAAGGGCTGGCACACTATGCCCTGCCGCAGGGCGATATCGAACTGGGCTTTACCGCGACCGATTTCATCCAGGTCAACGCCGAGATCAACCGTGCCATGATCGATCAAGCCCTGGCCTGGCTGGACCCACAGCCCGAACAGCGTGTGCTGGATCTATTCTGTGGCCTGGGCAACTTCACGCTGCCGCTGGCACAAAAAGCCGCTCAGGTCGTTGGTGTTGAAGGCTCTGCCGAAATGGTCGAGCGCGCCCGACACAACGCTGCTCAGGCACATCTGGACAATGCGCATTTTTATCGCGCCGACCTGAGCGAAAGCTTCCGCCACGCCCCCTGGTTCCGTGAAGGCTTTGATCTTATCCTGCTCGACCCGCCGCGCACCGGTGCCCGTGAAGCCGTGCAGCAGCTGTCCCATTATGGCGCCGCCAAGGTACTTTACATCTCCTGCAACCCTTCCGCTCTGGTCGCCGACCTGCCCCTGCTGACTGCAGCCGGCTATCGCGTAACCCGCTTCAGCATCATGGACATGTTCCCGCACACGGCCCATGTGGAATCCATGCTGCTGCTTGAGCGTGATCATGCCTGAGTTCATCTTCAGCGATGACAGCATTGTCGTGGTCAGCAAACCGGCGGGGTTGCTGAGTGTTCCGGGACGGGGTGAAGACAAGCAGGACTGTCTGTGGCGACGGGTACAGCAGCGTTTCCCCACAGCGCGAATTGTGCATCGACTGGACCAGGCGACCTCCGGGCTGCTGATCCTGGCACTGAGTGCCGATGCACATCGCAACCTGAGCATGCAGTTTCAGCAGCGCATTCCGACCAAGCGCTACCAGGCCATCATTGCCGGCATACCTGAGCAGATGTCGGGGCGTGTCGAGCTCGCCCTGCGCTGCGACTGGGACAATCGTCCCCTGCAGATGGTAGACCCTGTGGACGGCAAGGCGGCCACAACCGATTGGCACTGCGTTGAGACATTCAGCGACCGTTGCCGGGTACATCTGCACCCGATCACCGGCCGTTCACATCAATTGCGGGTACACATGCAGGCGATGGGACACCCGATCATCGGTGATCGCTTTTATGCGCCCGAGCCGCTGCGCAGTGCCAGTGATCGCCTGCTGCTGCATGCCGAACAGTTGGGACTACGCCACCCGGTGAGTGGTGACTGGCTGGAGTTCGAAGCCCCCTGCCCGTTTTGAACAGACGCTTGATGCTGAACAACCTGCGCCAAGCAGAATAAAGACCGAAAAAAACGGGAGCCAAGCTCCCGTTTTATCTATCTAGTCGTTTGATCATTCTGCCCCAGGCAGTTGGTCCTTGACTGTCCAGAGGATTTCTTCGGCCACCACCGCAGGCGCTTCAAGTCCATCCTCGTTATGCACGGTCAGGAATACGCCCGAGCGGGTGCGACTCATCTTCAGCTGATAGCGTCCGGTATGCTCGTAGTTGCCGGTCTCGGCATTGTAGTTGCCGCTTTCACCGCTGCCGAAGACATAGACCACCTTGCCACCGAACCAGATCTTGTAACCCTTCTGGTTGGCAGGATTATTGGGATCGGACAGTTCAGTCGCCAGCTCGTCATCAGCATCCACACGCTCGCTGGACGGCTGGGCACCCACGGCACTGTAACTGACACCTGCATCATCATCCTCGTCGCCACCGAGCGCCGCACTGATCATGCTGGTATCCAGCTTGATCTCGCCGCGATCGGAATGCAGCCACTCGAAAAAGCCCATCTTTTCGGTATCGTCAAAGGGGGTCGTCGTGGTGTAGGTCAGGTAGAAAACACCGGTCTGCTGATCGCGCGTGCCCACGTCAACCTGGGCGGCATCCAGAGCGGCATCCACCTGCGCCCAGGCGGTATCGATGGGCGCGCTGATTTTCAGTACCGGGTTGCCACGGGAATCACGACCCAACAGAGGACGGTCAGCAGTCTGCTGCTGCAGCGCCAACAGTGAATTGGCTGTCTGCTGGGAACCTGCCTTGCTCAGATAACGCAGAAGTTCAAACATCATGTCCGACTTGTAACCCACGTCACGGGCCTGACGATCCCAGTCGATATCGGTGACTTCAGCGGTTTCAGGATACTGCACGTGCTTCAGACGCACGGCAGTACGGCCGTAGTTCTCCGGATCGGGACGCAGCGTCATGCGCAGCTTGTTGCGGGTCGGGCCTTCAACATCCTGCAGTGTCAAACGCTTCACCCAGAGATCGACGAAGCTGTAGTCACGCCCATCCAACACAATCCAGTCGGTTTCCATGACCCCCTGACGCGGGTCGAAACGGCTGATATCGATATCATTGAAGGCCCAGAAATCCTGTGCCTTCAACCAAACCTCAGCGATCGGCTCATCCACCAGGATGACCTTCTCACCCTCGATGCGGCGGAAATTGACACTGTCACTGCCGGATTCTGCATAGAAGAATTCCGGCCTCGGTACTTCGAACTCACCTTCACTGCTGATGGCTGTTGCGCCAACATCCGGTACAACCAGTTGCTCCTGCATCTCCTTGGCACGCAGGTGCGGAGGCAGCTGCAGCCGCTCACTCTTGCGAGCAAGCTCGTAGTCCTGACTGCGATCACGAATGATACCATTGTCGCCGTAGATCGGGTTGTTCTCGACCATGCTGCAGCCGGTCAAGGCAACCGAGATCGCCAGTGCCAGCGGAAGATAGGTAGTCCGAAGTGTAGTCATGCCAAATCCTGTTAGATGATGCCGGCTTCGCGCAGAGAGTTGCGTACCAAGTCCTGGTACTGTTCGGACAGTACGGTCAACGGCAGACGAATACCGCTGTCGATCAGTTTCATCTCGGCCATGGCCCACTTTACCGGAATCGGATTGGCTTCCACGAAAAGGTTGGTGTGCAGCGGCATCAGTTTCTGCTGCAGCGCACGCGCCGCTTCAACTTCACCTGCCAGACCCAGACGACAGAGCTCGGCCATTTCCGCCGGCGCCACGTTGGCGGTGACGGAGATGTTGCCCTGACCGCCCATGAGAATCAGTTCGATGGCAGTGGCGTCATCACCGGAGTAAATGGCGAAATCGGTCGGCACATTGTCGATCAGCTCGCGAGCGCGTTCCAGGTTGCCGGTGGCTTCCTTAATACCGACGATGTTGTCGATCTGCGCCAGTCGGTAGACCGTTTCCGGCAGCATGTCGCAGGCAGTACGGCCCGGCACGTTATACAGAATCTGCGGAATGGCAACGGCTTCAGCAATCGCCTTGAAGTGCTGATACAGGCCTTCCTGAGTCGGCTTGTTGTAGTACGGCGTCACCAGCAGGCAGGCATC
This sequence comes from uncultured Marinobacterium sp., assembly GCA_964390205.1. Classification (GTDB taxonomy): domain Bacteria; phylum Pseudomonadota; class Gammaproteobacteria; order Pseudomonadales; family Balneatricaceae; genus Marinobacterium. The sequence continues at coordinate 41,902 of CAYMHL010000001.1, forward strand.
GGCACCGGCCTTGGCAGCCCGTTCGGTCAGCTCGATCGCTTCCTTGGTAGAGTTGGCACCGGTGCCGGCGATGACGGGAATGCGGCCATCAACGCGCTTGATAATCGCCTTGATCACATCAAGGTGCTCATCGTAATCCAGCGTCGGCGACTCACCGGTGGTGCCTACGGCAACAATTGAGTCCGTACCCTTCTCGATATGGAGATCCACAATCTTGTCCAGAGCAGCCCAATCGATCTCTCCATTGGCTGTCATCGGGGTCACGAGCGCTACAATACTGCCGCGAATCATCTCTGTCTCCATCTGTCTGAGAACTCTCAATGTTGCATCATGCTACCGGCAGCGGCTCTCGGCCTCAACCAGCAGACACTTTTTTGATATCGTAAAGGCCGCATTCTAAACGAATTATGTGGACTGCGCGTAGTAGTGTGCAGCACTTTTTAGTCAATGAGGACATTTTGCCATGACAGCACCCGCCATCGGCCAGCCACTAGCCGACTTCACCGCCCCGGCCACCAGCGATACCGAAGTCAGCCTGAGCGCACTCAAGGGCCGCAACATCGTGATCTATTTTTACCCCAAGGACAGCACACCCGGCTGCACCACCGAAGGGCAGGATTTCCGCGATCTTTACGCCGAGTTTCAGACACTGAATACGGAAATCTTCGGCGTCTCACGAGACGGACTCAAAAGCCATGAAAACTTCAAGGCCAAGCAGTCTTTCCCGTTCGAACTGATCAGCGATAAGGATGAAGCCCTGTGCCAGCTGTTCGATGTGATCAAGCTGAAGAAGATGTACGGCAAGGAACATATGGGGGTTGAGCGCAGTACCTTCCTGATCGACAAGGAAGGTGTGTTGCGTCAGGAGTGGCGCAAGGTGAAGGTCAAGGGCCACGCCGCTGAAGTGCTGGAAGCAGTAAAGGCGCTGTAACGCCAGCGCCAGTGAGCTTGAGGCCTCTCCGCTCAGGCAGAGGTCTCGGTCTCTTCGATGGATTTGGGCCAGGCGTTCAGAATCGCCTTCACCAGGGTCGCCAGCGGAATGGCGAAGAAAATACCCCAGAAGCCCCAGATACTGCCAAATACCAGCACCGCCACGATGATGGACACCGGGTGCAGATTGACCGCTTCGGAAAACAGCAGCGGCACCAACACATTGCCGTCCAAGGCCTGAATAACGGCATAGGCGATCATTACATAACCAAGATCACTGCCCCAACCCCACTGGAACAGTGCGATCAGGAATACCGGCAGCGTCGCCAGCGTTGCCCCTATGTAGGGAATCAACACCGATAGCCCTACCATCAACGCCAGAAGTGCCGCATAGTTCAACCCGAACAGCACAAACACTACATAGCTGACCACGCCGACAATCACGATCTCAACCGCCTTGCCGCGCACATAGTTGGCGATCTGCACATCCATCTCGTGCCACACCCGGGTCATCATGTCGCGCTTGTCCGGCAGAAATTCGGTCCAGCCGCGCACCAGCTTGCGCCCATCCTTGAGAAAGAAGAACACCAGTATCGGCACCAGTACCACATAGATCAGCAGGGTCACGATGCCGGTAATGGAGTTGAGCGAGAATGTCAGTACCCACTGACCCAGACGACTCAGCTCGGCCGCTGCCGCCCCGATCAGCTCACGTACCTGGGTTTCGGAAATCAGCTCAGGATAGCGCTCGGGCAGGACCAATAGCAGGTTCTGTACCTCACTGACCATCCTTGGCGCCTCATTGAACAGATTGACCATCTGGCGCCAGATAAGCGGCAATACAAACAACAGAAAAGCCGCCACAAAGCCGACAAACAGCACAAACACAAGGCTGACTGACAACAGATGCCCCATGCCCCGGCGCTGCAGCCAGTCGACAAGACCCTGCATCAAAAAGGCCAGTATCACCCCGGCGATAACCGGCGCCAGCGACTGCCCAAGAAAGAACAGCACCACAATACCCACACTGAGGAACAGGAACAGGAACAGTGCTTCCTCATCGGAGAAATAACGGTCGATCCATTTACTGAAGATTTTGCGCATGTCGCACCTCAGGCGTCCTTGCCACGCCGGATCCAATAGATGAAATGCAGATCGTCGCTGAACGTATGCAGCAACTCATGGTCTGACACCTGGGTGTAAGCCGGAAAATCACGGACGGAGCCGGCATCGGTTGCCGTCACCTTCAACACCTGCCCCGGCGACATCTGGTGCAGCGCCAGCTTGGCTTTGAGCAGCGGCATGGGGCAGCTCAAACCACTGGCATCCAGCTCCTGGTCATGTTGTGGAGGTCTCATCTGTACGACTCCTGCGATACACTGGCTACATATTTCAATGGCATGCACTATATCATTAAACCCACGCCAGAATAATTCGGAAGGCAGCACCTCATGTTAAAGCGCACCACTCTTGCCAGCCTGGTACTCTCATTCCTGCTTGCGTCATCACCCGGCCGCGCCGAAGATCCCTTCAACCTGCCGCTGCTGAATGATGGCACTTCATCCATTGTCAGCCTGGATGCCGAATACCGCCTGGGCCGCAACTGGGCACGCATTCTGCGTGGACAGGCACCGATGCTGGATGACCCCATCACCTATCAGTATCTGGAAGACCTGCTCTGGCGCCTGTTGCCTCACAGTCAGGTGCAGGATCGTCGCCTTGAACTCTTCGTATTGGCCAACCCGACCTTCAACGCCTTTGCCGTTCCCGGCGGTGTCATCGGCATTCATGGCGGGCTTATCCTTGCTGCCGAAAGCGAAGGTGAACTGGCATCCGTGATCGCGCACGAACTGGCTCACCTCAGCCAGCGTCACTACGCCCAGCGTCTCGAAGAAGAGCGGCGCAATCGCCCACTGATGCTGGCCGGAGTACTGGCCGGCATATTGGTCGCCGCAGCAGACACCCAGGGTGGTATGGCCGTCATGTCTTCCACACTAGGGGCCTCCGCTCAAAACCAGCTGGCATTCAGTCGACGCAACGAGCAGGAAGCCGACCGTGTCGGCATGCAGACGCTGGTATCGGCCAATTACGATCCGCATACCATGCCGCAAATGTTCAGTCGCCTGCAGCGCAGCTATCAATTTTACGGCCAACGCCCACCGGAATTTCTGCTCACGCATCCGGTCACCGAATCGCGTATCGCCGACTCCCTGAACCGTGCCAGCCAACTGCCGCTGGTACGCAGCCCGGCAAACAGCTTTGAGTTTGCGCTGATCAAGGCACGCATGGATGTCCGCTTTGCCGAATCTCCGGCGGATGCTCTGGATCATTTTCGCACCCGACTGAATCAGCAGGCCAATGCCTATGCTCGCTATGGAATGATGCTTGCCGCCATTGCCAACCAGGATTTTGCGCTCGCGCAAGCAACATATGAGCAGATGCCGTCAGAACTGCGCCAACATCCCTACGTCGAGCTCGGCTACATCGAAGGTCTGCAGCAGGCCAAGCGCTACCAGGAAGCGCTGACGCTGATACGCAAGCAGTTGGCACTCTATCCCGACAGCCGACCGGTACGCACGCTGAATGCCGAGATTCTGCGCAGCAACGGTCAATTGAATGCCTCACTGCGCGAATACAAATCCCTGATCCGCGAATACCCCAATGATGCCGACCTCTGGTTTCAACTGGCCGAAACCGAAGGGCTGGCCGGCAATACCCTGGGCGTACATGAAGCCCGGATCGAGTATTTCATGCTCACGGCTCAACTTGACCAGGCACTGAAGCAGATCACCTATGCGCGACGCGGCAAGAACCTGGCCGCATCCGATATTGCACGGCTGGATCAGCGTGAACAGGAAGCCCGTGCGCTGCGCCAGGAAATGAAGTCACAGTTTTGACACCTCAGTCAGGCACTGTGCAAGGGTGACAAAAAAGCCCGCGCGATCAGCTCGATCGGCGGGCTTTTTTTTCGAATAGAGTGTCGAACAAAGAGCCGGCTCAGCCCGCGGAAAAGTCCAGCATGCGTTGCAGCGGCTTGAGCGCACGTTCTCTCAGCGCCGGATCAACCTGGATCTCGTCAGTGCCGTTTTCCAATGCAGAGAGGATATTATCCAGCCCGTTCATGGCCATCCAGGGACAGTGTGCGCAGCTGCGGCAGGTTGCACCTGAACCACCGGTCGGCGCTTCCAGGAAACGCTTGCCTGGCGCGGCCTGCTGCATCTTGTAGAAGATGCCGCGGTCGGTGGCAACAATAAAGGTCTCATTGGGCAGGTCATGTGCCGCCTTGATCAGCTGGCTGGTAGAGCCGACAGCATCGGCGATTTCGACCACTGCATCCGGTGATTCCGGGTGGACCAGCACAGCCGCATCCGGGTAGACCTGCTTGAGATCCAGAATACCCTTGGCCTTGAATTCCTCATGGACGATACAGCTGCCATCCCAAAGAATCATCTCTGCGCCGGTTTCCTTGCGCACGTACTCGCCCAGGTGCTTGTCCGGTGCCCAGATGATTTTCTTGCCCTGATCTGCCAGATGCTCAACCACCTTCAACGCGATGCTGGAGGTCACGACCCAGTCGGCTCGAGCCTTCACGGCTGCAGAGGTATTGGCATAGACCACCACTTCGTGATCGGGATGCTGGTCGCAGAAGGCTGCAAATTCATCCGCAGGACAACCGATATCCAGAGAGCAGGTCGCTTCCAGAGTCGGCATCAGGATACGCTTTTCCGGGTTCAGAATTTTGGCGGTTTCACCCATAAAACGCACCCCGGCCACGATCAGGGTCGAAGCCGGATGACGAGAGCCGAAGCGCGCCATTTCAAGCGAATCCGCTACACAGCCGCCGGTTTCATCGGCCAACTGCTGAATCAGGTCATCGGTGTAGTAATGCGCTACCAGACAGGCATCCTTCTCGACCAACAGCCGACGGATCTTGTCTTTATAGGCTTCGATTTCAGCTGACCCCATCTCCTGCGGCAGGTGCTCGTGGGCGAAATGCTCCTGTACCAGGATGCGATCATCAATATCTTGCTTGCTCAACATAGTTCTGGCTCTTGTCATCCAGCGGGTTGATGCCATTGAGGACAAAAATACGGGGCGTGGATTATACCATAGTCGCGCCACAGTTAATGCACTCAATAGACCCTTCACTCGTGCCGGAGTTCTGGTCAACCATCAACTGCAACTGAAAACGGGGAAAATGGTGGGTCGTATAGGACTTGAACCTATGACCAATTGGTTAAAAGCCAACTGCTCTACCAACTGAGCTAACGACCCATATGAAACCAGGCAGACAGCCTGACGTATCGAAGGGTAAAGATGGTGGGTCGTATAGGACTTGAACCTATGACCAATTGGTTAAAAGCCAACTGCTCTACCAACTGAGCTAACGACCCGATGGGCTGCGCATTTTACGCAGTTTAAGCGAAATGACAACCCTCTATTGAAACTTTTTTAAATATAACGGGTTGGATCCGGCAAACCGGCATCCGCAAACCCCTTGGCACGCAGACGACAGCTGTCACAGCGTCCACAGGCCCGGCCTTCATCATCGGCCTGGTAGCAGGAGACGGTCAGTGCATAATCGATCCCCAAAGCGGTTCCCCGACGGATGATTTCGGACTTGGTCAAACTCATCAACGGCGTTTCGATATGGATGGGCTCACCATTGATTCCACGGCGCGTCGCCAGGTTGGCCATGGTCTCAAAGGCCGCAATGAACTCCGGGCGACAGTCCGGATAGCCGGAGTAATCCACCGCATTGACGCCGATAAAGATAGCATCGGCATCCAGCACCTCCGCCCAACCCAGCGCCAAAGACAGAAAGACGGTATTGCGCGCAGGCACATAGGTCACCGGCACCCCTTCCGTTTCACCTTCCGGTACTTCGATACTGGTGTCCGTCAGTGCCGAACCGCCAAAGTCTTCAAGGTGCAGACGGAGCACACGGTGATCTTTTGCACCCAGCTGAACGGCTATGGCTCTGGCTGCATTCAATTCGGTCAGCGAGCGCTGCCCATAGTCAAAACTCAGCACATAGCAGTCATACCCCTGCTCCTTTGCCATGGCTAACGCCGTGGCCGAGTCCAGGCCACCCGAGAGCAGTACCACCGCCCGTTTTACATCGTGTTTCATCAGTTCAATCTTTGTTACGGCTTCAAATAACCACGCGCAAGATCTGCCGCAGGTGCCTGCGGATACTCCTGCACCACTCGTTGCATCAACTCACGTGCTCTGGCTTCATCGCCTGTTCGTCCCGAAAGCACACCCAGTTTATACAGCGCATCAGCCGCTTTGGCATGCCGGGGATGATCTTCAACCACACGCATGAAGGCCGCCTGGGATTCAGTGTTTTTCTGCTGTGCCAGATACACTTCGCCCAACCAGTACCAGGCGTTTGGCTTCAGACTGCTGTTCGGATACTGGCTGATAAACGTTTTCAGTTCCGACTCTGCCGCAGCAAAATCCCGTGCACGCACGCGGGCAAAGGCGGCATCATAGCCGGCGCTTTCGTCAGCATCAGGACCGCCACCGTCCATTGGCGAAGAAACGTTAGCCGCTGCTGCAGCCGGTGGCACTGTCGTCGGTGGTAATGTCGCCGGAGATACTGCCGCCGAGGCGGGCGCCTCGGCAACAGCACCTTCCGTCATCGACAGCCCTGATCCTTCGGGCAGCTGCTGAAACAGCAGACTGATGCGTTTATCCATGTCTCGGTAACGATCAAGCTGCTGAGTTTCCAGTTGATCCAGACGATACTGCTGCTGCTCGATGATACCGCGCAGGCTGCGTACTTCATCCTGCAGCTGCTGTACCATGAAAAACATCTCGTTTTGAGCAGACAGCGCCCGCGGCTGCGCAGAAGATGATGACCCCATGCCGGCCTCGGTCACTTCCACCACCGGCACAGGTGCTGCCTGCACTGAGCAGGCAGACAGCGACAACATCCCCAGCAGCAGCTGTCGACAACCTTTGTTCATAGCGTTTTACTTGCTCTGGTATTTCAGCTCGACACGGCGGTTCTGCGACCAGGACTGCGCATCATGGCCCAATACAGCCGGCTTTTCTTCGCCGTAGCTGACCGTTTCGATCTGGTTGGCAGAAGCGCCATTGACTACCAGCAGACGCTCAACGGACTGAGCACGACGCTCGCCCAGGGCGATGTTGTATTCGCGCGTACCACGCTCATCCGCGTGACCTTCCAGGCGTACGGATGCAGACGGATTCTGTGACAGATAGCGCGCATGGGCTTCCAGATCGGCAAAGCCTTCCTGACGCACAACGGACTGATCGAAGTCGAAATAGAACACGGTGCGCAGCTGCTTCAGGTCTTCAGCTGTTACGATGGCGCCGCTGCTCAAGCCGCCGCCGGCGGTACCGTAGCTGCTTGCGCCACCCGCCTGCGCACCGGCTCCGGCACCCGCTGTACCTGCATCGGTTGTGGTGCTGGTGGTGCTGCAACCAGCGGCCAGGATCATGGCTGCAGAGATCATTACGGATTTGGTCAGGTTACTTACCTGCATGTTGTTTCCCCTGTTTTCAGTCTTGCAATCAAGTTTATGTTAACGCCGGCAACCAGGTTGACCGGCTTGCCACAGCCATATTGATTTCCGATACCCGTTCAGCGCAGATAGGGTGACCATGCGGGTTCACGCACATCTCCACTGGCAGCCGGCATTCGGAACTGCACACGTCCATCCAGGGACACCGCCGCGAGGACACCGCGGGTACCTTCCTGAGTAGCATAGATCACCACACTGCCATTGGGGGCAATGCTGGGCGATTCGACCATTCCCGAACGGGTCAACACATCCAGCCGATCGGTTTTAAGATCCTGTACTGCAATATCAAAGCCATTGCCGCCACCGCTGCTGCGATGCACCATCGCCAGGAAACGGCCATCCTGAGTCAGACGCCCGCGAGCATTGTAGTTGCCCTCAAACGTCAGACGCTCGAGATTGCGACTGGCGAGATCAAGACGATAGATCTGCGGCTGACCACCCCGATCGGAGGTAAAAATCAGCGACTTGCCATCCGGTGACCAGCTTGGCTCGGTATCGATACCATAGTGGCGGGTAATGCGCTGCAACTCTCGGCTCTGCAGATCAAGAATATAGATCTCCGGGTTACCGTCGCGTGACAGGACCAGCGCCAGACGGCTGCCATCCGGCGACCAGGCCGGAGCACCGTTCAGGCCCGGAAACGACTGGATACGTTCACGACGACCAGTGGCCAGATACTGCACATAGATGGACGGTTTGCCGGTCTCAAAGGATACATAGGCCAGCTTGGAGCCATCCATCGACCAGACCGGAGACAGAATCGGCTCGGCAGACTCAAGAATGGTGCGCGCACGGGCGCCATCCCAATCCGCCAGCTGCAGCCGGAAACGCTGCTTGCCCGCAGCCAGCTGCTCGGCCGTGACATAGACAATCCGCGTGGAGAACGCGCCCTTGAGGCCGGTCAAACGCTCAAACAGCCGATCGGCGATAAAGTGAGCACCGTCACGCAGATTGTCACGACTGGTGGTGACCTGCTCGCTCAGCAATGACTGCTCACGCAGCACATCGAAGAGTTCGAAGCGTACACTGATCTCGTTGCCGCCGACCGGAACTGCCTTGCCGATCACGACATAATCCATTTTGGCAATGCGCCAGTCACGGAAATAGACCTCGGACGACTGCACCGGAAACCCGAGCATGTTGTCACGCGACATCGGCTGGAAGAAACCGCTACGCTGAAGGTCCTGTTGTACGATGGCCGCGACATCTTCCGGCAGCGCGCCACCGGTTTCATTACCGAAGGGCACCACTGCGATGGCAGTCGGCGCTTCCACCCCCTGCGTCACCTCAACTACCAGCTGAGCCCTGGCCGTCACCGCGGTGAGCAGCAACATCAGCATCAAAAGCATGCGTTTCATGATTACCACCTGAATTACCACCTGAGTCCCTCCGGCCTGAATTTAACCAACAATCTGCGCAAACGGCGCTCAAACATGATGGGGTCGATCTCGGCTACACGTGGAAAACGCTGCACACGATAGACCGCCTGTATGGCCGAGTTATCGAAAGCCGCATTGCCGCTGCTGGTTTCGATATAGGCTTGATCCACTTCACCACTGGGCAGGAAATGAATCGCCACCACAGCTTCCATACCATTGCGCGCAGTACTTGGGATGCGCCAGCTATCCTGCAGCATCGCCTGTATGTAGGCCTGAATATCACCGACCACCGCCTGAGACGCCTGCTGCGCACTCGCTGCCTCACGCGCCCGTTGCTCGCGCGCCAATGCCTGCTGCAACTCGGCTTCCGCCAATTGCTGCTGACGCTTGCGTTCCGCTTCAGCCTTGGCCGCAGCCTCTGCCTTGCGCTTGGCGTCGGCTGCCTGTTTACGCGCCTGCTCCTCAGACTTGCGTTTTTGCTCGGCCACTTCGGCCTTGCGCTTGGCCGCCAAATCGGCCTGCCGCTTCTGTTCTGCCGCTTTCTGCCGCGCAACCTCCTGCTGACGCTTGCGCTCCGCTTCCTGCTGTGCACGCTGCTTGGCCTCGGCTTCAGCCTGGCGCTTTGCCAGCTCCTGTTTGCGCTGCTCGGCGGCCTTCTCCTGTTGTTTGCGCTCGGCCTGGCGCGCCTGTTCCGCCTGCCGCAACTGCTCCTGCGCTATTCTTTCCTGTTCCTGTTGACGCTCGGCCAGCGCCTTGAGATCAATCATTTTCGCTTCTATGTGCTGAGGAGGCCTGGGCCTTGAGGGCTCAGTACTCTCCCAATGACTGCCGATCAACACAAACACCGTGAGATGCACGACAGAGGCCAGTAGAACCGGAAGGATGTAGCTTCGAGTCTCCACGACCTGTCCTATTCCGTTACCAGGCCAACGCTGCCGGCACCGGCCTGCTGCATCAACACCATCAGCTGCACAACCTGATCATAGCTGACATCCCGGTCACCTCGCACCAGCAGCAGTTTTTGCGGAGCGCTGGCCAGCACCTTGCCTACTCGACTGGCCACTTCTTCGCGACTGATCGGCACACGGTCATCACCACCAACATTGATGTAATATTGCCCTTCGCGGTCCACCGTCACCACCAGCGGTTCTTCATCCTCAGTCTCAACCGGCTCGGCACCTGCCTGGGGCAGATTGACATCCACCCCCTGAGTCAACATGGGCGAGGTCAGCATAAAGATAACCAGCAGAACCGTCATGACCTCGATATAGGGCACAACGTTCATTTCCGCGTTTACCTTGCTTTTCTTGCGTGGACGCCAATCCATAAACCAGACCTCAGACCGAGTGCACACGCCGGTAGAGAATGCTGGAAAACTCATCGGCAAAGGTTTCATAGTTGCTCAGCAGGGATTCTGCCTGAGACGAGAAGCGGTTGTAGGCCACCACCGCCGGAATGGCGGCAAACAAACCAATCGCAGTCGTGATCAGCGCTTCAGCAATACCGGGCGCGACCACGGAAATGGCCGCGTGCTGCACGGTTGCCAGGCCGCGGAAGGCATTCATCACCCCCCATACGGTACCGAACAGCCCCATATAGGGTGCCGTCGAACCCACTGTTGCCAGGAACGGCAGGTGGCGCTCCAGCTTTTCTTCTTCACGCGCCATGGCAACACGCATGGCCCGCTGTACGCCGTTCATGACCACATCAGGATCACGGGTAGCTTTTTGCGTCAGGCGAGTGAACTCCTGCAAGCCGACACGGAAGATGTTTTCGGCACCACAGGTGGTGTTCGGCTCCTGACTGACTTCACGAAACAGCTGCCCCAGATCGACACCCGACCAGAAGCGATCTTCGAACTGACGCAGCGAACGCTTGGCTTTACGCAGCACCTGGTGGCGTTGAAAAATCATCACCCAGGAAAGAAAGGACGCCAAAAACAGCAGTACCATAATGAACTTGACTGTGAGACTCGCATTTTCCACGAGACTCCAAAGCGGCAGCTGGTCTTGCATCATTTCTCCTCAGAGGTAAGCGTTTGAACGGAACATGATATCAGTTGCTCCAGCATTTTTGCCGGCCAGCGTCGCGGCTTGAGGCGTGACGCCGACACACAGGCGACGTCTACTCTAGCCTGACAAAGCAGAACAGAATCTGAAGCACGGGTAATTTTTTGTAAAAAGGTTACGCGCGCACCCGAAGCTCGTTCGATGTCCACGCTGACCAGAAGTTCATCATCAAGCCGAGCCGGCTGCAGGTAACGGTTGTCGACATGGGTTACCACAAAAAGCAGATCATCTGCGCTCAATTGCTGCTGGGAATAGCCATAGAGGCGCAGCAGCTCGGTACGCGCCCGCTCCATGAATTTGAGGTAATTGACGTAGTAGACGATACCGCCCAAGTCGGTATCTTCAATGTAAACGCGAATCGGCCACTGAAATGGCATGCCTGCAACCCGATCAGGTTTGAAACTGGCACACAATAACAGTAGCCGGATTTAAAACAAAGAGCCTCAGCGGCGTTGGCGATAAAGTATCGGTGACAAAGCTTCAGTCGTGACAGCTCAGGCAGGTATCGACCAGCGGATCTGCGCGCAGGCGGTTCAGCTCTATGGCTTCACCGCAGACACGGCATCGACCAAAGCGGCCTCGATTAATACGCTCAAGCGCCTGGTTGCAGGCCGCGATGGATTCCAGGTGGTGTCGCATGTGATCCAGGTTGAGACGACGCGCAAGCTCGAGCGCTGACTGACGATCGGATGGCCCATGAGACTGCCGCTTAAGCAGATGCCGAACATGCTCAATCTCGTTCAATTCATCGGTCAGCTCTTCGTGCAGGGTTTCCAGCAACTCGTGCAGGGTTCCCGCCATGCCTTCCAGTTCATCGCGACTCAGTACTGCTGCCATGATTGCGGCCTCCGTTAAGTGGATAACGCAATCATACCGCCGCCCTACTGGTTAAAAATTGATCTTTATCAGTTGAGCCATGCCGGCCGGACACTGGAGGGCCATAGGTTGATATCAGTCAGTTCTTTCGATACCGAAGTGCAGGTACGCATGATTTGTCACAACTCGACCACGGGGCGTGCGCATGATAAATCCCTGCTGAATCAGATAGGGTTCAAGCACGTCCTCAATAGTGTCACGCTCCTCACTGATCGCTGCCGCCAGACTGTCGATCCCCACCGGCCCACCGCCAAACTTTTCGATCATCGCCAGCAGCAGTCGACGGTCCATATGATCAAAGCCGCGCTCGTCCACGTTCAGCATGTTCAGTGCCAGATCCGCAATCGCCTTGGTGATCTGGCCATCGCCCTTAACCTCAGCAAAATCGCGGGCGCGCCGCAGCAGACGGTTGGCAATACGTGGCGTTCCCCGGGAGCGACGGGCAATTTCACGAGCCCCCTCCACATCCACATGAGTACCGGACAGCTGACCAGAGCGCATGACAATGCCGGTGAGATCATCCACTGAATAGTATTCCAGTCGCTGCACAATGCCGAAGCGATCCCTGAGCGGCGAGGTCAACAGGCCGGCACGGGTTGTAGCCCCCACCAGGGTGAAGGGCGGCAGATCCAGTTTGATGGAACGCGCCGCAGGTCCTTCACCGATCATGATATCCAGCTGGTAGTCTTCCATGGCCGGATAGAGCACTTCCTCGACATTGGGGCTGAGTCGGTGGATCTCGTCAATGAACAGCACATCACCCGGTTCAAGATTGGTCAGCAATGCTGCCAGATCACCGGCCTTTTCCAGTACCGGGCCCGAAGTGGTCTTGATCTGCGAGCCCATTTCATGCGCGATGATGTTGGCCAGGGTAGTTTTACCCAGACCCGGCGGACCAAATATCAGCGTATGATCCAATGCCTCTTCGCGGCGGCGGGCGGCGTCGATGAATATTTCCATCTGCTCGCGCACCGCAGGCTGACCTTCATAGTCGGCCAGCAGCTTGGGCCGTATGGCGCGATCATTAACCTCTTCCACGGGCGTTGCCAATGGCGTGATGAAACGGTCCGCTTCGATTCTCATGATGTATCTCTCAACCGGTTACCATGGTTTTCAGCGCCTGACGGATCAGGTCTTCGGTCGCGGCTCCATCGCCCACCGCCTTGGCAGCCTGCTCGATCGCCCTGGTAGCCTGCTGGGGCTTGTAACCCAGTGCAATGAGTGCGCTTTCCGCCTCGGCACGATAATCAGTGGCGACTGCTTCGGCTACGGGCAGGTTACCAGAGCTCAGCTCCAGCTCGGTCAGGGTCGGCAGCTGTAGCTGGTTGAGTCGATCCTTCATTTCGACGATCAGGCGCTCGGCGGTTTTCTTGCCCACACCGGGCACCCGCACCAGTGCCGTGGTGTCTTCGTTGTGAACGGTACGAATAAAGGCTTCTGCACTGATGCCCGACAGAATGCCCAGCGCCATCTTGGGTCCCACACCGTTCACCTTGATCAACGAGCGAAACAGCTGTTTCTCCTGCTGATCGGCAAATCCGTACAGCAGCTGGGCATCCTCACGCACCACAAAATGGGTATGCAGACCCAACTCCGCCCCTACTTCCGGCAGCTTGTAAAAGGTATTCATCGAGGCTTCAATTTCGTAGCCCACACCATTGACGTCCAGCAGCAGCCAGGGCGGCTGTTTGTCCAGAATTCGACCTCTGAGAAATCCGATCACCTGTTCACTGTCTCCATATAATCAGTAACGCCAACGACCGGTACTGCGGCTGCGCGCCTGTTGTACCTGCCCGGCAGTGGTATGCGCATGGCAGAGCGCGATGGCCAGAGCGTCGGCCGCATCGGCCTGCGGCAGCCCCGGCAGTTTCAACAGATGCATCACCATGTGCTGCACCTGGGCCTTGTCTGCCCCGCCATTGCCGACCACTGACTGCTTGACCCGCCGCGCGGCGTATTCGGCCACCGGCAGTGCCTGATTGGCACCGGCCACGATCGCCACCCCCCTCGCCTGCCCCAGCTTGAGGGCAGAATCGGCATTTCGGGACATGAACACCTGCTCGATCGCCATCTCCTGCGGCTGATAGCGTTCAATCACTTCACTGACACCGGCGTATACCTGCTGCAGGCGCTCGGCGAGGATATCACCGCTGATGCGAATACAGCCACTGGCGACATATTCGGTGCGTGAACCGTTGGTATTGATCACACCATAACCGGTGATACGCGAGCCGGGATCGATCCCCAAAATCAGCATGGACTCATCTCGATACTCAAGAGCAATTTACCGCCAACCAAAGCTGTATATTTATACACTAAAACACTGTGCTGTGCTCAAAAAAAACCGGGGTTTCCCCCGGTTTCCAAACGCCGTCAGAGACAAGAATTATTCCATCGCTTCTTCAGGAATATCGGCGTTGTGGTAGACGTTCTGGGTATCGTCGAGATCTTCCAAAGCATCGATCAGTTTGAGCGCCTTCTGACCACTTTCCACATCCAGCTCAACAGTGGTGGCCGGAATCATGCCAACCTCTGCATAGACAGGCTCCAGACCGGCATCGACCAGGGCCTGCTTCACATCCATAAATTCCTGCCAGGGCGCAAACACATCGATGGAGCCATCATCATTGGTGACGACGTCATCAGCACCCGCTTCCAGCGCCGCTTCCATGATGGCATCTTCATCGGCACCCTCACCAAAGGTGATCTGGCCTTTCTTTTCGAACAAATAGGCTACGGAGCCGTTGGTACCCAGATTGCCGCCGGCCTTGTTGAACGCGGCACGCACCTGAGACACGGTACGGTTGACGTTGTCGGTCATACACTCGACCAGAATCGCCACACCGTTCGGGCCATAACCTTCGTAGGTCAGTTCGTCGTAGTTGTCGCCTTCGCCACCACCGGCACCGCGCTGAATCGCCTTCTCGATGGTGTCTTTTTTCATGTTGGCGCCCAGCGCCTTGTCCATCGCGGCACGCAGACGCGGGTTGTCCTCGGGCGCACCACCACCTTCTTTGGCGGCAACAGTCAGCTCGCGAATCAGCTTGGTGAAGATTTTGCCACGTTTGGCGTCCTGGGCTGCCTTGCGGTGTTTGATGTTAGCCCACTTGGAATGACCTGCCATACAACATCCTCGAATGATTGCAGGGCCACAGCCGGCCCTGTGATCTTGATATACAGTCTTGTAATTGAATGGGGCGACTCTGATGGTCGCCCCGGGTGCACAATCAGGGAGTCTTGCGCAGCTTGATGTTCAGTTCGCGCAGCTGGGCTGCACTCACTTCGCCCGGTGCATCGGTCAGCAGACAGGCGGCACTCTGGGTTTTCGGGAAGGCAATCACTTCACGAATGGAGGAAGAACCGGTCATCAGCATCACCAAACGGTCAAGACCGAAGGCCAGACCACCGTGGGGCGGCGCACCGAATTTCAGCGCGTTCAGCAGGAAGCCGAATTTCTCTTCCGCTTCTTCATCAGAGATGCCCAGCACCTTGAACACGGCACGCTGCATCGCCTGATCGTGAATACGGACTGAACCGCCACCGAGCTCGGTGCCGTTCAGCACCATGTCGTAGGCGCGGGACAGCTTGCCTTCCGGCTCGGCAACCAGCTCTTCAGGCGTGCAGTTCGGCGAGGTGAACGGATGGTGCAGCGCGGTCAGGGAGCCATCGCTGTTCTCTTCGAACATCGGGAAGTCCACCACCCACAGCGGCGCCCACTCACGCTCGATCAGGTTCATGTCTTCGCCGACCTTGATGCGCAGCGCACCCAGAGCCTCGTTGACGATGGTGGCCTTGTCGGCACCGAAGAAGACAATATCGCCGTTCTTGGCATCCAGACGCTCCATCACCTTCATGGCAACATCTTCACCCAGGAACTTGACGATCGGCGACTGCAGGCCTTCTGCACCCTTCTCCAGCTCGTTGACCTTGATCCAGGCCAGGCCCTTGGCGCCATAGATGCCAACGAACTTGGTGTAATCGTCGATGATCTTGCGGGTCAGCTCGGCACCACCCGGCACTTTCAGGGCAGCTACACGGCCTTTCGGGTCCTTGGCGGGACCGGCAAACACCTTGAATTCGATATCCTGCAGCAGGTCAGCCACGTCCACCAGCTCCAGCGGGATACGCAGATCCGGTTTGTCGGAGCCGTAACGGTGCATCGCTTCGGAATACGGCATGCGCGGGAAGTCGCCCAGATCCACGCCCAACAGCTCGATGAACAGCTTGCGAATCATGGCTTCGGTCAGACCCATGATGCCTTCTTCGTCCATGAACGAAGTTTCAATATCGATCTGGGTGAATTCAGGCTGACGATCGGCACGCAGATCTTCATCGCGGAAGCACTTGGCGATCTGGTAGTAGCGGTCAAAACCGGACACCATCAGCAGCTGCTTGAACAGCTGCGGCGACTGCGGCAGGGCAAAGAAGCTGCCTTCATGGGTACGACTCGGCACCAGGTAGTCACGAGCGCCTTCCGGCGTTGCGCGGGTCAGAATCGGCGTCTCGATGTCGAGGAAACCGTTCTCTTCCAGATAGTTGCGGATATTGTGGGTGATCTTGGAACGGAAACGCAGTTTGCGCTGAATCTCCGGACGACGCAGGTCGATGTAGCGGTGACGCAGACGCACGTCTTCACCCACCTGCTGGTGTTCGTCCAGCTGGAACGGCGGTGTCTCGGCCTTGTTCAGGATCACCAGTTCCTTGCCCAGCACTTCGATCTCGCCGGTACCCATGTCCTTGTTGGTAGTACCTTCAGGACGTGCACGCACAGTACCGCGGACTTCGACCACGTATTCGTTACGTACGCTGTCGGCCAGATTGAAGCTTTCTTCACGGTCCGGGTCGAATACAACCTGGGCAATCCCTTCACGGTCACGAAGGTCGAGGAAGATTACGCCACCATGATCTCGACGGCGGTGAACCCAGCCGGTCAGGGTGATGTCTTCTCCGATATGGTCTGCTCTGAGGTCGCCGCAATAATGGCTGCGCATAGTGTCCTGTTCCTGTATCCGAATGCAACATGGAAATCAAAGGCGGAAATTATAACCGATTTGGCCGGACCTGACAGGCCCGGCGGCGGGGATAAAGCCGTGAAAGTCTCAGTTATGCGGCTCAAACGCCATTTCGCCGTCCAGCAGAGCTTCCAACTTGCCACGAACCCGATCAAGCTGTTCCTGCGTATAGGCAACAGCAGGCACCTTGCCCCAAACAGGTCCGGGCCAGGCGGGATCGTTCTCCTTGCGGACGATCACATGCATGTGCAGCTGTGGCACCATGTTGCCCAGACAGGCCACATTCATTTTGCGTGCCTGAAACAGATCTGCCAGCGTTTCGGCCAGATCGCTGGCTTCGTGCATCAGCTGCTGCTGTTCACTGGCCGGTAAATGGTACAGTTCCGTGACGCCCGCCCGTCGGGGGACCAGGATGAACCAGGGGTACTGGCTGTCATTCATCAGCAGCAAACGACACAAGGGGTAATCACCGATCATAATCGTATCGGTGACCAGACGGGGATCAAGTTCAAATTCCAGTTCCAGTTCATCCATTGCCCTGCTCCTTGATGAGTAAAATATGCTTTTTAATCCAACAGTTACACTGATTAGTATAGGTCGGCATGGCTAAAGTCAATCTGCATCAAAGTATAGAGTCAATCGGCCTTGAGCGCTGGAATGCACTCTGCGGTACTGACTACCCTTTCCTGCGCTATGAATTCCTGCATGCACTGGAAGCCTCCGGCAGTGTCAGCGCCAGCACCGGCTGGCAGCCTGTGCATGTTGAACTGCTTGATGAGGATGACAGCCTCCTATTGCTGATGCCGCTGTATCTCAAATCTCATTCCTGGGGCGAGTACGTATTCGACTGGGCCTGGGCCGACGCCTATGAACGCAACGGCCTCGCCTACTACCCCAAGCTGGTCAACGCCATCCCCTTCACCCCGGCAACCGGGCCGCGCCTTGGCAGCACCCTGCCCATGCAGGATGCACTGGCCCTATTCCCGCAGCTGCTGCAACAGGTCATGCAGGAGGTAAGGGCCTCATCCTGGCACTGCCTGTTCCCGTCTGAGGAGCACGTCAAACAAAGCCGACCACCGGTACTACAGCGACTGGGTTGTCAGTACCACTGGTTCAACCGCGACTATCGGCACTTCGATGATTTTCTCGATCGATTCAATGCACGCAAACGCAAGGCGGTAAAACGGGAGCGGCGCAAGGTCAAGGAACAGGGACTGGTGTTGAAGCGCCTCAGTGGCGCTCAGATCACGGAGGATCATCTCGACTGCTTTTATGGCTTTTACCAATCCACCTACCTCAAGCGCGGCCGCAGCGGTTACCTGACAGCCGACTTTTTTCATCGACTGCATCAATCAATGCCGAAGCAGTTGCTGCTGGTTCTGGCCGAACATGAGTCCCAACCGGTGGCCGCTGCACTCTATTTCATCGGCGCCGATACGCTGTACGGGCGCTACTGGGGCTGCGCTGCGGATTTTGACAGCCTGCATTTCGAAGCCTGTTATTACCAGGGAATTGAATTCTGCATCGAACAGGGACTTCACCGTTTTGACCCCGGCGCTCAGGGCGAGCACAAGATTCAGCGTGGCTTTGAGCCGATCAAAACCTGGTCGCTACACCGCATTGCTGACCCAAGATTCGAACAGGCAATAACGAGGTTTCTGCAAGAGGAAAGCGAACTGATGGAACAGCAGATCGCGGAATTGACCACCTGGCTGCCGTTTCGACAGCCAGACAGTTAAATTGAGATCAGAGAATCATCGCCGCCGTCCAGCCGGCCAGCAGCAGGGGCAGGTTGTAGTGCAGGAAGGTCGGCACTACCGTATCCCAAATGTGGTGGTGCTGGCCGTCCACGTTCAGACCAGCCGTCGGCCCCAACGTTGAATCGGACGCAGGTGAACCCGCATCACCCAAGGCACCAGCCGTTCCCACCAGCGCCACAATCGCCAGCGGGCCAAATCCCAGTGACAGCGCCAGGGGAACGTAGATCGCTGCAATGATGGGGATGGTGGAGAACGAGGAGCCTATGCCAAGGGTTACCAGCAGCCCCACCAGCAGCATCAGCAGCGCCGCCAGCGGCTTGTTGTTGCCGATCAGGTCGGCCGTGCTGCTCACCAGAGTGGCGATTTCGCCAGTCTGACGCATCACTTCGGCAAAACCGGCTGCCGTGATCATGATGAAACCGATCATCGCCATCATCTTCATGCCGTCGATCAGCACACCATCGGCCTGCTTCCAGCGGACGATGCCGGTCAACGTGCAAATCATATAGCCTGCCAAAGCACCCAGCACCATGGAACCGGTCCAGAGCTGGATACCGAATGCGGCCAGCATGGCGACAACGACCGAAACCAGTCGCGCCGGGCTGTAATTGACTTCGACACGCTCGGCCGCCTGCAGGCGCTCCATGTCATACTGGCGCGGCTTGCGGTAGTTGAACAGTGCCAGCAGCAGACCGACCAGCATCCCGGCAGCCGGAATCCACATGGCCGACATCACATTGATGCCCTCAATCGCCAGACCGTTATCGGCCACATTCTTCAGCAGAATATTGTTGAGAAAGATGCCGCCAAAGCCTACCGGCAGAAACATGTAGGGCGTGATCAAACCAAAGGTCAGCACACAGGCGATCAAGCGTCGATCGAGCTGCATTTTACTCATCACCATCAGCAACGGCGGCACCAGCAGAGGAATAAAGGCGATATGAATCGGGATCAGGTTCTGCGACGAGATGGCGATGGCAACAAGCACCAGAATGAGTGAATACTTCACCACACGCCCCGCCTTCGCCTCACCTGTGCCCAGCTTGCGCTGCACCAGATCTGCCATCGCATGGGGCAGGCCCGATTGGGCAATCGCAACCGCAAAACCGCCCAGCATGGCATAGCTCAGCGCCACCTCGGCACCACCGCCGATACCGCTGGTAAAGGCCGCCATGGTTTGCTCAAGCCCCATGCCCGCCAGCAGACCGGCACTGAGCGCACCCAAAACCAGGGCGACCACAACCGGGGTCCGCAACAGACTCAGTACCAGCATGACGACGACCGCTGCGAATACAGCATTCATGTATCTATCCTCGAATTATCCGGAATCGGAAAAAAGCGCCGAACTCTGCAGCAGTCACGATCGAATGTCAAACCCGTCAACCCCGCACAATGCGAAACACCTCGCCCAGATGGGCATATTCGGCGCCACCCAGGCGCGCCAGCGGTTTCAGTTTTGCCGCATCCACTCGCGTGCGCTCCTTGGCATCGCGATAGCAAACCGCATCATCGATCCAGAACTGATCAACCTCAACCAACAGCAGATGCTGTGGCTTGTTGCCCACTTCAATATGCTGATGCAGTCGGCAAGCCATGGCGACAGGTACGCCGGCAAGCCGCTTCATGTCACTGCCTGCAAAATCCACCAGCGACAGCTCGGTCAAAGCCAGCTCGGAGTCACCAAAGTTCAACTCCCGCGCCGTATCCGAAATCGCCTGCGCATGCTCATCCGAACCAACATGCACTACACAGCGCCCTCGCTCCAGCAGGTTGCGACAACTGTCCTTGAGCGAACCGTCCGTCTTGTTGCCGATCGACAGCATCAACACCGGAGGATCACTGCACACAGCATTGAAAAAGGAAAACGGCGCCAGATTAAGACTCTCCCCCGTATCATCATTGGGGCTCAGCACCCAGGCAACCGGCCGCGGGATGATGATCTGGGTCAAAAGGTGGTAGATATCGGCTGCGGCCATGTTCTGTGCTGAAAATTTCATTGCTGCTATGCACTCGCGTTGATGGGCCAGCAAGCATAACATTCCTGCGTCCCGAGATGCCTGCACCCTGTGCAACTGCAACATGAATCAGGCTGATGACGTTTGGCACCATGATGAAAAATGCACAGCCCTTACCTGTCGACGCTCGCTGAAACCGACCTAAACTGAGAGTCCCAATCGCAGTACCCGTGCTTTCGTTTCGCTCCACACCAGCAGAATAAACAGAAGAGGATTAGCAGCATGTTGACCTACGAACAGTGCCTGGAAATGAGTGATCTCACCGCCGACGAAATCGCCGCCATCGCCGAGCATGAGCACATGGATCCCATGATCGCGGTTGCTCTGGGGCACTACCTGGTCACCCACGATGGTGAACAGCGGATTCAGCGTTTTATTCTGGACGATATCGAGCGCGCCCGTCGCTGCGGAGATCGCCAGAAGCAGATTCTGCTCAATGGTGCCCTGCGCCATTCCATTGAACACCATCCGCAGCACCGAAGCCGCTCCGGCCTTTGAGCTACCACCTCGATAACGTCTCCTGCTTTAAACGACAAGACCGTGCCTAGGCACGGTCTTGATTTTAAGCCGGAGCCCCTTTGCAGCCAGGCGCTCAGACTCTATAAGCCGGCTAAATTCAGAGCGCGCTGTCCAGCTCCGGCAGCGCCGTGAACAAATCCGCCACCAGACCGTAATCGGCCACTTGAAAGATAGGAGCCTCTTCATCCTTGTTGATCGCCACGATCACCTTGGAATCCTTCATCCCCGCCAGATGCTGAATGGCACCGGAAATGCCCACGGCGATGTAGAGTTCCGGCGCAACGATCTTGCCGGTCTGGCCCACCTGCATGTCGTTCGGCGCAAAACCGGCGTCAACAGCCGCGCGCGATGCGCCCACCGCCGCGCCCAGCTTGTCGGCCACCTTTTCCAGCAGATGGAAATGTTCGCTGTCCGCCATGCCGCGACCACCGGAAATCACCACACGGGCAGCAGTCAGTTCAGGACGGTCGGACTTGGCCACCTCTTCAGCCACGAAACGGCTCAGACCGGTATCTTCAACCTGTGACAAGGACTCGACCGCCGCGCTGCCACCCTCAGCCGCAACAGCATCAAAGGCGGTGCCACGCACGGTGATCACCTTGACCGCATCCAGCGACTGCACCGTCGCGATGGCGTTACCGGCATAGATCGGACGGGCAAAGGTATCAGCCGATTCCACCTTGGTGATGTCGGAGATCTGGCCCACATCCAGCAGTGCCGCTACCCGCGGCATGAAGTTCTTACCGTTGGCCGTGGCCGGTGCCAGAATATGGCTGTAGCCTGGCGCCAGGGACAGGATCAGCGCCGCCATGTTTTCAGCGATCTCATGATCATAGGCCGGATTGTCGGCCAGCAGCACCTTGGCTACGCCCTCGGCCTTTGCAGCGGCATCGGCAGCAGCACTGCAGCCGTTGCCCGCCACCAGCAGGGTGACATCACCCCCGATCTGTGCAGCAGCGGCGAGCGTGCTCAGAGTAGACGGCTTCAGGGCCTGATTGTCATGTTCAGCAATTACCAGAATAGTCATCAGATCACCTTCGCCTCGTTCTTCAGTTTGTCGACCAGTTCAGCCACGTCCGCCACCTTGATACCGGCAGAACGCTCCGCCGGCGGCTCAACTTTCAGCAGCCGGGTATGCGCCTTGATTTCGACACCCAGGTCGGCCGGAGTCAGCGTTTCCAGCGGCTTTTTCTTCGCTTTCATGATATTGGGCAGGGAGGCATAGCGCGGTTCGTTGAGGCGCAGGTCAGTGGTGACCACCGCCGGCGTGTTCAGCGCGATAGTCTGCAGACCGCCATCAACCTCGCGGGTCACCAGCACTTGATCGCCTTCGACCTTCACCTCGGAGGCAAACGTCCCCTGCCCCATGCCGGTCAGCGCCGCCAGCATCTGGCCGGTCTGGTTGTTGTCGGAATCGATCGCCTGCTTGCCCATCAGTACCAGACCAGGCTGTTCCCTTTCGACGATTTTCGCCAGCAGCTTGGCGACGGACAGGGATTCCAGAGTATCGTCGCTCTGCACCAGAATGGCGCGGTCGGCGCCCAGCGCCAGCGCCGTGCGCAACTGCTCCTGCGCCGCCTGCGGCCCAAGAGAAACCACGACGATTTCGCTGGCCTGGCCGGACTCTTTCAGCCGCACCGCTTCTTCAACCGCAATCTCGCAGAAGGGGTTGATGGCCATTTTGACATTGTTCAGATCAACGTCAGTGTTGTCAGACTTCACTCTCACTTTGACGTTGTAATCGATGACGCGTTTTACCGTTACCAGGACCTTCATTGGCATACCCTTTGTTGTGTTCCAGGCCGTTTGCAACAGCCTCACCTCTTGTGGGTGTTGTTGTCGGTGTTGTTCTGCATCATAACCAGAGATTCGAAATAAGCAATATCCCTTATACAAAAGCAGAAGCTGCCAACAATCCGGCGTTCGCTTTACAAATAGGGGTTTTTACTTATTATGTCCGCATGCGCTAATGTCATACGCTGTGACAGCCAATAACTAGAAGAATCAACCATCCGCACGATGGAGGGAACAACCGTGAATCGCGAATCGATGGAATTTGATGTAGTAATCGTCGGCGCCGGGCCTGCCGGGCTTTCGGCGGCGTGCCGTCTGATGCAACAGGCTCAGGCCACCGAGCAGGAACTGACCGTCTGTGTGGTGGAAAAAGGCTCCGAGGTCGGCGCCCATATCCTCTCCGGTGCCGTGATGGAAACCCGTGCGCTGGATGAACTCTTCCCCGACTGGAAGGAAAAAGGCGCGCCACTGAAAACGCCGGTCACCGAAGATCAGGTGTTCATGCTCAAGAATGCGTCCAGTGCCGTCAAGCTGCCCAACGCCTTTGTGCCCAAGACCATGCACAACGATGGCAACTATATTGTCAGTCTGGGCAATGTCACCCGCTGGCTGGGTGAACAGGCAGAGGCGCTGGGCGTGGAAGTCTTCCCGGGCTTTGCCGCCGCCGAGGTACTTTACCACGAAGATGGCAGCGTCAAGGGGATCGCCACCGGTGACATGGGCGTCACCGCCAGCGGCGAGCAGGGCCCCAACTACATGCCCGGCATGGAACTGCATGCCAAGTACACCATTTTCTCCGAAGGCTGCCGTGGTCACCTGGGCAAGCAGCTGATCGAGCAATTCGCTCTGGATAAAGATGCCGACCCGCAGCATTACGGCATCGGCATCAAGGAGCTGTGGGATATTGATCCGGCCAAACACCAGCCCGGTCTGGTGGTACACGGCTCCGGCTGGCCGCTGAGCGACGGCGCCAGTGGCGGTTTCTTCCTCTATCACGCGGAAGACAATCAAGTGGTCGTCGGTCTCATTATCGACCTGAACTATTCCAACCCGTACCTGAGCCCGTTCGACGAATTCCAGCGCATGAAGCACCATCCCGAGATCAAGCAGTATCTTGAAGGTGGCAAGCGCGTGGCCTATGGTGCTCGTGCCATTACCAAGGGTGGTTTCAATACCCTGCCGAAGATGACCATGCCCGGTGCCCTGCTGATCGGCTGTG
>CAYMHL010000002.1:0-8598 GCA_964390205.1 uncultured Marinobacterium sp.
GTGCAGCAGGAACAGACGCTGACGGGCCGCCATGCGGGTCATCTCAAGACGCTGCTCCAGCGTCATACCCTTGGGTTCCTCCAGCAGTCCGAGCCGGTTCTCAAGGTTACTCAGGGTGATATTGATTTCCTGATTCTCTTCCAGCAGTCGCGCCCGCTCGGCACTGAGGCTGGACAGGGAGCTGCCCAATTCATCCAGCTCGGACATATAGAGCTGCTGGGTACCCAGCAACAGCAGATACTGCTCGTTCAGATCTTCATGATCACGTTCCAGATCCGTGAGACTGTCGTGCGTCTTGACCAGCAGCCAGTTGGACACGAAAAAACTCAGCCCCGAAAGCAGCAGAAACGTCAGCAGCAGATACGCCAACAGTTGATGAAGAAAAATTTGCCGCGATCCGTGACGGGTCGTCAGTGTAAGCACTAGCCTGCGTCGCAAAAGGGATACCCTGTAAGCCAAAACCCGACACTA
This sequence comes from uncultured Marinobacterium sp., assembly GCA_964390205.1. Taxonomy (GTDB): domain Bacteria; phylum Pseudomonadota; class Gammaproteobacteria; order Pseudomonadales; family Balneatricaceae; genus Marinobacterium. The sequence continues at coordinate 472 of CAYMHL010000002.1, forward strand.
TAAGCGATTGAACGCCCCAGCTCCAAGACCTGGACCGAATCCGAAGCGCTGTTTAACACTCAAACTCTGCTTCTGATGGGCGTTTTTACGTTAGACTGGCGGCAGGATTTCAGCAACATTGCGGAGTAGAGGGATGTTACCGCTCAGTATCTATTTTTCGGACGAATACCGACTGCTCTCCCGTCAGCAGCTCAACCAGGGCATCGCCCAGTATTTTGCCGTTGCCGACCAGGTCATTGTCGACACTTGGCAGGCACTGGATGAATGGCTGCCGCCGCTGCCGGTCGAGGCCGACATGGCGGTGACTCCACTGTTACAAACCGAGCTGCCCGATGAGCCGCCCTTGACGGCGGAAGAAGCCAATCATCGCTTCAACCGCTATCTGCAGTCTCTGACACATCCCGAACCCGCCACTCTGCTGATCAATCCGGCCGACCTCCATGCGCGTTATGAGGCGCTGAAACGCGAGCGCATTCGCGATGGCATCTGCAACCGCCTGCATGTACTGGCGCTGGCGGCGCAAGACCGGGGGCACACTCTGCTGCTGCGCGTGCCCAATGAAGAAACGCTGGAACTGACGCTGGACATTCTGTCCACTACCCTTGCTCTGCCCGACATCAGCCACTGGGGGCGACTGGGGATCTGCCTGGATACCAGCAGTAAACGGGCGTTACCGACTCTGGGCTGGCTTGAGCACCTGGGCCGTACGCTGGACGTTGATCTGCCGATCCAACTGATCAGCGGCATGCCTGAACCCCGGGAAATTCTGCATGCACAGCATGCAGGGTATGCCCGTTACCCGGTATTGACCGACCCCGATCACTGCCGCATCAGCTACACCCTGTGTCGGCAGTTCATCCAAAGCGGCAACAACAGTCGCTTGCATGCATCACGGCTGTTGCATCGACCCGCTCCTCAGGATTTTCAGTCACCGCCGGCACCTTCGGATATTTTTCTGCCGGTTCGCAGCAACGTCATCAGCGCTCCGGCCGGGCAGTCGTCAACTGACCGCGCACTCTGCCAGGCACTTGAGCAGCGTACAGTCGAGCCGCTGCATACGGGCCCGTTGATCAATGGCGAAAGCCTGCGCAGCGGTGAATCCCTGGAGCGTCTCAGCCCTGCCCATGTAGAGCGCAGCCTCGGTATGATGCACCTGACAACCGAGGATCAGCTGCGCAGCGCCTTTGAACTGGCACTGGAAACGCAGCTGCAGTGGAATCGAAGCGGTCTGAAACATCGAGCCAAGGTCATTCAGCGCTGGGCAGAAGCCTTGCAGCAGGCCCAGCATGCACTGGTCGCCACCTGCGTACACGAAACCGGACTGAGCGTTCGGGATGCCCTTGCGGATCTGCGCTGCGCGATCAACCTCTGCTATTACTACTGCAATCAGGCTCTGGGCAAGCTGGCTCCCCGCAGCCTGCATGGCCATCAGAATGAAGACAACCGGCTGGAGTTTCAGGGTCGCGGCGTCTACGCCTGCCTGACCGACCATAACGAGCCCTTTGCCACCAATCTCGGTCAACTGGCGGCTCTACTGGTCAGCGGCAACAGCGTACTGCTGCACCCCGACCTCAGCTGCGCTGCCACCCTTACATTGAGCATTGAATACCTGTTGGAAGCAGGGTTGCCCTCGGGCGCCATCGCCCTGCTGCCGGGTGATGACGCCATTGCCCGATGGCTGATGGATGATTACCGGATCGCCGGAGCCTGCTGCTTCCTCAGTCCGGAGCAAACCGCCGAGATGAACGCACGCCTGGGCAGCCGCCGCGGCGCACCGGTCGTCCCGCTGGTCTCACACAGCAGTATTCCCGGCACCCAGATCATCGACCGCCGCCTGACCACTGCGGAGATCCGTGAACTGCTGCACAGCGCCTTCAGTCATGCCGGCCAGAGACGCACCACCCTGGGCACACTGTATATCCAGGCAGACATCGCCGATGAAATCGAGGCGCAGCTGGCCAGTGCCATGCAGCTACTGTCGCTGGGCGATCCCCTGCAGCTGGAAACCGACATCGGCCCCATGAGTCGGCGTGATCAGATGGAAAACTGTTTCGAGCATATCGAGCGTTTTCGCCTGCGGCAAAGGGTCATGGCTCAACTGGAACTGGGCGAGGAGCATAACCACGGCTATTTCGTGCCACCGACGCTGCTGCGGCTGTATACGCTGGACGAGCTCACGACACCGATCAGCGGCCCGGTACTGCACCTGATCCGTTACGAGCCCGAGTCACTGCCGCGGGTACTGGTCGAGATCAACCGCTACTGCCCGGGGCAGGCCTGCGGCCTCTATTCCCATGATGATGGGGTGATCGAACAGGTGGCAGAGGAGCTTCAGGCCAGTCGCCTGCTGCTCAATCGCCCCCTGTCCGACACCTCTGCCGGTATTCACCCGACCGGCAGTTCAGGGTTTTCCGGAACGGGCCCTCTCTACGGCGGGCCCAATTACCTGATGGCCTTTGTCCGCGAGCGTGCCATCACCCGCAGACGTTGATTCAGGAGGCCTTGCTCGCAGGCGCCAGACGGAAGCAGGGTTCATATTCCTCGTGGTTGATCTTCATCCTGCGCTGTTCTACGAACGCCTGCAGCAGCTGGTCCAGCGCCGCAATGATCTCGGGCTCACCGTGCAGCTCGAAGGGACCATGCTCCTCGATGGCACGAATGCCCGGCTCCTTGACGTTGCCGGCCACGATGCCGGACAGCGCACAGCGCAGTTGTGCCGCCAGCTCATGATCCGACTGCTGGCGTGACAGACAAAGACTTCTCATGGCCTCATGCGTCGGCTCGAAGGTCTGCTGCAGCGCCAGAGGGATGTGCAACTGCCAGTTGAAATGGTAGGCCTCGCCGGTGGCCTTGCGATGGGCCGTCACCTCATCCAGGCCATCACGCATCCGCGTCGCCACTTCGTGCGGATCATCGATAATGATCTCGTAACAGCCGGTGGCAGACTCACCCAGGGTGGTGCGGATAAAACGATCAACCGTCTCGAAATAGGTCTCGCTGCCGGCGGGACCGGTAAAAATCAGCGGGAAAGGCTGCACCTGGTTGCGCTCCTGCAGCAGGATACCGAGGATGTAGAGAATCTCTTCAGCGGTGCCTACTCCACCGGGGAATACCACAAAGCCATGCCCCAGGCGCACGAACGCCTCCAGCCGCCGTTCGATATCCGGCATGATGATCAGTTCATTGACGATCGGGTTCGGCGACTCCGCCGCGATAATGCCGGGTTCGGAAATACCGACATAACGGCCTTTGGCAACACGCTGTTTGGCATGGGCGATGGTGGCGCCCTTCATCGGTCCTTTCATCGCCCCCGGTCCACAGCCGGTGCAGATATCCATGCCCCTCAGGCCCAGCTCATAGCCGACTCGTTTGGTGTATTCATACTCCTCATGCACGATCGAATGACCGCCCCAACAGACCACCATATTGGGTTTCACGTGGGGGCGCAGCGCTTCGGCATGGCGCAGCATGTTGAACACCTGATTGGTGATGGTGCCGGACAGATCCAGCCCCTCACAGCAGGTATCCACCTTATCGGCTACATAGAGCAGATCCCTGAGCACCGAAAACAGATGTTCGTTGATCCCCTGAATCAGCTCGCCATCGACAAAGGCACTGGCAGGGGCATTGATCAGATCAAGCTGCACGCCCCGGTGCTTCTGGCTGATTTGAATGTCAAACGCACGAAAACGGTCGAGTACCTTGCGGGTACTGTCAAGCTCGCTGCCGCAGTTCAATACGGCCAGCGCACACTGGCGAAACAGGTTATACAACCCGCCCTGGCTTTTGTCCTGCAGCCGCGCCACTTCATAGGGCGAGAGGACATCGAGGTTGTCCAGCGGTGTCACGCTGGAGGTAATGTAATGCTCGGTCATCATGCTGACCTCCTTGTTCGCTACTGCCTGGTGTCAGACGGGTATTTGTCTGACGTGTATAGCTTTTACGTTTTACTATGAACGCTGAAGGACAGATTTACTACCATTGGGTAACAACAGGGTTACAGTGCAGCTCACTCTACAAGCGCCAGGCAGGTACAGGCTCAAAACCTGATCTCTGCGCGTTGTATTTGCTGCCACCTTGAATTAGTTTGAAGCCATACACTGTCGTACAAGGAAGCCTGCCGATGTCTGCATCAAAACTGTATATCCTCGATACCAACGTACTGTTGCACGACCCCAAGTGTCTGTTTCAGTTCAAGGAACAGGACATCACCATCCCGATGACGGTGCTGGAGGAACTGGATTCGATCAAGGACCGCAAACAGAACGTGGCCGCCGAGGCCCGCCATGCGATCCGGGTGATCGACTCGATTCTTTCCAGTGCCACCACTGCCGGTCAGATCACCAAGGGTGTACGCATTCTGGTGGAGGGCAAGGAGCGCGAGCAGAAGCTGGGCAAGCTGTCCATCTTTCCGGATCATGAGCTGACCACGCGCCAGGGCTTTCTCCCCGACGAAAGCAACAAGGACAACCGCATCATCAACTGCGCCCTGCACCTGCAGGCGACCTTCCCGCATCGCCAGATCATTCTGGTCACCAAGGACATCAACATGCGCCTCAAGGCGCTGGGGGCCGGGCTGCAGCGGGTGGAAGACTACCGTACCGACCAGCTGGTATCCGATATCGAGATGCTGCCGGCAGGACACCACCACCTGGAGTCACCCTTCTGGGAGGGCGTCGACAAGGTGGACAGCTTCCAGCAGGACGGCCGGACTTACCACAAGGTCGATCGCAGCCTGCTGCCGGACACCTACCTGAATGAATACATCTACGACGACAGCAAGGATTTCGCCGCGCGTACGGTGGCACTGGACGAAACCAGTGTCACCCTGCTCGACCTGGGCTACGAGCGGCTGATGGATCAGGTGTGCTGGGGCATTCAACCGATCAACCTGCAGCAGGCGTTTGCCATGCAGTCACTGATGGACCCGGAGATCGACCTGAGCATCCTGCTTGGCGCCGCCGGCTCCGGCAAGACCCTGATCGCCCTGGCCTGTGCGCTGGAGATGGTGATTGAGGAACAGCGTTTCAACAAGATCATCGTCACCCGCTCGACACCACCGGTGGCTGAAGACATCGGCTTCCTGCCCGGTACCGAAGAGGAGAAGATGACGCCGTGGATGAGCTCGATCAACGATAACCTGGAAGCCATGCATGCCCAGGACGAGCGCCCGCAAAGCAGCGTCAAATATGCTCTGGAGAAAGCCAACATCCAGTTCAAGTCGCTCAACTTCATCCGTGGACGCAGCATCCAGAATGCCATCGTGCTGATCGACGAGGCGCAGAACCTGACCCCGCAGCAGCTCAAGACCATCATCACCCGCTGCGGCAAGGGCACCAAGATGGTGTGCCTGGGCAACCTGGCGCAGATCGATTCCAACTACCTGACCGCACTGACCTCGGGCCTGACCTACATCGTTGAGCGTTTCCGTGACTTTGAAGGCTCCGCCAGTGTTCACTTCGAAGGCATTTTCCGTTCACGCCTGGCCGAATACGCCGAAGAACACCTGTAAAAACCCTGCCTGCAGTGGGCCATCCGCCCACTGCAACAGTCCTTTTCCATTCTGCAGACCAAAGTCTAAATTTTCACTTCAGGTCATATACCACGCGGGTTACAGCCTGATGACGCCGCTCTGCCAGGCGCGTCTGTCGACAATTCGAGTTTTAATCCACTGGCAGTTGAATATAATGCACCGCACCTAAGTATTCAGCGTAAATAATCATTCAATCTGCGGTCTGCTCTACCCAATCGGGCGACGCCGACGGCAGTGAGACCCGGAAGTCCTTTCGCGCAGATCTGACGCTGCCCGGGGCGTGCCACAAGCCACCTTCCGCTGTCTCCAACCCCATTGTTTACGATCAAATGGCGAACTCATATGACCACTAAAACTGTAGATGTGCTGCTAGTCGGCGCCGGCGCGATGAGTACCACCCTCGGGATGATTCTCAAGCAGCTGGACCCGAGCCTCAAGATCTGTATGGTCGAACGTCTTGACCATGTTGCCCGTGAAAGCACCGATGGCTGGAACAATGCCGGTACCGGCCACGCGGCCTACTGCGAGCTCAACTACACGCCCGAGCAGGCAGACGGCAGCATCAACACCAGCAAGGCCTTCGCGATCAACACCTCCTTCGAAGTCAGCCTGCAGTTCTGGTCCTATCTGGTCGAGCAAGGCAATCTGCCCGCCCCCAAAGAGTTCATCAATCCGACCCCGCATTCCAGTTTTGTCTGGGGCGAAAAGAATGTCGAGTTCCTGCGCAAGCGCTATCAGGCACTGAGCCGGCATCACTGCTTCAAGGACATGGAATACAGCGAAGACCACGACACCCTGCGTGAGTGGATGCCGCTGGTAATGAAAGACCGTGACCCGTCCGACAAGGTCGCCGGCACCCGCGTGCGCTATGGCTCCGATGTCAACTTCGGCGCTCTGGCGCGCTGCATGGTGCTGAACCTGGAACAGCAGGACAATTTCGAGCTGTTGTTGAGCCGCATTGTTGACGACCTGGATCAACAGGCCGACGGCAGCTGGAACGTCAAACTGAAGAACACCGAACAGGGCGGCACTGAAGTCATCAACAGCCGCTTTGTTTTCCTCGGTGCCGGTGGCGGTGCCCTGCCCCTGCTGCAGAAATCCGACATCCCCGAAGGCAAGGGCTACGGCGGCTTCCCGGTCAGCGGCATGTGGCTGGTGTGCAAGCGCCCCGAAATCATCGAACAGCACCAGGCCAAGGTGTACGGCATGGCACCCATAGGTGCGCCGCCCATGTCCGTACCGCATCTGGACACCCGTGTCATTGACGGCAAGAAAGCGCTGCTGTTCGGGCCTTTCGCCGGCTTTACCACCAAGTTCCTCAAGCAGGGTTCCTTCCTGGACCTGCCGTGCAGCATCCGCATGAGCAACCTCAAGCCCATGCTGTCCGTGGCCAAGAACAACATGGACCTGACCCGTTACCTGATCAGCGAAGTAATGCAGTCGCACACCTCCCGTGTCGATTCACTGCGCAACTTCTTCCCGGAAGCCAAGGATGAAGACTGGGAACTGTCCTATGCCGGTCAGCGTGTGCAGATCATCAAGCCGGGCACGGAAACCGCCGGCAAGCTGGAGTTCGGCACTGAAGTGATCACCGCGCAGGATGGCACTCTGGCCGCGCTGCTGGGTGCCTCTCCCGGTGCCTCCACGGCTGTCAGCGCCATGTTGAGCATCGTTGAGCGCTGCTTTGCCGATCGTCTGCAGGAAGACAGCTGGAAGCAGAAGATCCGTGAACTGGTGCCTTCCTACGGCCAGAGCCTGACGGATGATGCCGAGCTGCTCAACCGTGTGCGCGCTCGCACCCTCTCCGTGCTGGAGCTGGACCCTCAGGTCTGATTCGATACCGGGGGCCTGATGGCTCCCGGTTCCGCCCCCTTCACTGGCCAGTCGCAACGGCAAAGGCTATCATCTGCAACAGATGGTTTCGGGGAATTGTTCATTTATGCTCAACCGCCTGGTCGCACGTTTACTCATACTGCTGGTACGCCTGTATCAGATCGCCATCAGCCCCTTTCTGGGCAACAACTGCCGATTCTATCCCAGCTGCTCCAGCTACATGATTGAAGCGATACAGGTGCATGGCGTGCTCAAGGGGCTTTATCTGGGCACACGCCGCATTCTGCGCTGCCACCCCTACTCCGACGGCGGACTGGATCCTGTGCCGCCCTGCGGCTGCCGACACGGCTCCGAGCATAAACATGGACCTGCCGCCAGCGACTACACTGAATAGATTACCGGCACCCACCCGCTAGAGGTATACAGATGTTCTCTCCCCTGAGTGTTCTGCTGGTCATTACCCTCTATATCGCTCTTTTGTTCGCCCTGGCGCAATGGGGTGAACAGCGTACCCGTCGCGGTCGACCGATCAACTCCGCGACCCTCTATGCGCTCTCGCTTGGCGTCTATTTTACGACCTGGACCTTCTACGGCAGTGTCGGCTTCGCGACGCAATCAGGATTACTCTATCTGGGCATCTATGCAGGTTCGCTGCTGTCACTGTTCTTCTGGCAATTCACCATCAGGCGGATGATTGCAGTCAAGGAAACCTTTCACATCACCAGCATCGCCGACCTGATCTCGACCCGCTATCGACGCTC
>CAYMHL010000002.1:8698-52704 GCA_964390205.1 uncultured Marinobacterium sp.
AAACCTTTCACATCACCAGCATCGCCGACCTGATCTCGACCCGCTATCGACGCTCGCAGCGCATCGCCGCGCTGGTCACTCTGATCGCACTCTTTGGCCTTTTGCCCTACATCAGCCTGCAGCTGGAAGCGGTGATCCGCTCACTCAGACTCATTACCCATGAAGGTGCCGGGCATATTCACTGGAGTTCATCCGGCCTGTTGATCACCCTGCTGATGGTGGTGTTCACCATCGTATTCGGTGTCCGTCGCCTTGACCCCACGGAACGTCACCAGGGCATGATTCTCGCACTGGTGGCCGAGTGTGTGATCAAGCTGATCGCCTATCTGATCATCGGCCTGTTCATCAGCTATCAATTCTTCGACGGCCCCGTCGATATTTATCAGCAGATTAAGGCCAACGATCTCGACCGCCTGCTCAGCCTCGGCGGTGAAGACAGCGGCATTCAGTGGCTTACCCTGATCGTGTTGAGCTTTGTCGGCGTGCAGCTTTTGCCGCGACAGTTTCATGTCAGTGTGGTGGAAAACGTCTCGCCACAGCACTTGGGCCGGGCACTTTGGGTGTTCCCTCTGTATACCGTCCTGATTGTGATGTTTGTCATTCCCGTGGCAGCCGCAGGCCTGATCATGGGACTGCCCGAACAGTCCGCGGACTACTTCATGCTGTTGGTGCCACAGGCACTTAATCAGCCCTATCTGGCGCTGCTCTCGTTCCTCGGCGGTTTTGCCGCAGCCAGCGGCATGGTGATCATCACCACCATGACCCTGGCCACCATGGTGTCCAACCATCTACTGCTGCCGATATGTGAAAAATGCCGCCAGCTGAGCTGGGTCCGCACCTGGCTGCTGCAGGTGCGCTGGGTTTTAGTCGCCCTCATCCTGTTCGGCAGTCTGTATCTGGCACGGCTGCTCACCGATACCCATATGCTGGTGGCCGTGGGCATGATCTCCTTTGTCGCCGCGCTGCAGTTTGCACCGGCAACCTTTATCGGCCTGTTCTGGAGTCGCGGCAACAGCATGGGCGCCATGCTGGGCCTGATGGCGGGTTTTGCACTCTGGACTTGGACGCTGATCGTGCCCGCCTGGGTTGACGAGGGCTGGTTGCCACTCAGTCTAATGCAACAGGGACCCTTCGGTATCGGCTGGCTGTCGCCCGGCGCTCTGTTCGGGCTGGAACTGCCGAAAATACCCCATGCCGTTTTCTGGTCGCTGCTGTTCAACCTGCTGGCCTACATGCTGGGTTCCTGGTTCTACCAGCCGCAGAAGCAGGAGCGCACACTGACCACCGAGTTTCTCTACACCACACGCGCCCTGCGCACCCAGGAAAAGGCGCGACCGACCGGCCTTAATGCCTATATCGAACTGGCACCGAAGCTGGTCGAGGCCGAGCAACTGCTGCGCCGCTATCTGGGGGAAGAGAAGGCCCAACAGACCGTCAATCGGATCGCCGAAGACCTGCAGGTATACGACAAAAGCCATATTTCGGTGGTGGAGCTGATGGAGTTTCACCGCATGATGGAGCAGATGCTGGCCGGCGCCATCGGTGCCGCCAGTGCGCATACCGCCATCGAAGAAAATATCCGTTATACCGACCGAGAAAGGTCTGACCTGACCGCGCTCTACAGTCATATCGTCAACGAATTGCAGGGCTCATACCGCTTCCATCCGGACAAGGCCCACGAGCCGCAAAGCCGGGGCTTCGAAATGCTGGATGACCTGCAGAACCAGCTGGAGCATCTGCAGCTGAAGATCGATCAGCAGAGCACTGAACTGGAGCAGCTGGCAGCCAAGCTGGAACGCCAGTATCAGGAGATTTTCGACTATCGGGTAGAAGCGCAGCGTTTGCGCAATGAAAACGAAACGCTGCGAAAGCAGGTGCTGGCCGAGGGTCAGCTCGACTCCTCGGCACAGCCGCGAGGACAGGGTTAATCGGCGCTGTTCTCTTCCTTGTGCAGATGCACATCCATCTGCGGGAAGGGAATGCTGATGCCCTGGCGATCAAACTCCAGCTTCACTTTCTCGGTGGTGTCCCAAAGCACACCCCAGTAATCGGCGTTCTTGACCCAGGGACGCACGTTGAAGTTGACGCTGCTGTCGGCCAGCGCCGCAACGGTGACCATCGGTGCGGGATCCTTGAGCACGCGTTCGTCCTGCTCCAGGATTTCCATCAGCACACGCTTGGCCTTGAGCAGGTCGTCGCCATAGCCGATGCCGAATACCATGTCCACACGACGGGTGTCACGCTTGGAGTAGTTGACGATATTATCGGCATAGATCTTGCCGTTGGGGATGATGATTTCGCGGTTGTCGCCAGTACGGAAGATGGAGTTGAAGATAGTGATCTGCTCTACCACACCACTGACACCCCCGGCTTCGACAAAATCACCGGCCTTGAACGGACGGAACACGATCAGCATGACACCCGCGGCGAAGTTCTTCAGCGAGTCCTGCAACGACAGACCGATGGCCAGGCCTGCGGCACCGATCAGCGCGATCAGCGAGGTGGTATCAACCCCCAATTGACCCAGTGCGGCGATGACCACGAACAGCAACAGCAGTGCATGCGCAATGGAGCTGACAAAATTGACCAGCATCACGTCCATTTTGGTTTTGCGCAGAATACGGCCGAGCAGATTCATCACCAGCTTGACCACCCAACGACCGATCACGAAAATCGCTATGGCCAGGCCAATATTGATCAGCCATGGCAGGATATATTCCTGAGAGAAGGATTCCATCTACGTTCCCCTTGGTTTCCAAAGTAAAAGTTTCCACTCTAAAAGCATGCACTCAAATGCAGTGCTCTGGCTGCCATTAAGATTCGGGACAGCTCCTAAACGATAAAGTGTTTGTAGTGTAAAATCATGTTTTTGATGTTTCAGCCGTTGGGATAACCATGAAAAAAGCCGTGTTGTTAAGCGCCCTGCTCTGTATCTCTGTACCTGCCTGGGCGGAAAAGGGACATATCGCCGATGATGCCCATGTTTTCTTCCACAGTGGCCCCAGCAATCAGTACCGCATTATCGGTCGGGTCAACAGTGGTGAATCGGTCGAGATTCTCGGTCGCAATGACCAGACCGAATATGTCCAGGTGCGTACCGAAAACGGCCGCACCGGCTGGCTGCCCGGAGAACTGGTGGGTACAGGGGACAGTAAACTGATTGAATTGCCCAAGCTGGAAGCCGCGCTTGAGCAAAGCCGCACAACCATCAGCGAACAGGCCGATACCATTGAAAAGCTGAACTCAAGTCTGCAGCAGCTGCAGCGTGAAAGCAGTACCTATACCGACCAGATCCGATCGCTGAACACCGAAATCCGCGATCTCCAGTCCCAGATCAGCAACATGGACCAGAGCAATCTGATGCGCTGGCTGACCTACGGCGGCCTGATCGCCTTTGGCGGCGTCATCCTCGGTCTGATCGTGCCGCACCTGCCGCGCAAGCGCAAACGCAGCGACGACTGGTTCTAGCAGCCTTATCCCGGGCCGCTGCGACCGCTATCAGGTGCCAGCGGCTCAAGTTCGGCATAGCCTTCACCCGCCTGCCAGTAACGACGCCCCTGCTCCACTCGGATCACGCCCTTGAAACGCTGCTGCAGATACTCGACCGCTTCTTCCAGGCTGTCGATGTCACACAGGATAACCCCGCCACGTTCGTTATCGGTGGCAAAAATATAACTTTTCAAGCTGCACTCCGCTTGTCACTTGGGTGAATCGATCTTGCTCCGCGCCCCGACCAACCGCATGAACTTCCGGTTGTCCGGATCTGTCGCCGGCACGGGAAGGCGGTATGGTATCCCTGCACCCTGTCTCAGCCAAGCGCTTGACGGTTGCTGCACCCCTGGAAACTCTAATTACTGCGCTTTGCGCCAACATACTGCCCTTTGGGCATTGCCCTGATGCCCCGGCTGTGCCAGCATCGATAACAAGTACCCCGCCAGACTCGGAACCACGGTGATGCAACAACCCTCGCTCAATGCGCTGACTTCCATTGTTGAACAAATTGCCCGTACCGGCGACCCCAGGACCGTAATGAGCAATATTGTTCAGCGCCTGAGAGAACTGATGCAGGTCGAAGTATGCAGCCTCTACCTGTGTACACCCGACTACCAGCACCTTATCCTGGCCGCGACCGAGGGGCTGTCCGCTCAGGCGGTGGGCAAGGCCAAGCTGGGGCTCGACGAGGGCCTGGTGGGGCACATTGCCGCCTCGCTGAGTACGTTGAACCTGGGCGACGCACCTGCGGACGATCGTTTCGTGTTCATCCCCGAAACCCACGAAATGCCTTACCACCGCTTTCTGGGTGTGCCGTTGCTGCATTTGCGCAAACTGATCGGCGTACTGGTCATTCAGGGACGCGAGCGCGAACCCTTCCCTCAGGAGGCGGAAGCCTTCCTGATCACTGTTGCCTCCCAGCTGGCCGGCACCCTGTCACAGCTGCAAAGCAAGGGCGGCTGGTATGAGAAACGCAGCGCCCGTGGCCGCTACCGCCGTTTCCCCGGCCTCAAGGGCGCACCGGGACTGGGCCTGGGCAAATTATGGCTGGTCAGACCTCACCTGTCGCTGGATCAGGTCAGAGCCGCCTGCACCGCCGCTCCCGACATCGAAAAAGCCGCCATTGCCGAGGCCATCACCGCGGTCAGCGAGGAGCTGGAATCCGGCTCCGGCCATCTCGGCCAGCATCTGCCCGGCGATCTGCATGCGCTGTTCAGTGTCTACCAGATGATGCTGCAAAGCCCCGAGCTGAGCCAACAGATCCACGCCCGCATCGATGCCGGCGACAACGCCCCCTGGGCGCTGAAGCAGACCATCACGGCCATGGCGGCACAGTTCCAGCAGGCGGATGACCCCTATCTCAAAGCCCGTGCCGAAGATATCTGCAACATCGGCCAGCGTATCCTCAACCAGCTGGTATCGCGCGAACGGCCGTCGATGGAAACACCTGACGAGGCCCTGATTCTGGCCGGTGAGTTGATCAGCATCGCCGATCTGGCCGAGTTTCCGCTGCACCAGATCCACGGCATCATCTGTACTCAGGGCTCTACCCTGTCACACACCGCCATTCTGGCCAACGCCCTGGGTATTCCGGCGGTGATGGGGGTGGAACAGTTCGAGCCGGAACAGCACAAGGGCGCCACCCTGATTGCCGATGGCAACCGGGCTGAATGCGTACTCAACCCGCCGGCGGCGCTGCTGGCGGAATACCGTCGCATGATCGACGAAGAGCAGCGTTTCATGAAGGGGCTGGAGCGGCTGCGCGAACAGCCGGCCGTCACCACGGATGGCTTCAGTGTCAGTCTGCTCACCAATACGGGTCTGCTCGCCGATGCCACTCCCGGACTGCAGCGCGGCGCCGAAGGGGTGGGGCTCTACCGCTCGGAAATCCCGTTCATGATTCATGACAGCTTTCCCACCGAGCAGGAGCAGTTCACCCTGTACCGCAAGGTGCTGGAGGCCTATGCACCCCGCCCGGTGAACATGCGCACCCTCGATATCGGCGGTGACAAACAGCTGCCCTACTATGATATCAGTGAAACCAACCCTTACCTGGGCTGGCGCGGCATTCGCTTCAGTCTGGACAACGCCCAGCTGCTGATCAGCCAGATCCGCGCCATGCTCAGAGCCGACATGGATAATGGCAACCTGCGCCTGCTGGTGCCGATGATCAGTCGGGTCGATGAAATCCAGAGCTTCCGCAAGCATGTCGAAAAGGCCGTGGAGGCGCTGAATCGCGAGGGCCAGCCGGTACGCATGCCCGAGATCGGTATGATGATCGAGGTGCCATCGGCCATGCTGCTGCTGCCGCGACTGGCGCCCTATATCGACTTTGTTTCCATCGGCTCCAATGACCTGACCCAGTATCTGCTGGCGGTGGACCGCAACAATCCACGGGTTTCCAACCTCTTTGATCACCTCAACCCTGCGGTGCTGGTGGCACTGGAGCAGATCCTGCAGCAGTGCGAGGCGCTGAATCTGCCGGTGTCGCTGTGTGGCGAGATGGCTTCGGACCCCGCTGCCGTCCTGCTGCTGGTGGCCATGGGCTATCGCTGTCTGAGTCTGAGCGCCTACAACATCCCGCGCATCAAACTGCTGATCCGTTCGATCAGCCGGTCAGCGCTGGGCGATTTGCTGCAGCAGACCCGGGAATGCTGCAGCGAAGCGGAAGTACGCGCCCTGCTGGCGCCGGTACTGGAACAGGTTGGCTGGGGTCAGGACAAGCGCCCCAACCTGCCCGAGGAAGCAGCAGACGGCGCTCAATGAGCGCCGAAGCTGTTATGAGGTGTTATAGAGTAGAGCTTACTTGAAGTTGCCCAGGCGGATGCGCAGGAAGTTGTAGATCTCATTGACCACATCGACATCGCAGCAGCTTTCGACACCCTCGAAACCGGGCGAGGAATTGGCTTCACACACCTTGTAGTGATCGCCGGCAAACAACAGATCCACACCGGCGATTTCCAGTCCCAGCACCCGTGCGGTTTCGATCGCCAGCCACTCGACCTCAGGGGTCATCGGAAACTCGCGTACCGAAGCGCCACGGGAGAAGTTGGCCTTGAAACTTCCCTCTTCCGCCACCCGCTCCATACAAGCAATGGCACGCCCGCCGATAACGATCACCCGCAGATCGCGGCCTCGGCTGTCGGCTATGAATTCCTGCAGAATGATGTTGGCCTTGGGGTTGGTCAACTCCACCATCTGCATCAGATCTTCAAAGTGGTTCAGGGTTTCGCACAGAAACACACCGCTGCCCTGAGAGCCGGACAGGGTTTTCACCACCACCGGAAAGCCGATCTGGCGCTTGACCAGCTCAGGATTCACCGGAAACTTGACCAGCATGGTCTTCGGCACCGGCAAGCCGTTCTGCGCCAGAATCTGATGGCTGTAGAGCTTGTCCTTGACCGTGTCGATACTTTCGGCCGAGTTGAAACTGTGTACGCCCAGACGCTCCAGATGACGGATCACCGCCAGCGCAAAGTAGTTGGTGCCGGCACCCATGCGCGGCAGGAAGAAATCCGGCAGCGGGGTCGGCTCACCATCGATCATCACGCTGTTGCGGTCGTCACGGGTCACCGTCAGATCGAAGGCCTCCGGGGTATAGACCTTGATGTCGATACCGTGGGCGCTGGCCTGACTGACCAGCCGCTCGATCTCGTAGATTTCCTGTTTAACCAGGGTATGATCGGACTTGTAAAGGATCCAGCCCAGCATCGGTTGTTCAACTCCTCGATAAATGATGGCGCGATATTAAGCGGGAGTCGATCACGGCACCAGCCCCATGTTCGACACTTTTTCGAGTCTGGCAGACCTGCATGAAAAAGACGCACTATACTGACCAATATAGATGAAAAAAAATAACGTTAACGGACAAAAAAGAGCTTGCCCGGCAGGGGGTTATGACGTCCAATGCGCGCACTTGCCGCAGGACGCTCAGCCCTGAGCCCTGGCACTTTTCCCTGTTTATTGACCGTACACCCATTTACCGAACGCCGACAGCCACTGCCAGGGGTCTCATGACGCCCTCTACCCACCTGTCTGCAGGAGAACCCGATGAAGATCTGCTTTCTGATGTACCCCTGGGAACAAATCAAACCGGACACCGACACCACGCTGCGCATGGTGCATGAGGCGGCCCTGCGTGGGCATACCGTGGCGATCACCTCCCCTGCCAACCTGACTATTCGCGACAACATCAGCAGCGCCTTCTGCAATGTACTGCGCAAGGGCAAGGTGTCGGACAACATCCCGTCGTTCTACCGTCATGCCGAGTTTCGTCGCAGCCGACTGCCGCTGGCAGGGTTTGACGCCATCATCGTGCGCCTGAATCCGCCATTGGATACCATCGTGCTCAACTTCCTCGACTCCATTCACGGTGATGTCTTCATCATGAACGGGCTCGATGGCCTGCGCATCGGCAACAACAAGCTGTATACCGCCGCCTTCAACGGCCCTGCTTCCAAATACATGCCGGTGACCCATGTCTCCAAGAACAAGGAATACCTGGAAAAGGCACTGGAAGAATCGCCAGGCGAGCGCATGATCCTCAAACCGCTGAACGGTTTCGGCGGCAAGGGCGTCATCGTGATCGAGAAGAGCGCACGCCAGAGTTTCCGCTCATTGCTGGATTTCTACATCGGCAGCGGCAGCAACAGCAACTACGTGATTCTGCAGGAATATGTCGACGGAGCCGAGAACGGCGATGTGCGCATTCTGATGCTGAACGGCGAACCGATCGGCGCCATGCGTCGCATTCCGGCCGCCAACGATGTGCGCTCCAACGTCCATGCCGGCGGTCGAGTGGTCAAACATGTACTTACCAAGGAAGAACTGGAGCTGTGCCGCAGCATCGGTCCCAAACTGGTGCGTGACGGCCTCTACTTCACCGGCCTGGACGTGATCAACGGCAAGCTGATTGAGGTCAACGTCATGGCTCCGGGTGGCATCGTGCGTATCAACAAGCTAAACCGTGTCCGTTTGCAGCGCCAGGTGATCGATTTTGTCGAAAATGTGGTCGAGGCACGCAACATGGTGGAACAGCGCAAAACGGCCTTCCGCAAGGTGATTGAAGATGCAGACGCTGTCTGAAAGCGCCATTCTTGCGCTGATTGAAAACCGCCAGCCGGTGAATGCCCGGCTGCGTAACGGTGGTCTGACGATCCGCATCGACGAGTATGTGCCGCTGGTCTGCACGGTGCTGCATGCCGGCACCGAGCTCAAGCCCGAGGTTGCTCAGCGCCTGCAGATCAGCGAGGAGCAAAGGCGTCAGCTTGAGGCCACCGGGACAGCGAGCCTGGCCGATCTGCTGCCGATTACATTGATTGCCGAAGAGTCGCGCCTGGCCTGTGATCTCAACTTCTCCCTGGCACAGTGCCTGCGCAAGCGACTGGATGGGCGCAGCCTGTGGAAGCGGCCGCCGACCAAGGCGATGCAGCAATATGCCCATCGCCGCCATCAGCGCTTTTATCATCTGCTTGACGCCTTGCTCGATGTGCTTGAGGAAGATCACGGCCAGTGCCTGCTGGTCGATCTGAACAGCCGCCCCCGCAGCGAAGACAGCGACAGCGGCGTGTTTCATATCATCGACAGCCAGGTGCGCATGCCCGAAGGCGCAGCGGTGATCGCCTGTCTGCGTGAGCAGCTGCAGGCGCTTGAGCTGCCCCACCAGGAGGTCAGCACCTCCAGCGGTGAGGCTGAATATCAGGGCGATTACCTCAGTGCCCATGTCAATACGCGGCATGAACAGACGCTGACGGTGCCGCTGCAGATCGACCCCATTTTCCGCGACAGCAGTGGCACTCCTTACCCGCTGGTGGTAGATGCCCTGCGCAGTGGTCTGCACAGCAGCTTCTATGAGGCGGCAGCCACTCTGGCCCGCCAGGTCAGCAATCGCACGCTGACCGGCCATGATCTCATGCCCAGCGAACTGCCGCCTGAGGTTTTACGTGTCGATCGGGCGCTGAAAAAGCTGGCCAAGGGACTGGAAACGCTGCTCTATATCAACCCGATCAACATTGCTCGGGAAGAGCGCCAGTTCCTGCGCAACAAGGGTCGTTACCAGCCGCAGTTCCGCTATCGTCAGCTGCGCATCGACCCTTATCTGCACCGGGAAAAGCTCTATCGCCTGCCGGTGGACCGTATCCGCGATCCGGCACTGCGCCAGTTGTACCGTGAGGTGATCGATGCCCTCGCCGAACGCATCGACCTGCTGGTCAGCATCGGCAGTGATCGCTTCCTCTACAACTCGCTGCGCTACTACGGCGAACCGACCAGCGAGGACCTGGCCAACGCCCGTTTCCTGCTGCATGCGGCCGATCGTGTCGAAGAGATCAACGGCCCGCGCTATTCAGCCGAAGAGATGATCCCCTTCTTCGAACAGAAGGCCAAGGAGTGGGGGCTGGAGTGCAAGGTGGAGCTGTCCGATCGCCTGCTGGCACAGGCGATGGTCAACAACGGCCGCAAGGCATTGATGGTGCGTCGCAATACCAGCGCCAGTGAATCGGAACTGCACGCGCTGGCCCACCATGAGCTGGGCGTGCATATGGTGACCTCGCTGAATGCCGCGGCACAACCGCTGAAGGTATTCACCCTTGGCCTGCCCGGCAACACCCATGCTCAGGAAGGGCTGGCGATCCTCAGTGAATATCTCTGTGGTCATATGACCCTGAAGCGGTTGAAGACACTGGCACTGCGTGTCATTGCCGTGGATCAGATGATCCGTTACAACGACTTCTGTCGCACCTGGCGCACCCTGGTGGAAGACTACCGTTGCCAGCATGAGGAGGCGTTCAAGATCACCGCGCGTGTTCACCGTGGCGGCGGTTTCACCAAGGACCACCTCTATTTGAGCGGTTTCAGCCAGGCACTTAAACTCTGGCGTGAGGGCGATATTTCCGGTCTCTATGTGGGCAAAACCGGCTTCAACTACCTGCCGCTGATCAATGAGCTGCTCGCCCGTGGTCTGGTGGAAGCGCCGGCCTGGTTGCCGGACAGCCTGATCAACCCGCAAAGCTGCAGCCCGGAGATCACCTACCTGGTGAACTGCATTCGCTGAATGCATGTCGCCAGAGGGATCAGCCCTCCAGCATTTCCTGAGCTTCATGCCAGAGTGTCAGACGGGGGCAGTTGTCCAGCAACGCCCCGTCCCTGAACATCAGCACTTCACCTTCCGGCAGCGGCTGCCAGGGCCGTTCATCCAGCGGCACGCTGGCCAACATCGCCGTAGTCACATTCTCCAGCGGTTCCAGCTCCAGACCATCGATATCCGTTGAGCTGGCAGCCTCGCATTGCAACAGATGCAAGCCCGGAGCCGACACCTCACCATCGTTCTGACGACGGCGGTCGCTGTGGGCAAACAGCAACTCGCCATCGGAATAGAGAAAATTGGCCGTGCCCAACTGACGCAGGCGGGCGGCAAAATCGGCAACCACCGCCAAACGTACCTCGGGATCGGGGCGCCCGTCCTGCCACACGGCTGCCATTCGGGCCATCAGCACACAAAAGGCACGCTCGGAGTCGGTTTCCCCCACTGGCCGGAACTGTCCGGTCGGAAAGCGCTTGGGGTTATGAATATACCGGTTCAGGTCGCCATTATGCGCGAACAGATGGGTAGCCCCGCCGGTTTCTCGCTGAAACGGCTGGGTGTTGCGCAGCGCGACTTCACCCTGAGTGGCATGACGAATGTGTCCCAGGAAGAGTTGCGACGGATGATGCCGCTCGGTAAGCCAGTGAGCGGTTTCGCTGCGAGCGCAGGCGGCCGCTTCCCGAATCAGTTGCACATCCCCCTGCTCATACCAGGCAAAGCCCCAGCCGTCGCCATGAGGCCCTTCCAGACCGCCATGGCGGGAAAAGCGCGCCAGTGAAAGAGACAGATGAACCGGCTCTCCGGTTGTAATTGCCAGGAGTTCACACATGAATCAGGCTGCCTTCAAGGGCTGGGCCGGGGCCTCGACTTCACGCCTGATCGGCTCCAGCAGGAACAAAGCGATCAGGGTAAAGATCACCACTGGAATCATCAATACATTCATCGCCGCCCAGCCCAGGCTGGACTCCAGCCAGCCCGCCGCCAGGGCTGAAAAGGTCACCGTACCGAATACCAGAAATTCGTTGGCAGCCTGAGTCTTGGCCTTTTCCGCCGGCGCGTAGGCCCGCGTCAGGAAGGAGGTGGCACAGATAAACATCCAGTTCCAGCCCACACCCAGCAGGAACAGCGCGGCCCAGAAGTGCCATTCGCTTTGCCCGTGCAGGTTGATGGCGATACAGGCCAGCATGACCAGTGCACCGGTCTTCATCAGCGGCACCTCACCGAAACGGCGAATCAGATGGCCGGTGAAGAAGGATGGCAGATACATCCCCAGCACATGCCATTCGATCACGTTGGCCGCACTGGCAAAGGTATATCCGCAGCGGTTCATAGCCAGCGGCGTGGCCGTCATTAGCAAATTCATCACCGCATAGCTGACCATGCCGGCCAGCACAGCCATCACGAACCTTGGCTGCAGCATGATCGCCTTCAAGGGCCGGGTATCGCCCTGGGTGTCACGAACCATCGGCGGGATCCGAATACGCAACAGCAGCACCAGTGCCAGTAAGTAGACACCGGCGAGCACGGCAAAGGCACCGGAGAAATCAACGCCCCATTGCATGGTGCGGCTATATACCGCCAGGTTGGGACCCAGCACTGCCGCGATGATGCCACCGAGCATCACCATGGAGATCGCCCGACTTTCATGTCCCTTGTTGCACACCTCTACGGCGGCAAAGCGGTAGAGCATACCGAAGCCTATGCCAACCCCCAGTAGCGCCGTACCCAGGCAGAACAGCGCAAAGGCTTGGGCCTGCAGCGCCCAGAGGCAGGTCAGTGCCCCGGCAAAGCCGATGCTGTTGCCCAACAGAAAACCGTTGCGACGGCCAATGCGCTGCATGATCAGCGAAGCCGGAATGGTCGCCAGCATCAGGCCGACAAACTGAAAGGCGACTGGCAGCGTAATCAGCGCCTCGCTCGGCGCCAGCTGCTGACCGATCAAGGCGTTCACTGAAACCAGCAACACATTGCCGGTATTGAGCAGCGCCTGACAGAGCGCCAGCAACCATACGTCTCTATTCATATAACCATCCCATATAAAGCAGAGGCCTATTTAAGGTGCTGCTCAGTCCGGATGCAAGCCTGAACGGAGCAACTCTGCGTACATGCCTGACTGATGAAGACTTAGTGTAGATAATTTGAGACACTAGCCTGGTGTTTTTGTATATTGCACGATACAGGGTCTGCCAAGAGCCCCTTAAATACTTTGCCGCCTCAACTGGATGAAACGGAATATGACGCTCGATGAACTGTTGGTACTGGTGATTGAACCATCCAAACTGCAACGCACGATCATTATCGACAACCTGCGTCAGGTCGGGCTCAGAGAGATTGAATCCTTTGAAGAGGCGGCGCCCGCTCTGGAGCGCATGCAGCACGTGGTGCCGGATATCGTGGTGTCATCCATGCATCTGCCCGACATGACCGGCACCGAGTTGGTCACCCGCATGCGTCAAAGCCCGGAACTGATGGATGTCACCTTTTTGCTGATCTCCTCCGAGACTCATTACCGTTACCTGGAGCCCATCCGTCAGGCCGGGGCCATCGCAATTCTGCCCAAGCCCTTTCGCAAGGAAGAGCTGGCCACGGCGCTGCGCAATACCATGCATTACATTCGTGACCTTCAGGAACACGATGAGAATGATGGGTCTGACCTGGAATTCATGCAGGTATTGATCGTCGATGACAGCGCCATGTCTCGCAAATACGTGCGCAAAGGGCTGAACGCCATCGGCATTGAGCAGATCGTGGAAGCCAAGGACGGCGCAGAGGCACTGCAGATCATGAAGCAGCGCCGTTTCGACTTGGTCATCTCCGATTACAACATGCCGAATATCGATGGCCTTGAGCTGGTTGAGCACATCCGCCACTACAGCGACCAGCCGACCGTGCCGGTGATGATGATCACCTCGGAACAAAACGAAAGCCGGCTGGCCGCGATTCAGAGTGCCGAAGTCTCCGCTATTTGCAACAAGCCGCTCAACTACGACACCCTCAAACAGATGGTGCGCCGTTTCACGACAGGCACCGACCAGTAAGCCGGCGCCTCCCCCCTGTCACTCAGTTTACATCCTTGAGCAGGTGCTCCGGATCAAACCCCATGATCAGAGCACCCCAATGCTTGCCGTTGACATAGAGCGGAATCGACAGGTCGTTCAAGACCTCACCGGTATCACGAATAAAGGTCTGCAACAGGAAGGGCGAAGTATGTGATGCTCGGCGCTTTTCCGCCCGATTGCCGGCAAAGATGCGGCGGTTGCGGCTGTGCAGGTTGTCCACCTGAGGATCACCGGTCAACGGCCTGGACACTTTGGCATGGTGTGCCGGCGCGTAGCCATTGCGATCCACGGCAATGGCATAGGTAAACTCGGGACGCTCGCTGATAAAGCGATCGAACATGGGTTGCAGCAGGCGCTCAAAACGGTCGGTATAACTGCAGTCATATTTTTCCGGCTGCCGGCCTTCATTGGTGCGTCGGTAGTGCTGATCAAACAGATTCACCCCTTCCGCCTGCAGCTGTTCCAGCGCATCGGCCGTCTGCTGGCTCCACTGTTTGCCGGTCTGGATCATGCGTTCAAAGCCACCATAGCCAATGACGAAACGAGACAGCAGCTCCTGCGTTTCTTCGGTGGAGATCTCCAGCTCCTCGGAGTAGCTGCGTGACTCCGCCATCTCGTCACGAATTTCCGTGGAGAGTTCGGTAATCGCCTTCACATGACCGTGGGATTCACGGTTGGTATGCGACAGCTCGTCGATTGCGGCACTGATGCCGGTCAGTTGGGCGTTGACCTCTTCGAAATCGGACACCATGCGCGCAAACTGCTCATTGGTGCTGGTGATGAAGCGATCTGTGTTTTCCACGTATTCAAGGATGTTGTGCGCGCTGGCGCGGGTATCCTCGACCAGAGACGACATCTCGCTGATGTTGTTGTCGATTTCCTGGGTCGCGGTGCTGACCTTCTGTGACAGCGTGCGCACCTCATCGGCCACCACAGCAAAGCCACGACCGGCTTCACCTGCGCGGGCCGCCTCGATGGAGGCATTCAATGCCAGCAGATTGGTCTGGTCGGAAAAATCCTTCACCATCGACAGAATCTTGGTGATGTTGCCGGAGTTTTCGCTGAGTTTTTCCACCGTCTGCTGGAAGCCCAGCGAGAGTTCACACACGGCACTGATCTGCTCATGAACCCGCTGCAGCTCATCACGGGAAGCATGAACCTCCTGCATGTTGCTGTTGTTCTGTTCGCTGATGGTCAGGGTGCTGCCGGCAATTTCATCGATCGCCTGGGTGGACTCCTGACTGGACTGGAATACCAGCTGAGCCTGCTGCTCCTGGTTCTGGGCCGAGCCGTGAGCCTTGATCACCACTTTCTGCAGCCGGGTGGCACAGAGCGCGACACTGACCGAGCGCCGCTGGCTTTCGGCAATCATTTTTTTCAGGCTGTCGGCAAATTCGTTTTAGGCCGCCGCCATCTCGGAGATTTCGTCATGAGTATATTCCGGCAGAGTACCGGAAATATCGCCATCCTTGTCCTTGATCGCCCGCAGTACCGCCGTGATTTCACGGATCGGACGCAGAAACAGGTGGCGCATGAAAAAGATGGTGCCGATGCCGGCCAGCAGTGCCAGGCTGATGGTGGTGCCGGTGGTCCAGAGCAGTGCCGACAGACTGGCTTCAATCGCTTGCTGCTGCGCCGGAGTCAGGGCCAGATCGGTGATCACCTGACGGATATCGGCATAGAAATAACTGCCCAGCAGGATCAAAATCACATGGGGCAAAAGCAGGAAAAGCACATTACCGACTATTTTCCGGGTCAGCGTGTTGAATGCCGCTTTTTCAATCGTTGTATAAAGACTCATCGTCATCCCGTTAGTTATCGTTATTACGGTTTCCGACCCGTCCAGGGAACCGGCTGGGCAGATGTCTTATTTCTGCCACAGACTGAAGGGTTTCACCATTCGCCGAAGGTATCGTTCACCATTTCAACCAGGGGGTATAACGCTGGGTTTCGGTGTGCAGGTGGGGATGTTCCGCACAATGACGCTGCAACAGGGCATGGAACTGCGGTCCGTGGTTCATGTGTTTGAGGTGACAGAGTTCATGCACAATCACATAGTCCTGCAGTTGCGGCGCAAGCTGCAACAAACGCCAGTTCAACTTGACCTCGCCACGGCTGGAACACTGCCCCCAGCGGCCACGCCAGTTGCCGATTTCCACGGCGGTCGGCTGCAGGCCTGTTATCTGTGCCAACTCAAGGGTACGTGGCTTGAGCAGACGTTCAGCCTGCTGAATAAACCAGCCTTTCAGTTGATCGCTGACCACGTCGGCTTCGGTACGGCGAATACGGTGCGACAGGGTTACCTGAAAGCCTGTTAGCTGAAGGTGGTCACCGACTGGCTCTACCCGGCTGGATGCCCCCCGCTGCCAGTGCAACCCGAGCATCTCGCCCTGCCAGGGCACCTTGCCGCCCTGCTCAATGCGCACACCCAGAGTAGCCAATTCCTGCTGCTGGCGCTGCCGGTGCTTGCTGATCCAGCCTGACCGGCTGCGCACAAATGCATCGATCGCCGCCTGGCTGACGCGCAACGGGGCACGCACCACCACCTGACCATCACGCACCTGTATCGACAACGTCTTGCGTCGACTGCTGCGCAGCAACTCGTACTCGCTACTCACTTCACTCTCCGCCGCGGCAATTGACGCAGCAACTGCCGACATAATGCCTTCATTTCCGTGCGCTGTTGCGGATCTGCATCCGCAGCATACCGCTGGCGGTCATCCAGCGATGCCAGACGGAGCATGACTGCTTGCTGCTGCGGCCAGTGCGCGGCTATGCGCTGCAGCCAGATAGCCACCGACTCCGCCGGCAGACGCGCTGCATCCAGGGCCGCCAGGCGCTGCTGCAGCTGCTGCAGGGCACGCTCCAGAGGATCACGGGGTTTGCTGCCTCTGGGTCGTAACAGGCCCCAGGCCAGCAGGCCGAATACCAGCGTCATCGGCAGCAACCAGGCCAGAATTTTACGCCACTGCTCACTGCCGCCAAGCAGGTCTTTGAGCAGGTCGGTTTGCTGTCCCTGATAGTTCAACACCCAACGATGCCAGGCATAGTTAAAGGCGTCATAGCGCTGGCGAAGATCACGCAACCAGGCAGCATTGAGACTCATGCCTGCACCGGAGAAGCGGCTCTCGTTGGCACTGAAATAGTCCTGTGCCGAAGCACGAATCCGCTCCGGTGCCACCGCCGATGTCGGGTCCAGCCGCTGCCAGCCTTCACCCGGCAGCCAGTACTCCACCCAGGCATGAGCATCGTACTGTCTGACCTGAAGGTAGGCTTCATAAGCGTTCCATTCGCCGCCCTGATAACCGGTTACCACACGCGCAGGGATGCCTGCACTGCGCAGCACAAAGGTGGTCGCACTGGCGTAGTGCTCGCAATACCCCTGCTTGCTGTCGAAGAGAAACCGGTCCACGCTGTCGGTGCCCAGGCGTCCAGGCTCCAGGGTGTAAATGAATTCACGGTTGAAACGCGCCAGCAACTGCCCAATCAAGACACGGCTATCGCCTTCACTGGCCGCCAGCAGCTGGCGCGCCAGCTGGCGACTCTGCGGGTTGCCGACAGAGGGCAACTGCAGGTAGCGGCGTTCTTCCTCCTGCGTCAGCAGCGGTTGCAGCTGGTATACAGGGACAGACTCCACCTTGTACTGACGGCGGCGCTCCAGTGGCGTGTCCAGTTGCAGGGTACGTACCGGAGTCATGCGCACACCCTGCCCGGCGGTCAGCGGCTGATCCAGCGCCACCAGCCAGGGACGACCACTGGCCTCCATTATGACCTCATAGGGTTGGGGCTCGGTCAGCGGTGTCAGCTTCTCAGGGCGCAGCTGCCTGCGGGCCTGAGGTGCCGGCCGTGTCCAGCTGCGTCCATCAAACTCGCTCAACACCAGCGAACGCCAGTAACGCTGTTCCGGTGGCGGTACCTCGCCGACAAAAGTGGCACGAAATGCGAGTTCACTTGATTGCGCGAGCTTGCTTACATCCCCCGGTGACAATTCATCGGAAAGCCCGGTGGTCGCCTGACCACTGTCAATGGTGACCGACCAGAAAGGCTCCAGACGCGGAAACAGGAAAAACAGTACCAGCATGAAGGGAGTGGCGGGCAACAGCAGGCGTCCGGCCGTTTTGAGATTATGGCGATAGCTTTGGGCACGGCTTGACTGCTGAATACTGTTCAGTGCAGCCAGCACCAGAGTGGCGACGATCAACACATAGGCCGCCACCCATACCGATTCATTGAACAGGAATACGGTGGCCGCGAGAAACAGCGTGACCAGCAACACCACCAGTGCATCTCGCCGATGGTAGATTTCGATCAGCTTAAGAGCCAGCCCCACGACCAGCAGGGCCACCATGGTTTCGGGCCCGGCTTGATGGTTGAAGCTGAGGATCAGACCAACACTGGCCGCCAACACCAATAGCGTCTTGATCGACCAGTGGGGGAAAGACCAGCGGCCGCTGTGAATCATCAATCGCGCGCCGATCATGGCGATTACCAGTGCCGGTACCCACAACGGCAGCCATTGCAGATGCGGCAGCACCACCAGAAACACGGCCAGTAACTGCCAGATCACCGCCGTACGGCTGATCAGTCCACCTTTCATCGGCGCGTCTCCAATCCATAGAGTGCCAGTGCCGTCAGAGCACGATTGCGCTGGGCCTCGCCACTGGCCGGAGGGAATACCTGACTACCCAATTTCAGACCGAAACGCAGCTCACGAGCCGACAGTTCCAGCACCCAGGCGGTCAATCGGGACAGGCGTCGTTCCAGCGCTTCACCGCCCAACGCATCCAGATCCAGCCAGAGGTCGGGGTCCTGATGGCCGGCAAAGTGTTTGGCATAGAGCCCTCGCCCTCTGGCGAAGGTTTTCCAGTCAACCTGACGCGGCGACATGCCCGGCTGAAAGCGCTCCAGACCGGCGAAATCATCATCGCCGTGACGCGCGCTCATGCGATCCTGTCCTGCGCCGCCGTGTTCCTGAAGACTGGGCGGCAGCGGCGTGGGCAAAGGCTCGGGGTAGATCAGTACCTTCATCTCCAGATTGAGCCATGACCAGGCGTGGAACAGGCCCAACGGATAGCGGGTTTCCAGCTTCAGCCCGCCCGGTGACAGCCAGCCACGACGGTGTGCCGGACAGAACAGATGCACGCGCTCAGAGGCCTGCAACAGATCCAGCATCTGTATCTGATCCGAGTGCTCCAGCCTCAGACTCAACTGCTCCCTGGCGCGCAGGCTGCGTTGCCGAAGTTCAAGCTCGAAACCGGCCTGGGCGCCGGCAAAGCCTGGCTCGGACGGCAGCACCCGCACTTCGATTCCGGCCAGATTGGCATAGGTATGAAACATCGCGGCCAGGAAAACGCCCAGCAACAGGAACGTAAGCGCATAGATCAGGTTGTTTTCATAGTTGATCGCCATGACCAGCAGCAGCACCAACAACAGCAACCAGGCACACCCTGCCCTGCTTGGCAGAATAAAGATGCGGTTCTGCGTCAGTGTCTGCGCACTGGCCGGTTGTTGCCGTGCCAGTGTCCAGCGCCTGAGCTTCGCCTGCAGAGAGCGGCGCAGTTCAGTGACCAATGACATCGACCTCGGCCAGCAGTTGTGCCACCAAACGATCACTCTCATGACCGGCCAGATCATCGGGCGTACGAATACGATGACCTACCACGGCGCCCAGCACCGCCTGCACATCTTCGGGCACCACATGATCTCGCCCTGCCAGCCAGGCCCAGCAGCGGGCACAGCGCAGCAGGGCCAGGCCGCCGCGCGGTGAAACACCGTAACTGAAGCCCTCGGCTTCACGGGTGTACTGCAGCAGCCGCTGGACATAGGCGATCAGGCTGGCTGAGGCATGTACCTGACGACAGAGTGCCTGCACCTGAGCAAGCTGCTCCGGTGCCAGACACTGTTCAAGTTGCTGCGCTTTCTGCCGAGTGCCACCGCCGGCCAGCAGTTGGCGTTCGACCTCTGCGGTCGGATAGCCGAGGGTGATGCGCATCAAAAAGCGGTCGAGTTGCGATTCCGGCAGCGGAAAGGTGCCGAACTGACTGGAGGGGTTTTGCGTGGCAATAACGAAAAAGGGTTGCGGCAGCGGGTAACGCTCACCCTCAACACTGACCTGCCCCTCCTCCATCGCCTCCAGCAGCGCGGACTGGGTTTTCGGCGTCGCACGGTTGATCTCGTCGGCCAGCAACAGCTGGGTAAACACGGGACCGGGATGGAAGCGAAAACGGCTGTCACGAGGTTCAAAAATCGACACCCCAATGATGTCCGCCGGCAACATGTCGCTGGTGAACTGGATGCGTTTATCCTCCAGCCCGAGCACCCGTGCCAGCGCATGTGCCAGGGTGGTCTTGCCCATGCCGGGCAGATCCTCGATCAGCAGGTGGCCTTCGGCCAGCAGGCAGGTCATTGCCAGCCGTACCTGATGTTGCTTGCCGAGCAGCACCTCCGACAGGGATGCCAACGCCTGTTCTACATGAGTCCTGAGTTTGTCCGTCACCACATCGCTCCCTTTGAAAGTGGCCGTCAGTCTACCAGTGCCGGGTCACTGGCCTCCAGTGCACGGATCAATTGTTCGGCGCTCTCTAGCGCTGCCGACAGGCCCTGTCCACACTTCCCGTGCCCACAGACCCAGTCACCACAGATCCCCAGGGTGCCACTGGGAGCCAACGGGTTGGTGATTGCGGCTGCAGCGGCAACGTCGGCATACAGCCAGCGGTGCACCCGCTGTTGAACCGGTTGCAGGGACTCGCCTGCCAGGTCAGCGAATGCCTCCAGCAAACTGGCCGCGACCTGCTCTGCCGGGTCACTCTGATGTTGCTGCGACCAGTCGGCACGCGCCTGCAGCTGCCAAACCTCACCACTGCGCCCGGGCTTGCTGCTGTCACGCACCACCCGGGCCAGCAGTGGATGCTCGGCACCTGGATTGCCATCAAGAAAATCCGTTTCAGCCAGCCCCGCAGGTCGTGTTGCCAGCTCCACCAGCAACACCCAGGTCGGCGTTACCTGCACCGCTTCGGCAGCCTGTTGCAGCTCAGGCGCTGACACCAGCAGGGGTACCGCCTGAGGCGCGGGTACTGCCACCACCACATGCGTGAAAGGGCCATGCTGCTCACCCTGTTCCGTATGCAGCCACCAGCTCTCGTCATCACCCTGAATCAATTCCGTAATGCGGGTTTGAGAATGCAGCGGAATGCCGGTCAACAGGCTGCGGGTCAACGCACTGGCACGCGGCGTGGACACCCAGGCCTGGGCATCGGTTGCAGCCTTGGACAGCAGATTCGCCTGCCTGAAGTGCCAGGGTTGCAGGGGCAGCCCAGGGTCAAGTGTCAGCAGTCGCTCGGCAACGTCCGTATCGATCATGGCAGCCCCCAAATCGGCCGACAGCTCCCCCAGACGTGCGGACGCCAACCGCCCCCCGGTGCCCCGACTCTTGTCAAAGACCTGCACCTGCTTGCCTCGGTCCGCCAGCATTCTGGCGACCAGGCAACCGGCTACGCCGGCGCCAATCACGGCAATCTGTTTCTTTCCCTGCATTTTTGTCTCCCGTACAAAATTAAATTATTACGTTTTTTCCAGGGCCAAGGATCACCCTACAGCAGGGATTCGGGTTGCGCCCGTCGAGTGCGACCGTTAGCATGTGCGTCAAACCAACCGGGAGCCCTGCCAAGC
The DNA here is from genome assembly GCA_964390205.1 of uncultured Marinobacterium sp. GTDB lineage: Bacteria > Pseudomonadota > Gammaproteobacteria > Pseudomonadales > Balneatricaceae > Marinobacterium. Next base: position 29,999 of record CAYMHL010000002.1, read on the forward strand.
TGCCCTGTTACCGGCTCAAGGAGCCCCGTGTCATCGATGGCAGGGACCGGCCAGCAGGTAGCCTGAGCATCGACGCATCTCCACGCAACCAGGAGTCCCCTGATGCAGATCGCCGATAAATCAGTCGTATCCATCCACTACACCCTGACCAATGCCGAAGGCAACGTGCTGGACAGCTCCAATGGCCAGGAGCCTCTGGCGTACCTGCAGGGTGCCAGCAACATCATCCCCGGTCTGGAAAATGCTCTGGTCGGCAAAACCGTTGGCGACAGCCTGCAGGTTACCGTTGAACCGGAAGAAGGCTACGGTCCGGTTCGTGACGAGCTGGTTCAGGACGTCGATCGCAGCGCCTTCAGCGGTATCGACGATATCGAGATCGGCATGCAGTTCATGGCTCAGACGCCCTGGGGCGAACAGCCGGTCACCGTAGTCAAGGTTGAAGGCGACAACATCACGCTGGACGGCAACCACCCGCTGGCCGGTCAGACCCTGACCTTTGATGTAGAAGTCGTTGAAGTCCGTGATGCCAGCGAAGAAGAGCTTGAACACGGCCACGTGCACGGCGCCGGTGGTCACCACCACTAAACACAGCTGACGGCAGGCATTACCGGCCAGCCGCCGACAAAAAAATCCGGCCCTGTTTTCAGGTGCCGGATTTTTTGTGCATGCCCTTCCAGTTATTTTTGATGACGGATTTCGAAACAGCAATGGATCTTCGGATTGCGCTTGAAGTCCGGATCCAGCGTCTGCGCCGTGATCTCCTTGATATCGAATGCCGCCAGGGCTTCACGGTCGATGGCGAAACGTCGGTAGTTGTTGGAGAAGATCAACAGACCGTCTTCCCTGAGCAGACGCATGGCCCCCTCGATCAGACGCACATGGTCACGCTGCACGTCCAGCACATCCTGCATGCGCTTGGAGTTGGAGAAGGTCGGCGGATCCATGAAAATCAGGTCGTATCGCTCCGCATGGGGCTGATCCAGCCACTTGAAGCAGTCCGACTGCACCAGTTTGTGACGCGCCTTGGGCAAACCGTTCAACTCAAGATTGCGACGCGCCCACTCCAGATAGGTGGCCGACATGTCGACACTGGTGGTCGTTGCCGCGCCACCGACCCCCGCATGCACGCTGGCAGTCGCGGTGTAGCAGAACAGGTTGAGTACATCCTTGTCTTTGGCCAGCTGCTGCAGACGATGGCGCACCGGTCGATGATCGAGGAACAGCCCCGTATCGAGATAGTCATGCAGATTGACCTGCAGACGGCAGCCATGTTCGACCACCTCCATGAAATGACCGGTCTGATCCTGGCGTTCATACTGCTGCTGCCCCTGCTGACGCTTGCGCTGCTTGAGAATCACCCGCTCGGCGGGCAGTTCCAGCACCACGGGTACCGCCTGCATCACATCCTGCAACCGTGAAAATGCCTTCACCGGATCCACTTTGGCCGGCGGCGCATATTCCTGCACTACGGCATGCCCCGGGTAAACATCGACCGCCACCGCGTATTCGGGCATATCGGCATCGTAGACACGGTAGCAGCTGATCTGGTCGCGCTTGACCCAGCGTGCGAGCTGCTTGAGGTTCTTCTTCAAGCGATTGGCAAACATCTGCGCCTGTTCGGACAGCCCTTCTTCAGTAGCCGTGGTCTGCGGCTGTTCCGCTTCATCGCGCTCATGCACCTTGAACAGCAGCAGCTTGCTGTCCAGGGCGCCGTTGAACATGCGGTATTGCTTGTCGGCACGCAGTTTCATCACCTTGCACAGTTCGGGGTTTGCGGTGAACACCCCGGCTTCCCAACCGGCAAAATGGGTTCTGAGCCGGTCGCCCAGAGTACGGTACAGGAACATCAGTGACGAGGCTTCGCCCAAACGCTCGCCATAGGGCGGGTTGGTAATCAGCAGACCCGAGGGCCCATCCGGCAGCGCCGTCAACTGCTCCAACGGGCGCTGCTGCAGGCGGATGAAATCGGCCACGCCGGCGCGTTTGGCGTTGTCGCGGGCACGCTCCAGCACAGCGGCATCCGCATCAAAGCCGTACAAACTGCAACCCATCGCCTGCAGGCCCTGCTCACGGCGCTGCTCGGCCTCCTCGCGCAATGCCGCCCAGAGTCGGCCATCATGGCCCAGCCAGCGACTGAAGCCGAAGCGCTGACGGAACAGGCCCGGCGCAATGTCCGCCGCCATCAACGCCGCTTCGATCAGCAAGGTGCCCGAACCACACATCGGATCCAGCAGCGGTGCCGTTTTGTCGGCCAGGGGCCAGCCGGCACGCAGCAGCACCGCCGCAGCCAGGTTTTCCTTCATCGGCGCGGCACCGGCCTTCAGACGATAGCCGCGTCGGTGCAGACTTTCACCGGACAGATCCAGTGCCACCACGGCCTTGCCACGACTCAGATGCACGTTGACACGCAGATCCGGCTGGTTGCGGTCGACCGTGGGCCGCTGCCCGGTAGCGGTCCTAATCTGGTCCACGATCGCATCCTTGACCTTGAGTGCACCAAAGTGGGTGTTGTTGATGGCCTTTGACTGGCCATTGAAGTCCACCGTCAGCGTACCTGAAGGCCGCAGGTGCGCCAGCCAATCCACCTGCTGTACCAACTCATAAAGCGCCTCGGCATCTTCGGCCTCGCCTTCGGCCATCGGCATCAATACCCGGTTGCCCAAACGCGACCAGAGACAGATCCGGTAGGCCAGTTCCAGCTCGCCTTCGGTGTAAACACCGGCAACGGTCTGACGGGTTTGCTGGCCACCCAGCTGTTCGATCTCGTCCTGAAGCAGGTTCTCCAGGCCCTTGGGGCAGGTAATGAACAATTTCATGAGGCAGGAAAACTCCAATACGGGAACACCCAATACATCAGCTTAATCCCCACTGACTGCAAGGTGAAAAAATTTCAATGCTCTGACGCCAACGGCAGCAGAAGGATAACGTGTTGATTCAATAGAGAATGCTGCAGATGCGCTCGGACAAACTTTATGACACTTTGGTAACAGTATAGTTTTTTTAAATCGCCACAGCCTGCATTTTCGGATATCAATAGGGTGTGACGTCACAGAGAATCTATAGAACAGCGCATCCCCGGTGACAGCCGTTCAACCGCCGGGGAGAGTATAATCAGAATATGTGAGGCGCAAAATATGAAGAAACAGAAACGGGATCGTACTTCCACTCTGTTTAATCGTGGATTCATGGCTGGCATCAACGGGCGCTCCCGTGAGGAGTGTCCGGTCGAGACAGTTGAACTGCGCAGTCACTGGATGAGTGGCTGGCGCGAAGGACGAGAAGCGCATTGGAGTGGCATGTCCGGTGTTTCTGCAATTCAGGCCAATCCCTCGTTACACTGACCCTGTTACATTGACAACTTTTCATCCCCTTTAGTGAATGGCAGGCTCCCACAAGGAGCCTGTCTTCCCTTCAGCGCTTCAACTGCCTTCAACTGCCTTCAACGCTTATCGGTGCTCTGTTGCCTCAACTCTGCAATGGCCGCTACCGAGTCACGCACCAGCGCAGGTCCGCGGTAGATGAAACCGGTATAGATCTGTACCAGACTGGCGCCGGCCTCGATCTTCTCCGCCGCATCAAAACCTTCGGTAATCCCACCCACACCAATGATCGGCAGCGCTCCGTCCAGATGCTCGGCCAAGGCACGAATGGTTGCCGTCGAGCGATTGCGCACCGGTGCGCCACTGAGGCCCCCGGCTTCCTGCGCCAGCGGACTGTCTTCTACACCCTCACGCGACAGCGTAGTATTGGTCGCAATGACGCCATCCATCTCATAGGTTTTCAGGGACGCGGCGACCAGCCCCAACTCGTCGTTGTCCATATCCGGCGCGATTTTCACCGCAATCGGCACGTAGCGACCATGAATGCTGGCCAGCCGCGCCTGTTCGGTCTTCAGTGCATCCAACAGAATGTTCAACGACTCGCCGAACTGCAGGGTACGCAGCCCCGGTGTATTGGGCGAAGAAACATTGACGGTGATGTAACTGGCGCGCGAATACACCTTGCGCAGACACAACAGGTAATCCAAGTGCGCCTGCTCGTTGGGCGTATCCTTGTTCTTGCCGATATTGATACCGAGTACACCCTGATAGCTGCTGCGCTCAAGGTTCTTCAGCAGCTGATCGACACCCGCATTGTTGAAGCCCATGCGGTTAATGATCGCCTGGTGTTCGGGAATACGGAACAGACGCGGCTTGGGATTGCCCGGCTGTGGTCGCGGCGTGACTGTACCGACCTCGACAAAACCGAAACCCATTGCCGCCAGACCATCGACCGCGGTACCGTTTTTGTCCAGACCGGCCGCCAGGCCAACGGGGTTGGGAAAACGTATGCCCATCACCTTGGTCGGCAGTGACTGGGTACCCGCCCCCATAAGCTTGTGCAAGCCAAGGGATGCAGCCAGGTTCATACTGCCCAGTGCCAGCTCATGCGAGGTTTCGGCATCCAGCCTGAACATTAGTGCGCGTGCGAGATCGTATAGCATGGTGTTCACTGATGGTTAAGAAACGGATGCGCGCATTATAGGCGAGCCGGCCCATTATGAACACCGCTCACCCCATTCCTTCAATCCACCGCTTACACCTACTCTTCAATGCAAGCGCTGGATATCGTGAAACCGGCCGTCGGCGGTAAAACGGATACGAAAACACCCCCGGATGCCGTCATGCAGCACCCAGGGACGCAGGATATTCGCCGGGAAGTGGACCCGACGCCCATCGCGGGCGCGGGTCGTGACTATGCGGGATTGCCCGCGGTAGAGTTTCAAATACTCATCGCTGCTGATGTTCAGATCAACAATAATTTCATTCATGCCAGGCTTTCATGCAACACTGTTATTCCAATTGCGCACTGCAACGAGCCATATCGGCCAGCTCACGCACGGCAACAGTATACATCGCGTAGTCCTGGGCACTGGCATTTTTCAACTCCGCGAGCATGCTCAGCCAACGGTCGATATGCGGCCGGTTGTGCTCAAGCCAGCTGTCGAGATGTTCGGCCATCGGTGCCTGATCGCGCTGTGCTGCCCTGAGGACTGAAGCCGTCAGTGCCCGTTGCTGAGTATCCAGGTCATCACGGAAAGTATCACGCGCCAGCGCCTGCCAGTAGCTGCCGATGTTCAAGTCATTCAGCTGGCCACTGAACCACTGCAGCTCCAGCCGCTCGCCCACACCGAAGAACGCCTGTGCAGCCGTTTCAACACTCACCTCCAGATCACTGGCCACCTCGATGATACTCAGTGCCGAATACAGCGAGCGCGAACCGGCCACAACCTGTGCCAGGCGCGCAGGTACGGCAGCGTCGGTGTAGCGGCTGTAGGCCGCCTGCCAGATCTCCAGCGGCTCACCGCACAGCAACTCGCCCAGGTTGCGGGTGATCGCCTGCAGGTGTGGCGCAAAATGCTCTCGCTCCACTTCGCAATCGAGCGCGGCCGGGCGATTGCGCACGAACCAGCGGGTCGCACGGCGGATCAAATGCTGGAGGTCATGCATCATATCGAGCTGAACACCGGCATCGACCTTGTAATCCAGCGCTTCCACCTCCTGCCAAATCGGCTGCAGGGAAAACACATCACGCGCCAGCACATAGGCCCGGACGATATGCTCGATCTCGGCCCCGGTAGAAGTTCGCAGGCGCTCGGCAAAATTGATGCCCATCAGGTTGACCATCTGGTTGGCGATCTGGGTCGCGATGATCTCCCGACGCAGACGGTGCTGTTCCAGATCAGGCCCATGCGACTGCTGCAGACGCTCGGGGAATGCGGTCATCAATTCACGGGCCAGATAGGCATCATCCGGTACCGCCGATGCCTGCAACTGCTCCTTGAGATCGGCCTTGCCATAGGACACCAGTACCGACAGCTCCGGCCGGTTGAAGCCTTCGCGAGCATTCTGGCGGTCGGCCAGCTGATCGTCGGTGGGCAGAAACTCCAGTGTTCGATTCAGCTTGCCCTGGGCTTCAAGCCCGTTAATGAAACGGCGGTACTCTGCCATCGAAATGGCTGAACGCACCTCGGCCAGCGAAATCGCCTGAACCTGTCGGTAGTTGTTGTTCAATACCAGCTGGGCCACATCATCGGTCATTTTATCCAGCAGTTGATTGCGCTGCTTGGCGGTCATGTCGCCGTTACTGACCATGGTGTTGAGCAGAATCTTGATGTTGACTTCATGGTCGGAGCAGTCGACACCGCCGGCATTGTCAATAAAGTCGGTATTCAGACGACAGCCATTGGCCGCCAGCTCCATGCGGCCGCGCTGAGTCACCCCCAGATTGCCGCCCTCACCGATCACGCGGGCGCGGACATCGGCCGCATTGACCCTGAGGCCATCGTTGGCCTTGTCTCCCACGTCGACATGCTGTTCATCACTGGCCTTGATGTAAGTGCCGATCCCCCCGTTCCAGATCAGATCCACCTGGGCACAGAGCAGTGCCGAAATCAGCTCGTTGGGCGCCACCCGGCTGCCGCTGAGACCGGTCAGTTGCTTGATCTCCGGCGTCAGCGTGATCGACTTGGCGCTGCGTGGAAACACGCCGCCCCCTTTGGAAATCAGCTCACTGTTGTAGTCACCCCAGCCCGAACGCGGCAGGGCAAACAAGCGCTCGCGCTCGGCAAAGGACTGCGCCGGATCCGGATCGGGGTCGATGAATACATGCTGATGGTTGAAGGCGGCTACCAGGCGGATCTTGTCGGACCTGAGCATGCCGTTGCCGAACACATCGCCGGACATGTCACCGATCCCCACCACGGTGAAGGGGTCGGTGGCGGTATTGAGCCCCTGCTCACGGAAATGGCGCTCCACCGAAATCCATGCACCCCGGGCGGTAATCCCCATTTTCTTGTGGTCATAGCCCTGACTGCCACCGGAGGCAAAGGCGTCTCCCAGCCAGAAGCCATATTCTGCCGCTATCTCGTTGGCGATATCCGAGAAGGTAGCGGTACCCTTGTCCGCTGCCACGACCAAATAGGTATCATCTTCATCGTGACGCACCAGCTGCTCGGGAGGTACGACCTCACCTTCGACCAGGTTGTCGGTGACATCCAGCAACGCCCGTATAAAGGTCCTGTAGCAGCTGACGCCCTCTTCCAGCCACTCTTCACGGCTCATGCTGGTATGCAGCTGTCGGGCCACAAAGCCACCCTTGGCGCCCACAGGGACAATAACCGCATTCTTCACCTGCTGCGCCTTGACCAGCCCCAGCACCTCGGTGCGGAAATCTTCCAGGCGGTCGGACCAGCGCAGCCCGCCGCGCGCCACCTTGCCGCCCCGCAGATGTACCCCCTCAACCCGCGGGGAGTGAACGAAAATTTCATACAAGGGCCTGGGTTCAGGCACCTGTGGAATGTCACGGGGCGACAGTTTGAAGGCAAAATAGCCCTTGGGCTGCCCCTTGTCGGTCTGATAGAAATTGGTTCTCAGCGTTGCCCCGATCAGGGTTAAATACTGACGGATCGCCTGATCTTCATTGAGGCTGGCCACCTGTTCCAGGCCTTCCAGAATGCGTTCGCGAACCTTCTCTTCCTGTTTCGCGGACGCCTTTTCAGGGTCAAATCGGGCCGCGAACAGATCGATCAGCAGACGTGCCAACTCCACATGGTGTTTGAGCGCGACACTGATCGCTTCCGGACTGATCGGAAAGCGGATCTGTTTCATGTAACCGGCATAGGCACGCAGCAGCGCCACTTCGCGCCAGTGCAGCTGGGCACCCAATACCAGCTTGTTGAATTCGTCATTGCCGGCTCGTCCATACCAGACATTGAGAAAGGCGTCTTCGAATACCGCCTGCATGGTGGTCGTCGTGACCTGCTGCTGCCCGGTGTAACGCAAGTTGAAGTCATGGATCCAGACACAGTGCCCATTCACCTCAACCTGATAGGGATGTTCATCGATCACCCTAAGGCCCAGGTTTTCCAGAATCGGCAGCACATCGGACAGCGGCAGCGCTTCACCATGGTGGTAGAGCTTGAAGTTGAGCTCTTCCGGCTCACGCTCCAGAGCCTCGTAAAAACTCAACGCCATTCTGCGCTCGCCCTTGAGCGTCTCCATATGCTGGATGTCCACCACCGCCGCACGGGGCACAAAATCCGAGCGGTAACCGGCCGAGAAAGCGGCATGGTAATGGTTATAGGCACGAATGCCCTGCTCTTCGCCGAGGGTATCGATCAGGGCATCATAGAGTTCTTCCTGCCAGCTGCTGGCGGCATGACAGACCTGTTGTTCCAGCTCCGTTACATCGTAACGGGCCGTCACTTTTTTGTGATCACTGCGCCGCAGCAGAAATTGGGTACGGGCCAGCACCGACTCGGAGAAATAGGTAGTGAACTCGGCCTGATCACAGCCCAGCGCCTGCTGCAGAATCTGCTGCACCCGCACCCGGAATTCGGTGCTGTAGATTTCTCTCGGCGCATACACCAGTGCCGAGAAGAACTGGCCATAGTAATCACGACGCAAAAACAGCCGTATCTGCCGCCGCTCGTGGATATGCAGAATGCCGGTGGCAATCTCGAACAGCTCCTCCACACTGGACTGAAACAGATCGTCTCTTGGGTGAATTTCCAGAATCTGCTGCAATTCCTTCCAGTCATGACCATTGCGATGCAGACCGGAACGGTTCATCACCGCTTCTACCTTGCGCCGCACCACCGGGATCTCGGTGGCGCCATGCAGGTAGACCGATGAAGTGTAAAGTCCCAGAAAGCGTACCTCACCCACCAGCTTGCCCTGACCGTCAAAACGCTGAACACTGATGTAGTCGGGATACGCAGGACGATGAACCCGGGACTTGCGCGAGCATTTGGTGAACGACAACAGGTCCGGGATCAGCGTGAAGGCACCGGTATTGTCCGCATCACCAGACAGACGGCTCTGGCCGCTGCGATCCTGACGCAACAGTCCCAGACTCCGATCCCTGACCAACTCCAGCGTCTGTTCCGAGCCTTCTCCGTCCTTGAGCACATATTCGTCATAACCCAGGAAGGTAAAATGCTGTTTCAGCCAACGAATGAAGTCCCGGGTTTCCTCCACATCGGCTTCATCAAACCCATCCGGACCCTTGGCATATCCCTGCAGCAGTTCGTCCGCCCGCCCCAGCATGGCATCAAAGTCGACCACCGTGACCCTGACCTCATCCAGCACCTCAAGCAATGCCTGCTTGAGCTCCTGCAATTGCTGAGGGTCCGTATGCCGATCCACTTCGATCGCAACCAGCGATTCCTGCTGCACGCCCTTGCCTTTGGCGTCACGCTCGAGCAATTCCAACAGCTTGCCGTCACTGGCCCGGCGGGTACTGAACACCGTGTTCAAAATGGCATGAATCGACAGATTGCGCCGATTCAATTCCATCCGCAGTGAGTCAACAATAAACGGCATATCCGTTTGCAGCACTTCAATGACGGTATGGGTCGACTGCCAGCCGTGGCGCTCATAATCCGGATTGAAAACCCGAATCAGCGTGTCGTCTGCCGGTCGGTCCTGCATGAACTGCCAGGCCGCCAGGGTTGCACCATAAAGATCATCCAGGCGCCATTGCATCAAATCCGTTTCAGCGGCGTGAGCAAAATACCCCTGAATAAATCGGCTCAGCGGCTCGGAACGTTTTTCCGGCAGTCGCTCCTTTACCAGGGCCTGCAATTGTTTCAGCAGTTCGGTCTTGTTTTCTGCAGCTCTGCGGGACATAGGCACTCTCTAACTGAAATGAATCTGACTGAAATTAATGCGTGTATGTCCCAGTAGTATAGTTAAACTCGCAATCAAGTCACCCGCGAAACCGAAGTACTTGGAAGTAAAGCAATAATGGGTCGGGTTTTAAATTGATCTGTCTACCGGCATGGCTGATAATAATCAGCTCTACTTGGGGTTTTATTGTGCAAACGGGCTTGTTGATGCGTGCATTTCTGGCACTGCTGTTGTTTATTATTTCACCAGCCATAGCGGCTGAAGTCAGAACCAAGCTGGACCGTTATGCCATGACGGCTACGGATACGCTGACCCTGACACTTGAAGTATCCGACCAGATCGATCAACGACCGGATCTGAGTGCGCTCGAAGCCGATTTTCGCCTGCAAAGCAGCCAAAAGGTGGTGGTCTCCAGCCATACATCAGCCAACCGCGATGTCTGGACACGCTGGCAACTGCAATTGAAACCCCGCAATACCGGCACCCTGAGAATACCACCGATACGCCTCGGCGAAGAACTCAGCGCGCCGCTGGAAGTACAGGTCAGCGGCCGCCCACCCCTTTTCGAGCAAGACAAGGGGCGCTTCATGGACAGCCTGATCAGCCAGGATCAACTCTATTCCCACGCCCAGCTGCTGTTCACCGCACGTCTGTTCCAGCAGGCCCCGCTGCCGGAGGCGATCGAATTCACCCCGCCCGCTCTGCCCGGCGCGCTGATATTAACCCTTGACGACCCTCGCCGTTACACCACGGAGCGTGATGGCAAAACCTGGCAGGTACTGGAACAAACCTTTGCCCTTTACCCCTCGTCAACGGGTCTGCACACGCTCAGCGGTGCAGGCCTGCAGGTTGAGGGTGAGACACTGGTAGCGGCCGACAAGCGTGAGACCTTCGAGATTGAAGTCTTACCGGCTGCACACGAGAACAGCCGAGGCTACTGGTTGCCGGCGGAACGCATGCGCCTGGAAGAAACCTGGCAGCCGCCTGCGGTACTGCAGCCCGGCGACAGCTTTGTACGCGAGATCAAGCTGACGGCACTGGGGCTGCCTGCCGATGCCCTGCCGGCACTGTTCAGCACGGATGACGACAGTTATTTCGCCCAACAGGAAGATGTCAGTCTGACCGAACAGCTGACACCCCAGGGACTGATCAGCAGTCGAGTCGAGCGGATACGGATCGAGCCCCTGGGGCCGGGATTGCTGAAGCTGCCCGCGATCGACCTGCACTGGTGGAACACCCTGGCTGACCGTGCCGATATTGCCACGCTGCCATCGCGGGTGCTCAATGTTGAGCTGCCGACCCTGCCGGAAGCCATCAATGAGGCTCCCCCTTCGGCCGGCACAACGGCAGAACCATCAAGCGATGCCGGCCGACAGAGTCTCTATGCGGTTATCGGTCTGCTCGGTGTGCTGTCCATCACCAGCAGCGGCGGCTGGCTGTACAGCTGGCGTCAGCTGCGGCTTTTGAGGGTACAACGCCTGCAACAGGGCGTGGAAGAAGAACAGCGACGCGCTCAGAAGCTGTTGCTCTCACATCAGCGCGCCGAGCGCAATACCTTCCAGGCGCTGGCGATCGCCTGTCAGCAGAACGATGCCGAAAATGCGCGACTGCGCCTGGTGGAATGGGGGCAGAACTTCTGGCCCGAACACAGCATCGATAGTCTGGAAGCCCTCTGTGAAGCGGGACGCAGCCAGACGCTGGACTTTCTGGTGCTGGATCTGGACCATCACCTGCATCAGGATCCTTATGCCTGGCAGGGTGACCTGTTGCTGGAAACGATTGAAAAACTGCGCAACCGACGATTGCGCAGTGACAGCGAGATGGATGATGACAATCTGGGCCTGCCGCTCAGCATGGCTTCATGATTGTCCGGACTGCAATACCGATTTGAACGCAGACTCAAGGGCCGGGTACTTGAACACATAGCCCGCGGTATGCAGATTGGCTGGCACCACACGCTGACCTTCAACCAGAAGTTCGCTGGCCTCGCCCAGCATCAGCCGCATCATCACGGCGGGTACGCGCATGAAGGCCGGACGTCCCAGCACTCGCGCCAGCGTTTTACTGAATATTTCGTTGGTGACCGGCTCGGGCGCGGTCAGATTGAACGGCCCCTGCAGTGCCGGATTATCCAGCAGGTAGAGAATGGCGCCCACTTCATCATCCAGATGGATCCAGGACATCCACTGCTGCCCGTTGCCGATGGGGCCACCCAGACCCAGCTTGAATGCGGGCAACATTTTGGCCAGCGCCCCGCCGTTACCCAACACCACCCCGGTTCTGATCAGACACACCCTGACACCGGCGTCTCTGGCGTCAAGGGCCGCCTGCTCCCACTCATGACACAGCTGATGCGGAAAGCCCGGCGCTGGATCAGCGGTTTCATCCAGCACTTCGTCCAGATGCGAACCGTAATAACCAATCGCCGAGCCACTGACCAGTACGTCAGGCGGTGATGCCTGCTCGCCGATCCAGTGCACCAATTCCCGTGTCGTTTTAATCCGGCTGTCCAGCAGCAGCTGTTTGCGCGCCTGCGTCCAGCGCCGATCGACGATAGGCGCACCAGCCAAATTCACCACAGCATCGATGTTGCCTTCAATCTGTTGCAGGCTTGAAACGCACTGCTGCCCCGCCTTGACCGGCACAGACTCCGGTTGTCGGCTGAGAATGATGACCTGATCCCCACGCGCCAGGAGCGCCCGGGTCAATGCTTGACCAATAAAGCCGCTGCCACCGGTAATCAGCACACGCATTTGCCTTCTCCTTTGCACTTTGGGGTAAGATTACGCCTCCCCTCGGGATTCGGATCGTTCAACTAGAGGTTAGCACAGTATGTTTACGGGTATTGTTCAAGGCATGGCACGGGTAATCGGTTGCGAACAGGACAACGGCATCATGCACCTGGAGCTGGACCTGCCGGCGGCACACGCCGAACAACTGGCACTGGGCGCCAGTGTCGCCATCAACGGCACCTGCCTGACCATCACCGAATTCAATGGCACCCGAGTCAAATTCGATGTCATCGACACCAGTCTGGAGTTGACCAACCTGGGCCAACTGACCTTGGGCGACCAGGTCAATTTCGAACGTGCCGCACGCATCGGTGACGAGATCGGTGGTCACCTGATGTCCGGCCACATCCTTTGTCAAGCCGAAATCATTGATATCAGCAGCGAAGGCAACAACTGCAGCATCCGCTTTGCGACACCGAAGGAAGCTGCAGCTTACCTGCTGCCCAAAGGTTTTGTCGGTTTGAACGGCTGCAGTCTGACACTGGTCGACGTTGATGCTGAAAGCTTCAGCATTTCATTGATCCCCGAAACGCTCAAACAAACCACCTTCGGTTTGCTGAAGATCGGTGATGGTGTCAATCTGGAAGTCGACCCCCAGACTCAGGCCATCGTCGACACCGTGCAGCGCTACATGGCACTGAACCAGCCGTCAACCTGCTGAGTCCGAGCGACTCATATCCTCCATCAGCGCCTTGTAGAGTGAGCGATATTGCTCTGCCTGCTTGTCGCCAAACAGAGGATCTTCGGGCTGTGGCAGCTGCTCGGCAAGCTGCTGCCAGTCCGCTTCGGTTGCCAGCCGCTTCAGAGGGGCAAAAATCGCCCGCTCTTCAAAATCCAGGTGGCGCTTCTCCGCCAGTACAAACTCCTCGAGCTGATCGGTGAATCTGTCCATCGGCATCACCACGTCATTGAGAATGCCGTCAATCGATTCATCCAGGTGGGTCGACAGCTGCTTGAGAATCCTGTGATCCTCCTCACAGCGCTCCATCGCCTGATCCAGATCGGCATCGCGTCCACGGAAGAAATCGTACATCTTGTCTTCACGCGGGTGGTGATGCTGATCGGCATAACTGCCCACATAGTTGACGACTTCAGACATCAGGGAAAAGTCGGGATGGTTGCCGGCTCTGAGCCGATCAACCTTGCGGTCGAGTATTTCGAGCAACCGACTGAGGTTGATATGATCCTGGTGCAGTTCTGACAGAATATTCATGACACTTGTCTCCGGATCAGGTAGTTTGCTTTCACTATAGACGACTCTGATTGCCTCCTCTTGATACGCATCAAGCCGAAGCAGATGAGCTGCTTAGTGATTTGGACCACCGTTACCGCCGTCAATATCCAGCAGATCAAGCAGCATGCCCAGTTTGTGCTCGATATCCTGCAGCAGGTGCTGCCCCTTATCGTTGATCACCGGTGCAATGCTGTTTTCAAGCTGCACGATGCCGGCCTGGCTCTGGCGCAGCGCCTGCATCAGATTACGGGAACGTTTCTTGTTGCTGTCGGTAAGCTGCTCGATACGACCCAGTGTGCGCTGCAACTGGTGATCGAGTTCATAAAGACGCTCGCTGACTCCCAACATCCCTTCGCTGAGCGCATGACTGACCGTACCCAACTGGTTTTCCAGCTGATAGACCGCATCACGAAAACGGTTGAGGAACTGTTCGCCTTCTCGCTCCATGAAAATGGCCAGCAACTCCTCAGGCAAGAGTGCACGGTTTCGGCCATCGGTACGAATGGCATACTCACCCCGCTGGGTGCAGTACGGCTTGTGCTGGCCGGGGGGGATTTCGACCCTGAAAACAGGTCGGGAAGCGGCAAGATTTTCGGTGAAAATTTGGATATCGATATTGGGAATGCAGCCGGTGGACTTGTTGACCAGCATCAACCTGGCCTTGTCATCAACCTCACAGCCCACAACACGACCACGCTGCACCCCATTGTCTGACGTATATTCATCAATCCCGATCAGCAGCGTGCCACCCTGCAGGGTATTGGCAAAGGCTACCAGATCGGAACTTTTGACGGCATGCACCTCGCGTTTGAAATCGACGTTCAAGCCTTCCGGCAGTGACAGCAAATACTGTGTACGGCGGCTTAAACGTCGATATTCACGCTGCATGGCAACGGCCCGAATCAGCTGTAGAGCGATTCGTTGAACGGATCCAGCGGACGTTCCAGCTGATCGTCGTTGCGCGGGTAGAGAATGCGACCTTCAAACTTGAGTCCCTTGGAGGCAAACCAGCGTGAAGTCTCTTCCAGTCCTTCTTCGGCCTTGCTGACTCGGTACCAGGCAGCCAGAATGCGATAGAAGTAGAGACCGAACAGACCGGCTGCCGCGCCGAGGAAGAACTCCGACGCCATGGCAAATACCATCAGGATGATGGCAGCCACCCAGACCCGGCTGGCACGAGCGTCCTTGAGGCCCTCGTTGGCAGACTGAGTCTGATCATGAAACTTCAGGTAACGACGGTAGTTCTGCTGAAGATCGAACTTATCACTCGCATCAAAATAGGGTTCCATCTGCGTATCCTTCACAGCTAGTGGTTATGGGGCTGCCGATGCAGCAGCCCGCTGATCATTAACGTCGGCAGTCATGAGCTCACATGAGGCTCTTGCTGACTACCTCATATACATCAGCCGAGAGTTCGGCGGTATCCATCATTCGTTGCAACTGGGCCCGCATCAGCGCGGCACGTGCCGAATCGTAACGCTTCCACCGGGTCAGTGGTGTCAGCAGTCGAGCGGCAACCTGAGGATTCTGGCGGTCAAGGCGCAAAATCCAGTCTGCCAGCCAAGCATAGCCGGAACCATCTTCAGCATGGAAGTGCACCAGGTTCTGGCCACAGAAGCCACCGATCAATGCGCGCAGCTTGTTCGGGTTGCGGGCATCGAAAATCGGGTGTTCGGCTAACGCCTTGACGCGTTCCAACGCGCCCTCGGCCGGATCGGCTGCCTGCACCGAGAGCCACTGATTCATCACCAGCGATTCATGCTGCCATTGCTGGAAGAACGCCTGTAACAGCTCTTCGGCAGACTCTCTGGATTCGGAATGCGCCACCAGTGAGAGTGCGGCCAGCTGGTCGGTCATGTTGTCGCTCTGCTCATACTGCTGGCGCGCCAGCTCAAGCCAGGGCTCACGACCGGTGGCCATCAGGTAGGACAGAGCCAGATTTTTCAGGCTGCGACGACCTATACCTTCCGCGTCCGGCTGATACGCCTCGCCATCATCACAACGCTGGTAGACCTGCAGCCATTCCTGCTCCAGCGCATGGGCCAGTGCCTTGCGCATGAACTCCCGCGCCTGGTGAATGGCGTCTACATCGATGCAGTCAGCCAGCTCCGCCAGCTGCGCTTCCGAAGGCAGGCGCAGACACTGGGCAAGCATGGCAGGCTCGAGGGATTCATCGACCAGCAGTTGCCGCCAGGCATTGATCAGTGCCTCGGAACAGTTCATCGCCTGCCCCGCACGGAAACACTGCATCTGTTCCTCGAGCAGACGAATACACAGGCGCTGACCGGCATCCCAGCGATTGAAACCATCAGTGTCGTGGCGCAGCAGCATCAGCAGCTGTTCGTCGCTGTAGGGGTACTCAAGTTTCACCGGTGCGGAGAACCCTCGCAGCAGAGATGGCACCGGACGACGGGGGATATTGTCAAAGCCAAAGGTCTGCTCTTCGTCGGTCACTTCGAGCATGCCGGCATAGAGCTCATTCCCCTGATCATCCAGCAGACCAACCGCCAGCGGCAGATGATAGGGCTGCTTGTGATCCTGACCCGGCGAAGGCGGACAGCTTTGGCGCACGGTCAGACTGTAGCGGGCATTCTGTGCGTCGTACTCGTCACTGACGACCAGATGCGGTGTTCCCGCCTGTGAATACCAGCGCTTGAACTGGCTCAGATCACGGCCGGAAACCGCTTCCATGGCGGCCACGAAATCATCAGTCGTGACCGCCTGACCGTCGTGACGTTCGAAGTAGAGATCACTGCCCTTGCGGAACAGCTCGGCCCCCAACAAGGTATGCAGCATGCGCACCACTTCAGCACCCTTCTCGTATACGGTCAGGGTGTAGAAGTTGGAAATCTCCATATAGGACTCGGGGCGTACCGGATGTGCCATGGGGCCGGCATCTTCGGCAAACTGGGCCGTGCGCAGCAGAGTGACATCTTCAATACGCTTGACCGTGCGCGAGTTCATATCGGCGGAGAACTCGGCATCACGGAACACGGTGAAGCCTTCCTTCAGACTCAGCTGGAACCAGTCACGACAGGTGACACGGTTGCCAGACCAGTTATGGAAGTATTCGTGTGCCACCACGCCCTCAACGCGCTGAAAACCAAGATCAGTGGTGGTTTTCGGGTGCGCCAGTACACAGGAGGTGTTGAAGATGTTAAGCCCCTTGTTCTCCATGGCACCCATGTTGAAGAAATCCACAGCGACAATCATGTAGATGTCGAGGTCATATTCGCGACCGTACACCTGCTCGTCCCAGCGCATGGCGTGCTTCAATGACTGCATGGCATGGTCGAGTTTGTCCAGATCCTTGCGTTCGGCGTAGATCCTCAAGGCGACTTCGCGGCCTGACGCCGTAGTGTAGTGATCTTCAAGCAGCGCCAGATCACCCGCCACCAGAGCAAACAGATAGCTGGGCTTGGGCCAGGGGTCATCCCAGGTCACCCAGTGACGCCCTTCTCCGTCTTCACCCGTGTCGATCGGGTTGCCGTTGGACAGCAGCACGGGGTAACGCGCCTTGTCCGCCACCAATGTGGTGCGGAAGATCGACATCACATCGGGACGATCAGGGAAAAAGGTGATGCGACGGAAGCCTTCGGCCTCGCACTGGGTACAGAACATGCCATCGGACTTATACAGCCCTTCCAGCGCCGTGTTTTCATGAGGCAGCAGGCGCGTCTGGCATTCGAGGGTAAAACTTTCCGGTACGTTGTTGATACGCAGCGTATCACCCTCACGCTGGTAATCACTGGCTTCAAGTACCTGACCATCGATGCTCAGGCGACAGAGTTCCATCGCTGCATCACCGAAGAGCTCAAGCGGCCTGCGCTTGTCGGTCACCGCCGGATTGGCCTGCACACTCAGCTGGGCGCGCACCAGGGTGTGTTCTTCTTCAAGCTCGAACCGCAGCTCGGTATGGCTGATCAGCCATGCTGGCGGCTGGTAATCTTCCAGATAGATGGTTTCATGCTGCTTGGATGACATTACAACTCCAGATTAAAAACTTAGCTGCACGTTATAGGCCGCAAACTTGCGTATATTGATTACGCCGGTGTCCAGAATCAGATACTGCCCCTTGATCCCCAGCAGGACGCCCGTTACTTCAGGATTCTTGTCGAAGTTGTGGGTTGCCACCTTGGTCGGGTATTCCAGCACCGGGTATTCGATATCGACCACCTGCGCATCCAACGCCCTGATGGCGTCCGGGCCGTACTGGTCACGCAGGGCATCCAGCTGCAGGGCACAAAGTTGCAGCAGGCGATCACGCTCTGCAATCAGATCAATGGGCTCTACCTGTCCCTTGAGCATGGTACGCCAGTTGGTCTTGTCGCTGACATGGGCGGCAATGATCTGTTCGATCAGGCCGGAATGCAGGCGGTTGTCCACCTCCAGAATGGGCAAAGCCTGAATGGCACCCTGATCCATCCAGCGCGTCGGTACCTGCTCGCCCCGGGTAATACCCACCTTCACACCGGACGAGTTCGCCAGATAAACCACATGGGGCTGGAAACAGTGACGCTCACCCCAGGCCGGGTCACGGCAGGTACCCTCATGGAAGTGGCACTTTTCCGGTTTGACGATACAGCTGTCACACTGAGGCAGACGGGTGAAACAGGGGTAACAATAGCCCTGATTGAAGCTCTTTTTGGTCTTGCGACCACAGTGAAGGCAATTGATGTCGCCGCTGAAATTCAGCCTGATCGGCTGCCCCAGATGCTCATTGAGCGCCACCAGGGTATCGCCCAAGGGCAACTGGTAGGCAACCGGTGACTCAAGGCGGGTGTGCATTTTACGCAGCTGGCCGCACAGGCCGTTGTTCGCGTCAGCCATCAGTCAGAATCTTCAGCACCTGGGGTTGCAGCGGATCAGTACCGTGCTGTGTCCCGTCAGGGCGAGTACGGTCGATAAAACCGACGCGCTGATCTTCGGACACACCGTGCTTGTGCTCATAGGCGATGACGGCACGCAGGCTGGTTTCGCGCTGTTCCTGAGACAGGCGCTCACCGTTTGGCCACTTGCCCAGCTCAACTGCGCGACGCAGTGACTGGTAGACTTCCGGGGTCATCGCTTCAATCATTTTTTCAAATGTCATTACCACAACTCTCTCAATCCACTGGGACCGATTCTATCACAACCCCTACTTTGATTGCCTGTTCAGCGCCCGCCCCAGCGGTAACCAGCACAGACCGGCCAGAAGGCCAACCAGATGTGCCGTGTTGGCTATGGCCCCAAGGCCTGCCCCCTCAAGCACACCGGTATAACCCAACACCAACCAGAACACCATCAGCCCCATAATCGCGGGCGGCAGACCGACCCGCGGTTGTCCGCCCTGCCGATCCCAAAGCCAGCTGTATGCCAGCAGCGCAAACACCACCCCCGACATGCCGCCAAACATGGGACCACTGATCAGGTATTGGGCCAGATTGGAGGCCACGGCACTGAACAGAACCAGTCCAAGCAGGGATCGACTGCCCTGCGCAGGCTCCATGCGCGTACCAACCACCCACACCCAGAGCAGATTAAACAGGATGTGCAGCAGACTGAAATGCATGAAAATCGGCGTCAACAGACGCCAGAGCTCACCGGACATAAGGGTATGCCCCAGCAGTGCATGCAGCATGGTTTCGCCACGCACTTCAAAGGGGGTAAAACTGAACCAGGCCATGCGCGTCAGGTCGGTGCCAAAACCGATCATGAAGCTGATCAAAAAACTGAACAGAATCAGTCCCAGTGTGACCGGCAACTCAGTCCAGACAACCGGCCGCAGCAAACGCCGCCGGCCCGCCGGACGCAACTCCACCCGCGACAAATCACCGCCCTTGCGCCAGAACCGGTACAACTCCTGCAAGCGAACAGAATCCTGACTTTCGGCAACCCAAAGCACCTGGCGATCACCCTCTTCCACCACTCGATGCGGAATCGAATGCTGCCAGAGGAACGCCGTGAACTCAGCCAAATCCTCGTTCAGAGGCGCTTCCAGTACCGGAATCATGAAGCACCGACCTCGGCGTTCGCCAGATGCACTTCACGCGCCACGTCCACCCAGACGAATTTTTCCGGCAGAATTCGGGTTTCGTCATCGAGCCGATAGGCGACCAGCTTGCCGAATTTAACTGCACTGTAATCAAGACAGGCGATATTGGAGGTTACCGGCTCGGGAGCCCCCTGGCGCCAGTAGTGACCGATAAACAGCAGCTTTTCGTCGGGCCCGTAACAGATCAGATCCTCCCGTTGAGCATCGCTGATTGGCAGACGTGCCAGATGTGCCGGCAAGGGATCCGGCTGAAACACCACATCCACCAGATACTGGGGATCGGGTGTCCAGAATTTGGTGCGGAAGAAACGGCGACGAAAGCCGTCCTTGCTGACCATCACCTCATTGTTGGGCAGTCGCAGATGGGTACCCCGCAACAGACGATCCATCACCTCCCACTCAAAACTGTCTTCGACTGCCGAGCGGTAGAGAAACTCGCGATCAATTTGATTGCCGCCATACTGTTGACGAAAGCGGTCAATCAAACCCTGATGCCAGCAGGCATGGACTACGCGAAAACGCTCGAACTCAATGAACAACGGCAACTGCTGAAACCAGTTGAGGTACTCCTCCTGCTCACCGGCATAAGGCGACAACTGCTCCAGCGTCTGCTGCAGAATACGCTGATGGCGGGGCGTGTGTTCGCGCAGGAATTCGCCGGGTCGGTCCGGGTGCGGCGTCATGTAACAGAGGTAGTTGTACTCATGGTTGCCCATGACAATATGCGCATGCCCCGCATCGACCATGTCACGCACCAGCTGCAGAGCTTCACGGATATGCGGACCTCGATCAATGATGTCACCGATGAAGATCACCTTGCGCTCGGGGTGGCGATAAATGCCGTTTACCTGTCGATAGCCAAGACGCGCCAGCAACATGCGCAGACTAAGCGCACAGCCATGCACATCTCCGATCAGGTCATATCCCTGGCAGTTCACATTTTACTCCTGCTCGCCCAGTTTCGTGCCCCACCCCAGCTTTTCCCGACAGGTACGATAGAAATCATAATCCAGCGGATGCAGCAGTTTCAGTTTGTGGGACTTCTTGCGTATGGTGATGCTGTCTCCAGGTGCCAGACTATGATTGAGCTGACCATCACAGGAGATCGACGGATAGGTCTTGTTCTCCTCACTGATCACCAGTTTCAACTCGCTGTTGCCATCGACCACAATCGGTCGACTGGACAGGGTGTGCGGGAACATTGGCACCAGCACCAGCGCATCCAGTTTCGGATGCATGATCGGCCCGCCCCCGGACAGCGCATAGGCTGTGGAGCCCGTCGGGGTTGAAACGATCAAGCCGTCCGACTTCTGCGTGTAGACAAACTGTCCCTCAATATAGAGTTCAAACTGGATCATCCGCGTAGCCTTGCCCGGGTGCAGCACACAGTCATTAAGTGCTGTCATTTCACCCACCGGTTCACCGTTGCGTTTGATCTCAACGTCCAGCAGGAAACGGGTATCGACGGTGTAGCGGCCCGAAAGCACCTGATCCAGCTTGTCCTCGAAATCCTGCGGCGGCAGATCGGTCAGGAAGCCAAGATTGCCTCTGTTGATCCCCAATACCGGGATCTTGCTCTGTGCCAGTGAGCGCGCAGCACCCAAAAGACTGCCATCACCTCCTACGACGATCGCCAGATCACAGATCTCACCCATCATCTTTTGCTTGCAGACCTGCTGCCCATGGCCCGGCATCACTTCAGCAATGGTTTGATCGAGAATGACATTCAAGCCCCGGTCATCCAGATAGCGGATCAGTTCCTTGAGGGTATCGATCACGGCCTTGCTGCCCAAACGCCCGATCAAACCGATATTTCGAAAGTTATCCATGCCTAGCCACGCACTCCAGTCCGAGTATTTATGATTATTAATATTATAGAGCCAGAGGCCCGACAAAATCAGGGGCCATTGCCGTCAATCTGGACATCATACCCCGACGGCCCTGCAGGCCACCGGTATGCAACAGAATGACATGGCTATCACGCTCAATGCCAGCATGGAGCACATGACGAATCAGCGCCATAAGCGCCTTTAGGGTATACACGGGATCCAGCACCAGGCCAATCCGACTTTCGGCCTCCATCAGCGTACGCGCAGCCTCGGGCGACAGGCGAGCATAGCCCCCCTGATGCCCATCAGGCAGCAACGACCAGCCCGTCTCGTCACTCACACCTGCGGACGCCAACAGAGTGTCGATGTCCTGCAGCAGGCGCTGATCATACTTGAGCACGGGAACGCCCAGTACCCGGACATCCGACGGCCGCCCTGCCACCAGCCCCGCCAGAGTGCCACCTGTACCCACCGCCGTCACCAGATAATCACAGTCCGCCTGCGCCAGCGCCGGCAGCTGCCAGATATCCCGCACACTCCTGACCGCCGCCGCATTGCTGCCACCCTCGGGAATTATCCTGACCTGACCAAAGCGCTCGCGCAGCAAGCGGTGGTATGCGGGATCATGCCGACGACGGTACTCATCGCGCGTCACGAAGTGCAGCTGCATGCCCCAGCGACGGGCATCACTGAGCATGGCATTGGCTGCATACTCGGGCTCACCCCTGACCACACCAATGGTCTGGATACCCAAACGATCACCGGCATACGCCAGCGCATGCAGATGGTTG
This sequence comes from uncultured Marinobacterium sp., assembly GCA_964390205.1. Taxonomy (GTDB): domain Bacteria; phylum Pseudomonadota; class Gammaproteobacteria; order Pseudomonadales; family Balneatricaceae; genus Marinobacterium. Next base: position 52,350 of record CAYMHL010000002.1, read on the forward strand.
GACCAGGCACCGCCGAAACTGAGCACAGGCCGACCATCACGCTGAGCCTGCTCAAGCGCGGGCAGCAGCTTGAACCATTTGTTGCCGCTGATCGCTGCATCCGTTCGATCCAGGCGCAACACAGACAAGCGTATGCCATAAGCGGCAAAAAACCGGCTCGGAACAGGATCGAGGGTAATGTCAGCAACAGAGGGGGAAAGAGTAAAGCAAGACATGCGCAGCGCCTGACAAATAAGCTCGATTCTACAACATCGAAGGGCCAGTCAGTGCAGAAGCCGTAAGGCGATTTGAATACGCCCCGGATAAATCGGACTTGGGTTTAGCTGCTGCGTGTAAACAGCAATCAACCAAAAGA
>CAYMHL010000003.1:0-11061 GCA_964390205.1 uncultured Marinobacterium sp.
GTGGCCATGCCGCCGCTGTACCGCATCGATTTCGGCAAGGAGGTGTACTACGCCCTGGATGATGCCGAGAAGGATGGCATCATCGAGCGGATCCGGGCCGAGCGCAAGAATGCCAAGATCGGCGTGCAGCGTTTCAAGGGGCTGGGCGAAATGAACCCGCTGCAGTTGCGCGAAACCACCATGTCGCCGGATACCCGTCGACTGGTCAAGCTGACGCTGGACACTGGCGATGACACCATGGAAATCATGGATATGCTGCTGGCTAAGAAGCGTTCGCCGGACCGCAAGCGCTGGCTGGAGCAGAAGGGGAATCTGGCTGACGTCGTTTAAAATCGAGTTTAAAGCTGGGTTTGATGCACAGCAAAACGCCGGGCACTGCCCGGCGTTTCTGTTTCAGTCAGTTGACCTTGAGAAGCGGTTACGAACGGGGTTCGAAGTGGAGCAGGCTTTCCCGGTCGTCATCGCTGAGCAGGCAACGGAAGCCCTTCTCGGCCGGCATCAGCTGGCACTGATAGCTGTTGCCATCGACCTCTGTCCACTCGGCTTCGCAACTGTCACGGCTTTCCGCCTGGGTGGCTTCAATGGTCAGCAGGTTGCCTTCCTGACGCCAGGTATATTCGGAGCGGTACTGGTCACAGCCGTCGGCAGCGTAGCGGTAACTACCGGTGTTGTCGGCGCGCAGCTCTTCTTCGCCCCAGGGTTCACCCACCTTGCAGTCGTAGGTCAGATCGGTCAGGTAGTACTGGCCGACCGGATCAATCGGCGCGTTGGCCGAGGTGTCCAGAGTCATGGCCAGGTCGGCGCTCACGCCCTGTTCGGCGATATCCAGGCCATAGTCGATGCTGGCGCCCTGACTGCGCAGCATGTGCGACAGCTGGGCCTGGGCCACGCAACCGTTGCGGGACATGCCGGCATCCACTTCACTCATGACCTGGGGCGGAATGGCGTCGATCAGATCGGCAAAACGACCATAGTCGGCCGAAAGACGGGTCAGGCCATTGGGCTCCAGGGATTCGTCCTTCAGCTTGTCCACGGCCTGCTGTGCCTTGTCACCGGCGAAAGCGACCAGGTGGTTGCCCTGCACACCGGCCTTGAGGCTCAGGCCCGGGGCGATAAAGGACAGATCCACATCGGTGAGGCTGCCATCGGTAGGAATCTGTACCTGGCGGCCAAAGGGCGACATGGACAGCATGCCCAGCAGCGGTTGCGGGTTGCTGGTGGCAATGCTGAACAGGAAGTCATAACTGCTCGGAATCGGGCTGTTGCCATCCAGTTTAAGGTCATACAGCGAGAAACCTGCGCCCTGGGCACCCTGCACCATGCCGGTAAACATCGCCATCATGGCCGGGTTGGCACCGCTCAGGTTGCGCTGCATGCGCTGGATTTCACGACAGTTGGACTCGTAGGCAGTCAGTGAGTTGAACAGGGTGGTGGCGGCGGGCACCAGGTTGTCGATATTCAGACCGGTACCGAAGCCCAGAATCTGGCCATCGGAATGGGCAACGTGGCCCGGGATATGGCCACGCATGGACGAGAGGGTCTTGACCAGTTCGGTATTGGTCAGTTCCAGCACCGACCGGCTCTGTACCTCCAGTGTCTTGCCGCTGCGGCTGTAGGTGTTGCCGGCCACCAGACGCGGTACCTGCGCAATCAGGTTCAGTGCCTCGTCACGGCAGGCCGCATCCATCCGGCTGCCGGGCAGGGGTTCGTTCTGGGCCTTGAACAGGGCGCTCAGATCCTGACCAAAGCTGTTGCTTTCCGGCTGCAGCAAGCCCTGGGCCAGACGCTGGAAGTGCAGCAACGCCTGCATGCTGTCATCGAACTTGTAGGTCTTCTGCAGCTGCGCCAGTTCACCGCTGTCCGCCAGTGACTGTGCCGGTTTGGTCAGTGCCAGGCGCTGTTGCCGATCGGCATCCTGGTCGAGGAAGTGGAAAGCGGTGAGGGTGGCCACGCCATCACGCACATTGACGGCCAGCTCCAGTGCCTTGTCCTCCTGCGGGTTCAGGCGCCAGATCTTCACTGTTGTGCCGCCGATACTCTCTTCACGCGGCTGCAGGCCACTGTCGGCAGAGGCCTGGTCCAGTACCTGCCAGAAGGCGGCTTCATCCTTCAGCCCGAAGCGCAGCACGGGCACCATGCCGTCCATGTAAAGCGCCTGGGGATGGGTCAGATCGATGCCGTAATGCTCGACCATGTCGCCGTAGGTGTTGGCATTGCGGATGAAGTCCGCGAACAGGTTAAGGGCAAACTGACTCTGCGGGGTCTGACGACGATTGCTGCGTTCCAGTTCGGCGAGCAGCTGTTTGGCCTGAAACTGGGAATTGGCCATCAACGGCAGCTTGCGCAGCTGCTCAGCCTGATCCGCATCGGCCTGTCCGCCCACATACAGAACGGTATCGGCTGGTACATAGGCAGTCAGTGGCGCCGCTCCGCCGTCAAACCAGCCCTGCTGCCATGCCAGGCCCGCGCCCGCAGCCGCGACCAATACACCCGCACCTATCCACTTTTGCATCCTTTTCTCCATCGTACTCGGGTTATGTCAACTTGCAGCGACCGCCACCTGGTCAGGCGCTTGCAAAGGGCTTCAGAGCATACCATCAAGTCGAAACAGGCTATAGTGAAGGCAGTAGAATATAGCGGAGGAAATATGCCGGCTTGGTTCGGGCGCAGAATGACCGCAGCAGTGTTGCCCCTGCTGCTTTATTCACTGACGGCAAATGCAGAGATTGCGCCGTCGCAGGTGCCGCTGCAGCAGATGCTGGCAGCCGGGCGTCAGGGCACTCTGCCCGGTGTCAACATTACCCGTTGGGATGAGCTGCAGCAGTTGTATGAGCAGCGTGGCTGGCAGTTGCTCTGGTCCGATACTCAGGGGGAAGCCCTGGTTGAACGGCGTCGCCAGCTGAGCGCCTGGATTGCCCTGTCCTACCATCATGGCCTGGATCCCCGTGATTATGGGCTTGGGCGCCTGACCTTGCCCGAGGCGGCGGTGACCTCACAGGCGGCACCCGGGTTGAGCAGTGAAGCACTGTTGAACGATCTGCTGATGAGCCATGCCTTCATGCAGCTGGCGCTGGATCTGTCCGGCAGCCGATTGGACATGAGCCGGATCGACCCCCTGTGGCGATTGCCGCCGAAAACCCTGGATCCGATCGCATTGCTGCAACAGCTTGATCAGGGCCTGAGTGTCGATCAGCTGCTCAATGGTCTGCTGCCCGCAGCGGATGAATACCGGCGAATGGTCAAACTCTATGGGTCACTGGCAGCCGAGGCGCAACAGGCCTATCAGCCACCGATATTGCCGGACGGGCTGCTGCGGGTCGGCGACCGGCGTGCGGCGGTGGCCGAGCTGCGCAACTGGCTGATTGGCGAAGGCCTGCTCAACGCCGCCGACAGCTCCCTTGAAGAGGCGGATCTGTACACTGCTGCCGTAGCCGACGCCGTGCGCCGCTATCAGCAGAACCAGGGACTCAAGGTCGACGGTATCTTCGGGCCCGACACCCGTGCCAGAATGCAGCTCAGTCCGACGGACCGACTGCAGCAGGTGCGCGCCAACCTGATGCGCTGGCGAGCACTGCCGCAGCCGCTGGGTGAGCGCTATCTGTTGGTGCGCACCGCCGCTTTCAATCTGGATCTGGTGGAGCAGGGGCAACTGGTGCAACGTCATGCCATCATCAGTGGTCGGCCGGGGCGTCCCAGTTTGTCCTTCATGGCTGAGGTTGACCGCCTGATTCTGAACCCGCCCTGGACAGTGCCTTTTCGTCTGGCGGTGGAAGACCTGGTGCCGAAACAGCGCCGGGATCCCGACTATTTCGACCGCCTGGGCATAGAGGTGCTCGAGCGGCAGGATGGGCAGTGGCGACCCATCGCCAGCCATTCGGTGGACTGGTCGGCGGTCAATCGCGGTAACTTCAATTACCTGCTGCGTCAGCGCCCCGGGCCGCTGAACAGTCTGGGTCAGATCCGTTTCGGCATGGCCAATCCGCACAGCATTTTCCTGCATGACACGCCGCAGCAGTCGTTGTTCGAGTCGCCGTCACGGGCGTTCAGTTCCGGCTGCATCCGGGTGCAGGAGATCGAGCAGCTGGCACAGATACTCCTGGGGGATGAGTCGCTGGAAGCGGCCATGAGCGGTGAACAGACCCGTTACCGGGCGCTGGAAGCAAGTCTGCCGGTATACCTTGTGTATCTGACCGCCTGGGTCGATGAAGCGGGGCAGGCTTACTACCACCCCGACATCTATGGGCTGGATGCCCGTCTGATTGATGCGCTGGGGGCACCGCCGGACATGCCGGTTGCAGAAGTGGTACAGTTGGCACAAAAACTGCTCAAAAAGTAGTCAGGATCACTGAATCAGGGTAAAATTCGATCACTTCTTGTCCGAATTTTATACAGTTGTTGATTCAGTTGAGGTTTTTTCATGTTGTTGACCCCACGCCGCCGTCCTCGGACCGAAACCCGCGAACCCGAATGCCGTCAGCGCCGCAGCCTGTTGAAAGGGCTGGCCGGTTCCGCCGCTCTGTTGCACCTGCCGGTTGCCCAGGCCAACATACGTCCGCTGTTTGGTCGCGAACTGAAGTTTGACCACCTGCACACCGGCGAGCAGCTGAGCACCACTTACTGGGCCGAAGGTCAGTACCTCAGCGCCAGCCTGGCGGATATCAACTACCTGCTGCGTGATTTTCGCACCGGTGACGTACACCCGATCGACCCCAAACTGTTGGACCTGCTGCACCGACTGCAGCAGCAGACCGGCAACCCCAACCCCTTCCAGATCATCTCCGGTTACCGTTCACCCAAGACCAATGCTCAACTGGGTGCCCGCAGCAGCGGTGTCGCCAAGAAGAGTCTGCACATGCAGGGCAAGGCGCTGGATATCCGTCTGCCCGGAACCCCGCTGAAGGAGCTCCACCGTCTTGCCTGTGATGCCAAGGTAGGCGGTGTCGGCCTCTACACCGGTTCCAATTTTGTTCATATCGACACCGGCAATGTGCGTTACTGGGGCAGCTGATTCGAGGTAATGCCGGCCAGCCGGTCTTTCAGGCTGGCCAACGACAGCTCGCCCAGATGGGTGTCCTGCAGCTGTCCTTCGGCATCGATGAACAGCGTGGTGGGCAGGCCGCGAGAACCGTAGTGCAATCCCAGCTGGTTCTGTTGATCCAGCAAGACATGCTCCAGTTTTACATCCAGCCGCTGCAGAAAGTTGTCCACAGTGACGGCGTCTTCACCCAGATTGGCAAACAGGAATTGCACCTGTGGATAATCATGCTGGGCCTGTTCCAGCACCGGCATTTCACGCACGCAGGGCGGGCACCAGGTGGCCCAGACATTGAGTACGATCGGTTTGCCGGCATAGTCACGCAGGTTGACCGGCTCGCCGGACGGCAGCAGCAGCGTCATGTCGGGCAAAGCCTGAGTATTGCGCTGCAGCTGCGCCAGCGGGATGGCGGTACTGGCCCAGACCAGACAGCCGGTGAGCAACGCAATACTCAGTGAGCGACGTCGATCCGGCTGGCGCCAGAGGTACACCAGTGCGCAGACGGCACCGCCAACAGCCCCGCTGAGCAGCCAGAAGCCGCCATCACGGATATCGATGATCTGCAGCGGATCAGCCAGATAATCCTCGCGGTAGCGCAGTACAAATCCCAGCCGTGCGCTGACAATACCGACCAGCAGAATAGTCAGCAGGGCCGGTTCAGGGTTACGCCCGCCCCGACGGCTGCTGATCCAGCCGGCAAACAGCGCTGCCAGCACGGCCAGCAGAATCAACAGACGATCGACGGACAGGGCAAAGGGCCCCAGAGCCAGGGATTGCATGACAAAACTCCTTCAGTATTCGGCATTGTCTGCCGGAGTGGGCACAGCATTCGAGTTCAGGGTCGACAGCGTCAATCGGTTCGAGTTCAGCTAAGCTTCATGCAGGGCCACTTTCAATGGCAAACACATTCGACAAGGGGAACGCTGATGCGGCTTCGATTTCATACTTTCTGTTTGCTGTTGTTGGGCGTACTGCTGTCCGGCTGTGCCGGGCTGCAACCGGGCTACGAAGAACCCCGGCTGGAGGTGACCGGCGTGCGTCTGGATCCTTCCAGCCGCGGTGCGGTGCCTCAGTTTCTGATCGGCCTGAGGGTGATCAACCCCAACCGTCAGAGCCTGAGCCTGGAGGGTATCAGCTATAACCTCTACCTGCAGGATCAGCGTGTACTCAGCGGCGTGGCCCGTGACTTGCCGACGGTGGCCGGTTATGCCGATCAGGCGATCGAAGTCAGTGCCACGCCGGCGCTGTTTGGCAGCATTCGCCTGCTCACCGAGCTGATGAATGCGCCTCAGGTGGAGTCGCTGGACTACCGGGTCGAAGCCAAGCTTGACGGCGGTGGTCTGCGTTGGCCGGTTCGGGTCGAGGAAGAGGGGCTGTTGCCGCTGATGCCGACACGTTAACCGCCAGTTAATCCTTGCGGGCCTCAAATTCGGCGCAGTAGTCCTTGTCTGCCAGGGTGCTGGTGAACAGCAGGTAATCGGCCACCGGCTGGTCGGGCAGTCCGTCCGGCATATAGTCGATCGGATTCTCGCTGCCATCGGCCGGGATCATCAGCACGCTGATCATGGGTCGCTCCAGCCAGCGCGGAATGCCCAGATCGCGACGGGCGTGGATGTTGCCGGTCAGCATGACGCCGGTGCGGGTCGGGTCGGCATATTGCTGCAGCACTTTGGCCATCTGCTGATCCCGAGCCAGCTGCAGCTGACGCATGCCATCCAGTGCACTGTGCGGCAGCTGTCCGCAGTGACTCTCATACAGCAGCTCGCGCATGAAGTCCGCATGAGCGTCACCCAGGTCACCTTCGGGCGCACCTTCACGATAGGCCAAACGCTGCGCCTCGCGGGGCAGATCGGCAGCGACCACGGCGCTTGCCCGGTCCAGTGCAGTGGTGACCACTTCACCATAGAGCGACCAGGGCCAGCCCGGTTGCCAGTTCAGTGCCTCGGCACTGATCGTCTTGCCCTCTCCCAGGGCCTGGTCCAGCAGCGGTTGTTGCTTGGTGTCGGCCATCTCCAGTGCCACCGCTCCCAGCCGGCCGCGATCAGCCAGGGCATTGATCCAGTCGGTCTGGATGCGATGGTGCTCCGGGTGGTCGTGCTGCTCACCCAGTATCAGCCAGCCGCCGTTTGGCAGGTGGTCGAACAGCGTTTCTTGAGAGACAAAAGTGGCCGATTCCACGGCCCAGATGCGCCCTTCCAGCGGGTGTGGTGGCTGTGCCTCGGCCAACGGCGCGACCAGCAGCATGGCCAGCAGAAGCAGTGTTTTCATCGCCCCCCCTGTGAAGATTGGACGTCCAGGTAGTCACGCGAGATCAAGCTTTCCAGCGCGTTGACCGCTGCGACCAACTCGTCAAAGGTTTCCCGGCTGCGCTTGAGCGCGGCGATCTGCTCCGGTGCCGGCGGTTGGCCGTTGCCACTGTCGGCCAGTTCCAGCAGTTGGGCAACATAATCAGCGCGGGCATGGGCAACCATGGTCAGCACCGGTTTGAGATCTTCCAGTTTGAGTTCGGGAAAGCGCGGATTGATCAATTCGCGGTTGATCTCGCGGCGGTAGCGGTCCAGCTCCAGCAGCAGGCGATTGTTGTCGGTCGACATGGCAGGCCCCTCTGTTATTTCTGTTGTCCTTCCATCCTATACGCAAAACCTGTCGGGCGGGAGCAGTCGGGATGCGCTTTTTGTATCAAGCTGGCATACTGCGGCCCTATCCGCAATTGGCGTCGGGCCTGGCTTGGAACGCTTTCGTGCAAGGATGAGTTGATGAGTGTAGAAACCACCTTTGACGGCGATACCGAACAGCTGTCACTCCGCGATTTCACCGAAAAGGCGTATCTGGACTACTCCATGTACGTCATTCTTGACCGTGCCCTGCCGCATCTGGGCGATGGCATGAAGCCGGTACAGCGCCGCATCGTTTATGCGATGTCGGAGCTGGGACTCAAGGCCACGGCCAAATACAAAAAGTCTGCCCGTACCGTGGGTGATGTGCTGGGCAAGTTCCACCCTCACGGCGACTCCGCCTGTTATGAGGCGATGGTGCTGATGGCACAGCCGTTCAGCTATCGTTATCCGCTGGTGGACGGTCAGGGCAACTGGGGTTCGCCGGACGATCCCAAGTCCTTCGCGGCCATGCGCTATACCGAGTCCAGACTGGCGCCTTACGCCGAGGTGCTGCTCAAGGAACTGGGGCAGGGTACGGTCAACTGGGTGCCCAACTTCGATGGCACTCTGGATGAACCTGAAGTGCTGCCGGCCCGACTGCCCAATGTGCTGCTGAACGGCGGTACCGGCATCGCCGTGGGCATGGCCACGGATATTCCCTCGCACAACCTGCGTGAAGTGGCGGCCGCCTGCTGCCATTTGCTGGACAACCCCGGTGCGACGCTGGATGACATCTGCGCGCTGATTCCGGGGCCGGACATGCCCACAGAAGCGGAGATCATCACCCCGGCTGTGGAACTGAAAAAGCTCTACACCAGCGGCAAGGGCAGTTTCCGCATGCGTGCTCTCTGGCAGCGCGAGGATGGCGAGATCGTCATCACCGCACTGCCGGCACAGGTGTCCGGTGCCAAGGTGCTGGAGCAGATCGCGGCACAGATGCAGCAGAAGAAATTGCCGATGGTCAGCGACCTGCGTGACGAGTCCGACCACGAAAATCCCACCCGTCTGGTGGTGGTGCCGCGCTCCAACCGGATCGACTGCGAACAGCTGATGGCGCATCTGTTCGCTACCACCGACCTGGAACGCAGCTACCGCGTCAACCTGAACATGATTGGCATCGACGGCCGTCCCCAGGTCAAGGATCTGCGCCAGATTCTGGTCGAGTGGCTGAGCTGGCGCACCAGTGTAGTGCGGCGCCGCCTCGAATACCGTCTGCAGAAGGTCCGTGATCGCCTGCATATCCTTGAAGGCCTGATGGTGGCCTACCTCAATATCGACGAGGTGATCGCCATCATCCGCGAGGAGGAAAAGCCGAAAGAGGAACTGATGCGCCGCTTCGAGCTGAGCGACGTTCAGGCCGATGCAATTCTGGACCTCAAGCTGCGTCATCTGGCCCGTCTGGAAGAGTTCAAGATTCGCGGCGAGCAGGACGAACTCAACGAGGAACGTCAGTGGCTGGAAGAAACCCTGGGGTCCGATGAACGCATGCGTACGCTGATCCGTGAAGAGATCGAAGCCACCGCCGAGGAGTTTGGTGACGCACGCCGCTCACCGTTGAAGGAGCGTCAGGAGGCGCAGGCGTTCAGCGAGAAGGATCTGCTCAGTGCCGATCCGGTCACCGTGGTGCTGTCCAAGCAGGGCTGGATCCGCGCCGCCAAGGGACATGAGATCGATGCCGGTGGCCTGAGCTACAAGTCCGGCGACGGTTTCAAGCTGGCCAGTCCGGGGCGGATGAATCAGCCCTGCGTCCTGCTCGATTCCACCGGGCGCAGCTATACCCTGGAAACGCACAAGCTGCCCTCGGCCCGAGGACAGGGTGAGCCGGTGACCGGTCACATCAGCCTGCCCAAAGGCGCCATGGTGGATGCGCTGGTCTGTGGCCGAGACAGCGATGCGGTGCTGCTGGCCTCCGATGCCGGTTATGGCTTTGTCACCCGCATCGATCAGCTGACCAGCAAGACCAAGAACGGCAAGGCGGCTCTGACCCTGCCCAAAGGGGCGAAAGTACTGCAGCCGGTGCTGGTGCCGGGCGATGATGCCCTGCTGGCCGCGGTGAGCAGCGAAGGACGCCTGCTGGTGTTCCCGGTGGCAGAGCTGCCGGAGCTGGCACGCGGCAAGGGCAACAAGGTGATCAACATACCGACAGCGCGAGCCGCCACGCGCGAGGAGTTGATGACACAGGTGATCCTGCTGAACCCGGACGATACTCTGGTGGTCAATGCCGGTCGCCAGCACCTCAAGCTCAAGGGGGCCGAGCTGGATCATTATCGCGGTGAGCGCGGGCGTCGCGGCAACAAGCTGCCGCGCGGCTACCAGAAGGTGGACAGCCTGGAGGTGATCAGCAGCTGATCACGGCTGTTGTTGGGCGGTTACAACGCCTGAGTTCAGGCGTTGTAACCGCACGCTCATTGCAGGCCAGGATTGGATGTCCCTTCGCGCTCTTCCAGCTTGCCCAGCAGGTGGCGCGCCTGTTTCTCCAGCAGGGTCTGATAGGCTTCACTGATGCTCAAAATCAGCACCTTGTCCTCATCTTCCCGTCGAATATCGGCTTTATGCAGCAGCATTTCCTTGAGCAGCGGTGCCTCGGTCAGCGCCGTATGGCTGATCAGCTCATTGCTCTGCGTGGTGCGCGTGAGGAAGTGGGCTTCCTCCTGCATGCGGTCGATGCGCTCGGCGGCACCGCGTACCAGTGCCATGTGCAGGTTCATCACCGGGCGGAAGGCGCGAATCTGGCGCTGGTTGTACTGTTTGTAAAGCCAGGTGAACAGCATGGCGCAGCAGAGGGCATTGATGCCGTGGCTGTCCTTGTCATCGCCGTCGGCGAACAGGATGCGCAGGTTGCCGTCCTTCAGCGTGCTGATCTCGCCGCTGTAGATGCGCGCGGCCGAATTGGCCAGCGTCCGGTAGTTGCGCAGCAGCTGGTCGCGCTCATCTTCATCCACATTGTCGGAATGGGCGCTGCGCGTGTCGATCAGCAGCAGGTAGCCGGCCTCTTCCGCCGCCAGCGTCAGTTCCAGCTCCTGCTCGAAGGGGTAGAGTCCGAAAGGTTCATCCTGGCTGAACGGCATCGGCCTGGTGCGCGCGTCGACCCGCTCATCAATGCTGAAGTCATCTTCTGCCGTGTCCTTGGGAACAGCGCTTATGCCCAAGGCTGCAGTGGCGGCCGGTGCCGGTGCCCTGTCGGATGCCCAGGCTTCGCTGCTGTCTTCCGGCAGGTTTTCTTCCGGCAAAATGTCGGTTTCGTGCGTGCGCGGCGTGAAACGGGGAATAAGATCGCTGCTGCGTTCGGGCTTGAGCAGCGATACCAGTTCGTCGTTATCCAACTGATCCCTGTCCCAGTCCCTTTCGTCAGCGTCAGCGGTGGTATTT
>CAYMHL010000003.1:11161-30714 GCA_964390205.1 uncultured Marinobacterium sp.
GGGGCTGACGGGTGCTCAGCCTCAGTACGAGGGGCAGGGGGCGTGGCGCGTGGCGCTGTGTTTGGCGCAGGCTCGCTGTCCTTGCTGAAGTCAAATTCCGGGATGCGGTCGCTTTCACGGGGCTGTTCGAACGCGGCCTTGATTTCGGCAAAACTGGGCTCGCCGGCAGCCGGCAGCGGCAGATTGCGTCTGAGACTGAGCACCAGCAGCAGGGCTGTCAGTCCCAGCGTCAGTGCCAGCAGCAGGCCAACTTCGAACAGCTGTGCCCGCAGCGGGGCGCTGAAGATATCGGCATTACTCCACACGGTGAGCTGACCGAGGGGGACCTCGCTCTGCACCAGTTCCAGCGTGTGCATGCGTCCCTGAGGATCGCCGGCCAGTGCGATCAGGGTCTGGTCGGGAGCGGTCAGGCGCAGGCCATTGATCAGCGGCTGGCGAGCCAGTTCGTTGAGCAGGTAATTGAGGCTGATGCGGTCATCGGACAGCACCAGCGGCTGAATCAGGATGGCGCTGCTGCGACCGAAGGCCAGACTGACTTCGCTGGCTTGCTCACTGGCTCTTTCCTGCAGCCGCAGGTACTCGAAGGTACCGCCCAGCAGCAGGCCAAGCAGCAGTAGCAGAAACAGGAACACCAGCGTGCGCAGGGGCAGTGAAAGGGGGGCAGAGGTGTCGGCTGTCGGCTTCATCGGGGCTCCACATCTGAAGCAGGCAGATGTTCAGGTTGACGTCGGATAATAGCAACATCCCTGTGGCAGGCACAGTGTTGGTGAATATGCATGGATCTCAAAGACCTTTGATCCAGGTTAAGGTTATACTGTACCGCTAAAATCATCGAGCCGGATAGATGAGATGAATGTAGAAACGTACATGACCGAATTGGGGGAGCGTGCCCGCGCCGCTTCCCGGCTGATGGCGCGTGCCGATACCGCCAGCAAGAACAAGGCACTGGCCGCCATGGCCGATGCCATCGATGCCAGTCGTGCCGCACTGGCGGAAGCCAATGTACAGGATATGCAGAATGGCCGCGAGAAAGGCCTGGATGCCGCCATGCTTGACCGTCTCGAGCTGACACCGGCGCGTATCGACGGCATGATCGAAGGCCTGCGCCAGGTGGCTGCACTGCCGGACCCGATCGGCGGTATCCGTGACATGAACTACCGTCCGTCCGGCATTCAGGTGGGCAAGATGCGCGTGCCGCTGGGCGTGATCGGCATCATTTACGAATCCCGTCCCAACGTGACCTGTGAAGCCGCCAGTCTGTGCCTGAAGTCCGGCAACGCCACCATCCTGCGCGGCGGTTCCGAGGCGATCCATTCCAACCAGGCAATTGCCGCCTGCATCCGTCAGGGGCTGGAAGCGGCGGGTCTGCCGCAGGAGGCGGTGCAGGTGGTGGAAACCACCGACCGTGAGGCCGTGGGCCGTCTGATCGCCATGCCGGAATATGTCGATGTCATCGTGCCGCGTGGCGGCAAGGGGCTGATCGAGCGTATCTCCACCGATGCACGGGTGCCGGTGATCAAGCATCTGGACGGTATCTGTCATGTCTATATCGATGCCGAAGCGGACAAGAGCAAGGCGCTGAACATCGCCATCAATGCCAAGACGCACCGCTACGGCACCTGCAACACCATGGAAACCCTGCTGGTGGATGCTGCCGTGGCCAGCGAGATGCTGCCGGAACTGGCCGAGCACTACAATCAGCTGGGCGTTGAGCTGCGTGGCTGTGAACAGACGCGGGCGATTCTGCCCGGCATCAATGCCGCCACCGACGAGGACTGGGATACCGAATATCTGGCACCGGTTCTGGCGGTGAAGGTAGTGGCAGACATGGCCGAGGCGATTGAGCACATCAATCGCCACGGCTCGCACCACACCGATGCCATCATTACCGAGAATTACACCAAGGCGCGCGCCTTCCTGCGCGAAGTGGATTCCAGCTCGGTGATGGTCAACGCTTCCACGCGCTTTGCCGATGGCTTTGAGTACGGTCTGGGTGCCGAGATTGGCATCTCCACCGACAAGATCCATGCCCGCGGCCCCGTGGGTCTCGAAGGGCTGACCTCCGAGAAGTATGTCGTGCTGGGCGACGGTCAGGTTCGCGTTTGATGCAACCGCTGGTGTTCATGGGCGGGACCTTTGACCCTGTTCATAACGGTCATCTGCGCACGGCACTGGAACTCAAGCAGTGGCTGGGGGTCGATCAGGTGTGCCTGATCCCCTCCGGCGCACCGGTGCACCGTGACCAGCCCGGCTGCACGCCGCAACAGCGTCTGGCTATGGTCCAGCTGGCGGTGCGGGACGAACCGGCACTCTGTGCCGATGCGCGTGAAATCGAATCGGATGAGCCCTCCTATTCGTTGCTGACGCTGCAGGCACTGCGTCGGGAGCGGGGCGAAAGCTGCCCGATCATCATGACCATGGGCATGGATGCCTACCAGACGCTGCCCGGCTGGTATGAGTGGCAATCCTTTCTGGACTACGCCCATATTCTGGTACTGGCGCGGCCCGGCTATGAAGGTACCGGCAGCGATGCCCGGCTTGCAGACTTTACCCGCAGGCATCAGGCAAGCGAAGTCAGTGAACTGCTGCAGCAGCCTGCCGGCCGTGTGCATATTCAGGAATTGACGCCACTGGGCATTTCGGCCACGCAGATCCGCCGGCTGATTGCCCAGGGGCAGTCGCCACGCTACCTGCTGCCGGAACCGGTGTGGCACTATATCCAACAACACAAACTCTATGGTTATCATTAACCGGGTTTTTACTAACGTTTTTACTTGAAAAGGTACAAGGCTCTGATGGAGATCGATCAACTGCGTGAACTGGTGCGTAACGCACTGGACGACATGAAGGCACGTGATATCACCGAACTGGACGTGCGCGGCAAATCCAGCGTCACCGATTACATGGTGATTGCCAGCGGCACCTCCAAACGTCATGTGATGTCGGTGGCGCAGGAAGTGCTGGACAAGGTCAAGGAAGCCGGTCTGCAGCCCATGGGCACCGAAGGCCAGAACAGCGGCGACTGGATTCTGGTCGATCTGGGCGATGTTATCGTGCATGTGATGATGCCCGATGCGCGCAGTTTCTACGACCTGGAACGCCTGTGGCAGTTCGATGCCGACGAAGTGACAGCGGAGTAACGGCTGAAACATGCGTATCCGTTTGCTAGCGGTCGGCAACCGCATGCCGGATTGGGTCGAGGCGGGCTACAACGAGTATGCCCGTCGTCTGCCCTCCGATTTTCAGCTGGAACTGGTCGAGCTTGCGCCGGGACACCGGGGCAAGAATGCCGATCTGGCCCGTGCCATCCGCAGCGAAGGCGATGCCATGCTGGCGGCGATCGGCAAGGGTGACCGTGTGGTGGCACTGGATGTAAAGGGACGTCCCTGGTCCACCGAACAACTGGCCGAACAGGCCGAAGGCTGGCGCATGGATGGCCGCAATATCAGTCTGCTGGTCGGTGGCCCCGATGGTCTGGACCCGCGCTGTCTGGCGCAGGCCGACCAGAAGTGGTCGTTGTCGGCGCTGACCCTGCCGCATCCGCTGGTGCGTGTAGTGCTGGCGGAACAGTTGTACCGTGCCTGGAGCATCCTCCAGGGCCACCCCTACCACAAGTAATTGCGCAGTATGGCCCCCTTCGAGCGCTTAAAGGACTACTCCCGCGAGAGCATCACCTTCACCAACCGCTCCGTGATCGCGTTTGTGATCGTGGTGCTGCTGATGCTGGTACTGATCAGCCGCATCTATTACCTGCAGGTCGTCGAGCACGAGCGCTATGCCGCGATTTCGGAAAACAACCGTGTTCAGCTGCAGCCGGTGGCGCCTCGCCGCGGGCTGATCTACGACCGCAACGGTGTCTTGCTGGCCGATAACCGGCCCAACTTCAGTCTGACCCTGCTCAAGGAAGAGGTGCGCGACCTGGATGCGACCCTGGCCGAGCTGGCAGCACTGATCGAGCTGGATGAACGTGATGTCGAACGCTTTCGCAAGCGTCTCAACCAGCGCCGTCGTCCCTATGAAACAGTGCCGCTGCGCTTCGGCCTGAGCGAAGAGGAAATCGCCCGCATATCGCTCAACTACCATCGTTTGCCCGGCGTGCAGGTGGAAGCGGACCTGATCCGTCACTATCCTCACGGCGCCTCGCTGGTGCACGCGCTGGGCTATGTGGGCCGCATCAACGAGCGCGAGCTGGAGCAGGTGGATCCGCAGAACTACGCTGCCACCCATTACATCGGCAAGCTCGGCATCGAAAAATTCTATGAAGATGTGCTGCATGGGCAGGTCGGTCTGCAGAAGGTGGAAACCAACGCCCGTGGTCGCATACTGCGTGTACTCGAGCGCCAGGATCCGGTGCCGGGGCTGGATCTGCAGCTGAGCCTGGATCTGCGTCTGCAGCAGTTTGCCGAAAGCCTGCTTGAGGGACGGCGTGCATCGGTGGTGGCGATAGAGCCTGCGAGTGGCGAGATTCTGGCACTGGTCAGCACCCCGAGCTATGACCCCAACCTGTTCGTCACCGGCATTTCCACCACCGACTACAATGCGCTGCGCAACTCGCCGGATCTACCGCTGTTCAATCGTTCCCTGCGCGGCAGCTACCCGCCGGCCTCGACCATCAAGCCGGTGATCGCGCTGGCGGCGCTGGAGAGCAATACCATTACCGCCAAGGACAAGGTCTGGGATCCCGGCTTCTACCAGATCACCCAGAACGGTCGCCGATACCGTGATTGGAAACGCTGGGGTCATGGCCATGTGGATCTGGATCTGGCGCTGGCCCAGTCCTGTGATGTCTGGTTCTACGAAACCGGCCACAAAATGGGAGTCGATCCCATGTCGGAGATGCTGGGCAAATTCGGTGTCGGTCAGGATGCCAGCCTTGACCAGCCGGAGGCGTTGACCAACTTCCTGCCGTCACGTGAGTGGAAGCAGGGCAGTCACCGCCTGCCCTGGTATCCGGGGGATTCGATCAACCTGAGTATCGGCCAGGGTTTTCTGGTGATGACGCCGCTGCAGATGGCGACGGCCACGGCCGTCATGGCCAACCGCGGTGGTTGGGTGCAGCCACGCATGCTGCAGGGCGTGCTGCCTGAAGGTGTGGGTGATCCTCAACCTTACGCCCCCATGCTCAACCGCAAGGAAAAACCGGCGGATGTGGTGCTGAAAAATCCGGCCCATTGGGATCAGGTGATCGGTGGCATGGTGTCGGTGATGCATGGCAGTCAGGGCACGGCCCGACGTTCGGCCGAGGGGGCTCAGTATCGTATTGCCGGCAAGACCGGTACGGCGCAGGTAGTCGGCATCGCTCAGGATGAAGAATATGACGCCGAAGCACTGGCAGAGCGTCATCGCGATCATGCGCTCTTTGTCGCCTTTGCGCCGGTGGACGATCCGAAAATTGCCCTGGCGGTGGTGGTCGAAAATGGCGGCGGCGGTTCCTCAACGGCGGCCCCCATCGCCCGTGAAGTGATGGACGCCTGGCTGTTGGGTGATTACCGCAACGACCTCAAGGAGGACGAATGAGTCATCGCGACTTCCAGCGCACCATGCCGGGCAGCAACCTGCATCTGCAGCGTCCCACCGGACTCTGGCACTTCACCCATCTGGATGCCTGGCTGTTGTCACTGCTGTTGCTGCTGTGTGGCTTTGGCCTGTTCGTACTTTACAGCGCCTCGGGACAGGATACGGGCTATGTGCTGCGTCAGGCGGTACGTATGGGGGCGGGCTTTGCAGGCTTGATCTTCCTTGCCCAGTTTCAGCCGCGAACTTTCCGCCGGCTGGCACCCTGGGGCTATCTGGCCGGGGTCGGCCTGTTGGTCGCCGTGCTGCTGTTCGGCGTGGGGGCCAAGGGTGCGCAGCGCTGGCTGGAACTGCCCGGGTTCCGCTTCCAGCCCTCGGAGATCATGAAACTGGTACTGCCGATGATGGTCGCCGCCTGGCTGACCCGGGAACAGCTGCCGCCGACGTTCAAGCATCTGCTCAGCACCCTGGTACTGCTGGCGATTCCCACCGTGCTGATCATGAAGCAGCCGGATCTGGGGACTTCGCTGTTAATCGCCGCGTCAGGTGTGTTTGTTATTCTGTTGTCCGGTGTGTACTGGCGCTGGATTTTCATCGCCCTGGGTTTGGCCGGTGCGGCCCTGCCGGCGCTCTGGGCGGTGATGAGAGACTATCAGCGCCAGCGGGTGCTGACGTTCCTGGATCCGGAAAGTGATCCCCTGGGCTCGGGCTGGAACATCATCCAGTCGAAGACGGCCATCGGCTCCGGAGGCCTGCCCGGCAAGGGCTGGCTGCAGGGCACCCAGTCGCAGCTCGATTTTCTGCCCGAGTCCCATACCGATTTCATCATCGCGGTGATCGGTGAAGAGCTGGGCATGACGGGCGTGCTGATTCTGCTCGGTATCTATCTGATGATCATCGCCCGCGGGCTGATTATTGCGGCCAGAGCCCAGGACAGCTTCTCCCGCTTGCTGGCGGGAAGTATTACACTGACGTTTTTCGTCTATGTGTTCGTCAATATTGGCATGGTGACCGGCCTGCTGCCGGTGGTGGGTGTTCCGCTGCCAATGATCAGTTATGGCGGCACCTCGATCGTAACCCTGATGGCCGGTTTCGGCGTGCTGATGTCGATCAGTACCCACCGGCAGATGCTGACTCGATGATGGAGATAGGAATGCGCAAGACTCTGGGACGTATGCTGCTGGCCGGTTCGTTGATGACGGCCGGCACTGTCTGGGCTGCCGGCGGCTATGACAGCCATCCGCTGGCAGATGAGGTGGTCGAGCAACTGGCGGCTGAAGGGTTCGAAGCTGAAGAAGTGCGTGCCGTGCTGGCCAAGGCCAGGCGTCAGGAGTCGATACTGGAGGCGATTTCCCGCCCGGCAGAACGTCGCCTGACCTGGGGTGAGTACCGCAAGATCTTTGTGGAGCCGCGCCGAATCGAACAGGGCCAGGCCTTCTGGGACAAACATGAGGCAACATTGCAGCGTGCCGAAGACACCTACGGTGTACCGGCGGAGATCATTGTCGCCATTATCGGTGTCGAGACCCGTTACGGCCGCATCATGGGGCGCTACCGGGTGCTGGATGCCCTGGCGACGCTGGGCTTTGACTATCCGAAACGAGCCGATTTCTTCCGTGGTCAGCTGGTGCAGTTCCTGCAACTGGCGCGTGAAGAGCAGCTGGATCCAAGTCAGCCGCTGGGCTCCTATGCAGGTGCCATGGGCTATGGTCAGTTCATCCCGTCGAGCTTTCGCAACTTCGCCGTCGACTTTGACGGTGACGGCAAGCGCGATATCTGGACCAACGAAGTGGATGCCATCGGCAGTGTGGCCAATTACTTCAAGGAGCATGGCTGGAAAGCCGGCGAGCCGGTACGCTCCAATGTGGTGATCAACGGCGAGGCGGATCCGAGCTGGTTCAATGCCGCTCTCAAGCCGGACGTGACGCTGGCGCAGTGGGCCGAGCGCGGCATCGCTACGCGCAAGGATCTGGATCTGCAGCAGCCTGCCTCGCTGATGGAATTGACCATGGATGATGGCGAACACTACTGGTTCGGGCTGCACAACTTCTATGTCATCACCCGTTACAACCACAGCCGCCTCTATGCCATGGCGGTGTATGAGCTGAGCCAGGCGATCAAGGATGCGCGCCAGCCGCAGACCCCGCAGGAGTCCTGAGATGAAACCCTGGTTGATTCTGGCATTGGCTGCCGGCCTGATATTGTCAGGCTGTGCGTCCAAAGAAGAGAATGCCGGTCGCTACAGCCTGAAGCAGGACCGCGGCCCGGACGGTGCCGTGGACCTGTCGCGGGTGCCGGATGCGGTGCCGCGGTCCGAGCCGCCGAGTCGCTGGGGCAACAAAAGTCCCTATACCGTACTGGGCAAGCGTTACAGTGTACTGCCCAGCGCCGAGGGTTACCGTCAGCGCGGGGTTGCCTCCTGGTACGGCAAGAAGTTTCATGGCCACACCACCTCCAACGGCGAGGTCTACGACATGTATCAGATGAGCGCAGCGCACAAGTCGCTGCCGCTGCCCAGCTATGTGCGTGTTACCAATCTGGACAACGGCCGTCAGGTGGTGGTGCGGGTCAACGATCGTGGACCTTTTCATGATGGCCGGGTGATTGACCTCTCCTATGCAGCCGCCTATCGCCTGGACATGCTGGGCAAGGGTACGGCCCGGGTCGAGGTGGAAGCGATCAGCGCCGGCAGCCAGCGCATGACCGCAGAGCAGGGACGCAGCGGTGTGCCCGCCGAACAGGCGGCGATCACCGGCCGAATGCTGCAGGTGGCGGCGCTGAGCAGCGCCGGCAGTGCCGAAACCCTGGCCGGCCAGCTGCAGACGCTGCTCAACGAACCGGCGCGGGTGCAGCATACCGAACGAGATGGCCGTTCCCTGTACCGGGTGCATCTGGGGCCGCTCAGTGGCACGCGCACATTGAACTGGCTGCTGCAGCAGCTGTCACAGGCTGGGTACTCCGGCGCGCATCTGGTGGACTTGCCCTGATGCCGCGAGTAGAGTTTAACCCTCGTGTGTGGGGTCGCGCTGGCGGCTGCACCTTCACCCATTGATAACGATGTAACTGACTATGGCGCAACGAATCCCCTTCTCGACCGCATTTCTCTATCTCACCCTGATGTTGGCTCTGTTGCTGGCCGCTAACGCCCAGGCAACTTCGGCACTGATTCCGGCACCGCCGCAGGTTTCGGCGCGCTCCTATCTGGTGATGGATACCGATACCGGCCACATCATCGCGGCCGACCGGGAAAGCGAGCGTTTTGCGCCCGCCAGTCTGACCAAGATGATGACCAGTTACATCGTCGAGTACGAAATCAGCAAGGGCAACATCAGCGAAGAAGACCTGGTGCTGATCAGTGAAAAAGCCTGGCGTACCGGCGGTTCACGCATGTTTATCCAGGAAGGCACCCAGGTGAAGGTGGGGGATCTGCTGCGTGGCGTCATCATTCAGTCCGGCAATGATGCCTCCGTTGCCCTGGCCGAGCACATTGCCGGCAGCGAGCGCGCCTTTGCTGACCTGATGAACCAGCATGCACGCCTGCTGGGCATGGAAAACACCCATTTCGTCAACGCCACCGGCCTGCCTGCCGACGATCATTACTCCTCTGCCATCGACCTGGCCAAGCTGGCCAAGGCGCTGATTACCCGTTTCCCCGAACACTATGCGATCTACTCGCAGAAGTACTTCACTTACAACAACATCCGTCAGCCCAACCGCAACAAGCTGCTGTGGCGCGACAACAGCGTCGACGGCATCAAGACCGGTCATACCGACGATGCCGGCTACTGCCTGGTGGCGTCGGCCAAGCGTGACGACATGCGTCTGATTACAGTGGTGATGGGCACCGACAGTGAAGAAGCCCGTGCCCGCGAAAGCCAGAAGCTGCTCTCCTACGGCTTCCGTTACTACCGCACCCATCAGCTCTACACCGCAGGTGCCGTGCTGAAGGACAGCAAGATCTGGGCCGGTGCCCGTGACCAGATTCGCCTTGGCCTCACCGAAGACCTGGCGGTGACCGTGCCCCGTGGCAAGGCGGATCAGCTGGAAGCCAACATCGAACTGGACAAGGTGATCAAGGCGCCTGTGGCTCAGGGTCAGGAACTGGGCAAGGTCCGGGTCAGCATCGACGGTGAAACCGTGGCGACCGTGCCGCTGGTGGCACTGGAAGCCGTTGCAGAGGGTGGCCTGTTCAAGCGCATCTGGCATGCGATTGTGCTGTTCTTCCTCGGCTTGATCGGTTAAAAAACAGACAAAACCTTGAAACCGGTTTATGCTGCCCACACTTACAGGCGTGTGGGCAGTTGCATTTTATGAAAGCTGAAATCGTATATCTCAACGGCCGGTTTTTGCCGGCGGACCAGGCGCAGGTCTCCGTCTTTGATCGGGGCTTTCTGTTTGCCGACAGCGTCTATGAAGTGATTCCCTATTATCAGGGTGTCGGTTTCCGTCTGCAGCAGCATCTGGATCGACTGGCGTACAGTCTTCAGGCGATCCGCATCCCGGACCGTGAGAACTGGAAAGCGATTCTGGATGAGCTGGTGCAGCGCAACGGCGGCGGCAATTTGTCGGTCTACCTGCAGGTGAGTCGGGGCAATGCCGGCTACCGCACCCATACCTACGATGACAGCATGCAGCCGACCGTGTTTGCCTGTACTTCGCCGATCCGCGATATCTACGGCGAAGGTGCCGAACAGATCAAGGGCTACAACGTCATTGTGACCGCCGACCTGCGCTGGCACCGCTGTGACATCAAGTCCACCGGGCTGCTGCCCAATATTCTGGTGCTGCAGCAGGCACGAGAGTCCGGAGCCGATGAGGCACTGCTGGTACGTGACGGTCTGCTCAGCGAAGGCACTTCGAGCAATCTGTTTATGGTGCGCCAGGGCGTAATCTATACGCCCAAGCGCAGTTCAGAGATTCTCGGCGGCACTACTCGTGAATTGATCCTGCAGCTGGCGGCGGAGGAGGGGATTCCCTATCAGGAAGTGGATATCCGCCCCGAAGAGCTGGCCAACGCCGATGAGGTCTGGATCTCCAGTTCGACCCGCGGCGTGATACCCGTATTGACCATTGATGGCCAACCCGTTGCCGATGGCCGCAAAGGCCCGCTGTGGCAGCGGATGTTTGCCCTGTTTACCCGTTTTCAACACCGGCTGATGACCGGAGAGGCGTAATGAGTACCGAACCCCAAGCACCGAAAATCGAATTTCCGCATCCCGACTACCCGATCAAGGTGATCGGCGACAACCAGAGTGACTTCAAGGGAATGGTCATCGAGATTGTGCAGGTACATGCCCCCGATCTGGATATCGAACAGGTCATCGTGCAGGAAAGCGGCAAGGGCAACTACAGCTCCGTGCGACTGAAGATCACCGCCACCAGCGAACAGCAACTGGTCAACCTGCATCAGGACCTGAAGGCGACCGGCCGCGTCAAAATGGTGCTTTGATGGCCGTTGCCGATGAGCTGATCATTCGTCAACTGCCGGGCCTGCAGCCCTACGAGCCGACCTGGCAGGCGATGCAGGCGTTGACCGCAAGCCGTGACGAGCAGACGCCGGACGAGATCTGGCTGTTGCAGCACGAACCTGTATTCACCCAGGGACAGGCCGGCAAGGCCGAGCACCTGCTTAACCCCGGTGACATTCCGGTGGTACAGGTGGACCGCGGCGGTCAGGTGACCTATCACGGTCCGGGGCAACAGATCGTCTATCTGATGCTGGATCTGCGCCGGCGCAAGCTGGGCGTGCGCGACCTGGTCGATATCATCGAACAGTCGATAGTCGAGCTGCTGGCCGATTACGCTATCAAGGCCTACCCCAAACCCGACGCCCCGGGGGTATATGTGGACGAGCAGAAAATCTGCTCGCTGGGGCTGCGCATCCGTCGCGGCTGTTCCTTTCATGGCCTGGCGCTGAACCTGAACATGGACCTGGAACCTTTCCTGCGCATCAATCCCTGCGGTTATGCCGGTTTGCAGATGACTCAGGTGCAGACACTGGCACCCGAGGCCGATCTGGACGCTCTGCCCAATAACCTAGTAAATTACTTGGTTAAGAAGTTGGGGTATACTGCCCTGACCCGTACACACACACTGGAAGACTGACTGGAAGACTGAATAGTATGGCTGAATCCTCCGAACACAAAACCGGCCGAGTCGAGCAGGGCGTCAAACTGCGTGGCGCCGACAAGGTTGCCCGCATCCCGGTCAAGGTCATCCCGACGGAAAAGGACGAGATGCTGCGCAAGCCCGACTGGCTGCGTGTACGCATGGGCTCCAATGCGGAAGTCAAGCGGATCAAGGATAAGCTGCGCAAACACAAACTGGCCTCCGTCTGCGAAGAAGCCAGTTGCCCCAACCTGGGCGAGTGCTTCAGTCACGGCACTGCCACCTTCATGATCATGGGCGATATCTGTACCCGTCGCTGCCCCTTCTGTGATGTGGCCCATGGCCGTCCCAATGCACTGTCGCCGGACGAGCCGCGTGAACTGGCCGAAGCCATCGCCGACATGGGGCTGAAGTATGTGGTCATCACGTCGGTGGACCGTGACGATCTGCGTGACGGCGGTGCCCAGCATTTTGCCGACTGTATCCGCGAAACCCGTGAACGTCTGCCGAACATCCAGATTGAAACCCTGGTACCGGACTTCCGTGGTCGCATGGATGTGGCGCTGGAGATTCTGGAGCAGACACCGCCGGACGTGTTCAACCACAACCTGGAAACCGTTCCGCGCCTGTACCGCAAGGTGCGCCCGGGTGCCGATTACCAGTGGTCACTGGACCTGCTCAAGCGCTACAAGGCACTGCGCCCGGAAGTGCGCACCAAGTCCGGCCTGATGGTGGGCTGTGGCGAGACCAACGAGGAGATCATCGAAGTGATGCGCGATCTGCGTGCCCATGATGTCGACATGATCACCATTGGCCAGTACCTGCAGCCGAGCCGCAACCACCTGGCGCTGGACCGTTACGTGACCCCGGCCGAATTCGCCGAGTTCGAACGCATCGCCAAGGAGATCGGCTTCACCCATGTGGCCAGTGGTCCGCTGGTACGTTCTTCCTACCACGCCGATCTGCAGGCCAAGGGCGAAAAGGTAGGCTGAACGCCTCGGCCTTGATCTGGATTGGAAAAAGCGCCTGCGGGCGCTTTTTTGTTGCCTGCGCCGATTGCTCGGCCAGTACGAATACCCTATATTAGATAGATCTTATCTATCATCAGGGAGAAGAATATGAGTGCCGACAAGCGTGTGACCGTCAATGCACAGATGAACGAAGGCTTTCTGGTCAGTGCCGATATCCGCGGTCACCAGATGAAGATCGACCAGCCGGAAGCTGCGCGCGGCACCGATCAGGGACCAACACCGCTGGAGTATTTCCTGTTTTCCCTCGGCGGTTGCATCTGCACCATCGGCCGTATCGCGGCGATGCAGCAGAAGATCGACCTGCGTGGCATGAAGGTCAGTGTTGAAGGCGACTACAACCCGGCCGGTCTGCTGGGCAAGCCCAGTGAAGATCGCATCGGCTTCCAGCATATTCAGGTATCGGCGGAAATCGATGCGGACCTGAGCGATGAAGAAAAGCAGGCATTTCTGGATGCGGTCTGTGAACGCTGCCCGCTGCACGACAACATCAAACTGGAAACCCGCGTCACCCACCACCTGATGGAGCCGAGCTGCATCGCCTGATGCCTGTTGGCAACTGATACTCAAGCGGCGGGCGGTACTTCCAGCAGGAAGGTCACCGGCCCGTCGTTCAACAGTTCCACCTTCATATCCGCACCGAAACGCCCGGTTGCCACCGGGTTGTGCAATTGGCTTGCCCGGTCAACAAAATACTCATAGAGGCGCTCGCCTTCAGTCGGCGTGGCGCCGGATGAAAAGCTCGGCCTCAGTCCCTTGCGGGTATCCGCCACCAGCGTGAACTGGGATACCACCAGCAGGCCTCCGCCGATATCCGCCAGGCTGAGATTCATCTTGTCATCGGCATCGCCGAAAATGCGGTATTTCAGCACCTTTTGCAGCAGCTTGTCGGCGGTTGCTTCATTGTCCCCTTTTTCCACACCCAACAGCAGCAGTATGCCGCCGTCGATCTGTCCGGTGATCTCGCCGTCCACGGTTACACTGGCGTGGCGTACACGTTGAATCAGTCCTTTCACGGCTGCTCCTTACATTCAGGCACTTTGGGTGGCAAATTCATCGGTCGCCTGAATCAGGTTGTCGATGATGCCGGGTTCAAAAGCCGAATGGCCGGCATTGCGCACGATATGCAGGCGAGCCTGCGGCAGTACCTGGTGCAGGGCGTGGGCCTGTTCCAGCGGGCAAACCATGTCATAGCGGCCGTGGACGATGATCAGCGGGATATCACGCAGTTTTTCGGCATCGCGCAGGATTTGGTCTGGCTGCAGAAATGCCTGGTGGATAAAGTAATGCGCTTCGATTCGCGCCATCGCCAGAGCGAAATGCGGATCAGCAAAATGTTCCACCACTGCCGGATTGGGATCCAGTGTGGAGCAGCGACCCTCCCACACCGACCAGGCCTTGGCGGCCTGCATCTGTGCCAGCTGGTTACTGGAGGTCAGACGGCGGTAATAGGCCGCCAACAGGTCGTTGCGCTCGGCTGCGGGGATGGGTTCCAGATAGTCCTGCCAGTAGTCGGGAAAGAGTGCGTTGGCGCCCTGCTGGTAGAACCAGTGGATATCCCGGTCACGGCAGAGGAAAATGCCGCGCAGAATCATCCCCAGTACCCGTTCAGGATGCGCTTCGGCATAGACCAGACTCAGGGTTGAACCCCAGCTGCCGCCGAACAGCAGCCACTGGTCGACACTG
This sequence comes from uncultured Marinobacterium sp., assembly GCA_964390205.1. Lineage (GTDB taxonomy): Bacteria > Pseudomonadota > Gammaproteobacteria > Pseudomonadales > Balneatricaceae > Marinobacterium. The sequence continues at coordinate 25,498 of CAYMHL010000003.1, forward strand.
AGAAATTCACGGATGCGCTCCATATCGGCGACCAGTGCCTGGGTGGTGTTGCCTTCCAGCTCGGCATGGGGCGTGGAGCGGCCGCAGCCGCGCTGATCGAACAGGATAATGCGGTAGCGTTCCGGGTTGAAGAAGCGCCGGTGCTCGGGGCTGCAGCCGCCCCCCGGGCCGCCATGCACAAAGAGTACCGGGATACCCTGAGGGTTGCCGCACTCTTCCACATACAGACAGTGTCGATCATCCACATCAAGGTAGTACTCGTGATTGCTCCCGATCTCCGGGTAGAGGGTGCGCATGGCAATGTCTCCTTAAACGGCTGAAAACCCAGTATAGCCAGCTGCCTGCCCGACTTGAACCTGAAACCCCAAGTCTGGCTGATCAAGCCGTCTCGACAGCTCCGGTGGTAGCTGCAGTGTCTGGGCGGAAGCGACGTTGCAAGCCCATGAGGAAATTGCGCAGAATCTGGTCCTTGCATTCACGGTAGTGTTTGTTGCCGGGCTTGCGTAAAAATGCGCTCAGCTCATGTTTGCTGAGACAGAATTCGGCGGCCTTGAGCGTATGCAGAATGTCGTCTGACGTCAGGTTCAGGGCAATTTTCAGTTTCATCAGAATCATGTTGTTGGTCAGACGTGTTTCCGGCGTGGGTTGATCACCTTCACGCCGGCCACGTCGGGTGTTGATGAAGCCGTTGAGGAAGATGGCCAGTTCGGTATCGGTCGCGGCGCAATAGGCTGTATCGTCTTCCTTTCTCAGCCAGTTTACGATCTGTTCTTGAGTGACTGTATGGTCTGCAGCCGCAAAGATCTCAACCATCGTTGCGTCCTTGAAATCGAAGGTATAGCGAAGGCGGCGTAATATATCGTTGTTATTCACGGTCGGTCCTGATGCTGGTCATGCGTATTGGCATGGCGGTCGGTTTGTTGAGGTTGCAGCAACAAAAAAGGCCGGGGCTTGCGCCGCCGGCCTTCGTTATCCACAGGGGAGCTGCTTACTTCTTGGCGCGCTTGCGCTCGTTTTCTTTCAGCAGTTTCTTGCGGATACGGATGCTTTCCGGCGTTACTTCAACCAGTTCGTCATCTTCGATGAAGTCCAGTGCCTGCTCCAGCGAGAACTTGATCGGCGGAGTCAGCACGATGTTTTCGTCGGTACCGGACGCACGGACGTTGGTCAGCTGCTTGCCCTTGGTGGGGTTGATCACCAGGTCGTTGTTGCGGCTGTGGATACCCAGCACCATGCCTTCGTAGACTTCGATGTTCGGGTCGATGAACAGACGGCCGCGATCCTGCAGGTTGAACAGGGCATACCCCAGCGCCTTGCCGGTGACCATGGAGACCAGTACACCGTTGTGACGGGAGATCACATCGCCCTGCTTAACCGGACCATAGTGGTCGAAGACCGAGGTCATGATGCCGGTACCGGAGGTCATGGTCATGAACTGGCTGCGGAAACCGATCAGGCCACGAGACGGCATCATGAAGGTCAGACGCACGCGGCCCTTGCCGTCCACTTCCATGTTGGTCATGTCGGCGCGGCGCTTGCCCAGCTCTTCGATGATCGAACCCTGGTGCTCTTCTTCCACGTCGATCATGACGACTTCGTACGGCTCCTGGATTTCACCGTCCACTTCCTTCTGGATAACTTCCGGACGGGATACACCCAGCTCGAAGCCTTCACGACGCATGGTTTCGATCAGTACCGACAGGTGCAGTTCACCACGGCCGGAGACACGGAATTTTTCCGGAGTATCGCCGGGCTCGACGCGCAGCGCCACGTTGTGGATCAGCTCACGTTCCAGACGCTCCTTGATGTTGCGGCTGGTGATGAGCTTGCCTTCCTGACCGGCGAAGGGCGAGTCGTTGACCTGGAAGGTCATGGACACGGTCGGCTCGTCCACGGACAGGGCCGGCAGTGCCTCGACCACATCAGGATCACACAGGGTATCGGAGATGTTCAGTTCGTCCAGACCGGTGATGCAGATGATGTCGCCGGCTTCGGCAGTATCCACTTCGACGCGATCCAGACCGTGGTAACCCATGATTTTCAGTACACGACCGCTGCGCACCTTGGCGTGGCTATCGATGACCTTGACCTGAGCGTTGGTCTTGATGCGGCCACGGGAAACGCGACCGACACCGATAACGCCGGTATAGCTGTTGTAGTCCAGTGCAGAGATCTGCATCTGGAAGGGGCCTTCGGTATCCACGTGCGGCGCATCAACATGCTTGATGATCGCTTCGAACAGCGGCGTCATGTCGTCGGCCATCTCTTCCGGATCGTTACCGGCGATGCCGTTCAGCGCAGAGGCGTAGACGATCGGGAAGTCCAGCTGCTCATCGGTGGCACCCAGGTTGTCGAACAGGTCGAACACCTGATCCATGACCCAGTCCGGACGTGCGCCGGGGCGGTCGATCTTGTTGATCACCACGATCGGACGCAGGCCGCGGGCAAACGCCTTCTGGGTCACAAAGCGGGTCTGCGGCATGGGGCCGTCCTGAGCGTCGACCAGCAGCAGTACACAGTCAACCATGGACAGTACGCGCTCAACCTCACCACCGAAATCCGCGTGCCCCGGAGTATCAACGATGTTGATGCGGTAATCGTTCCACTTGATGGCGGTGTTCTTGGCCAGAATGGTAATGCCGCGCTCACGTTCCTGGTCGTTGGAGTCCATGATGCGCTCGGCGCCTTCATCGCGGCGGCCCAGGGTGCCGGACTGCTGCAACAACTTGTCGACCAGAGTGGTTTTGCCGTGGTCAACGTGGGCGATAATGGCAATATTTCGGAGGTTCTCGATCACGCGTAGTACCTTGGTGATGTGTTAAAGCGCAGCATTATACGGAAGGCAGGTTAAACAATCGATCATTTACTGATCGTTATTCTTCCTGTCGGCGTTCCTGTGCTGCGATGGGGCCGTAGTCCCGTGCAGCAGAGCAGTATTTTGCTGCCAACTTGCGATAATGGGTGTTGTCAGGGTTGTGCTGCAGAACGGCCTGATAGCGTTGGCAGCGAGTCTCAAGGGTCTTGCCGGCTTCCTGTCGGCACAGACGATACATGTAGCTTTGTTGCGGGTAGTTGTAGCAGATACTGGCCAGATTGATTTTGCCGTCGCGCTCAAGCCATTGTGCAGGAAAACGCTTGCCGTAACCGAGTGAAGGCTCGGCCATGCCCGAGAGGGGCAGGGCAAACAGCAGTGTGCAACAGATCCAACGAAACAATGCATTCATGGCTGGGGTGTACCTGGTTTCATCAATGGCAACGACAGGCAGGGTATCCTGTCGCAGGCATGATTTGAAGCACCGGCACGGGCAGCATTCGGGTTGGCTTTGCACTATTATAGGCTGCAGGTGCCAGGGTCTGTATGCGGGGTGAGGAAAGTCTGCACCAATTTAGTGCGCATTACTGCATGATTGCGCTCTTTTGGTGCTGACGGCTAAGGCTCCCGTTCTGTGCATTCAGTAAATCAAGCACTTAACTTGTTCATAAAGCTGGCACGGCCCTTGCTTTATGTCCAGGTAACCGGTTTCCGGATCCTAATGTAAAGTTGTTTTGCCCAGGCAAACTGATAACGAGTGGGGATAGCCAAATGTCAGAGAAGACTCTGAATCTGATCAAAGAAAGTGGCGCTAAGTGGATCGACATGCGCTTTACCGACTTCAAAGGCAAGGAACAGCACCTGACCATCCCTGTCACTGACATGGGTGATGACTTCTTTGAAGAAGGCAAAATGTTTGATGGTTCCTCCATCGCCGGCTGGAAAGGCATCCAGGAATCCGACATGATTCTGCGTCCGGACGACAGCGCTTCCGTGCTGGATCCCTTCGCTGAAGATGCCACCGTTATCGTACGCTGCGACATCATCGAGCCGGCGACCGGTCAGGGCTACGACCGTGACCCGCGTTCCGTTGCCAAGCGCGCGGAAGAGTACCTGAAGTCTACCGGTATCGCCGACTCCGCCATGCTCGGCCCGGAACCGGAATTCTTCGTGTTTGACGGTGTTGAATGGCATGCCGACATCAGCGGTTGCGGTTACAGCATCCAGTCCGAAGAAGCGGCCTGGGCGTCCAACCACAAGATCGAAGGTGGCAACACCGGTCACCGTCCGCGCGTGAAGGGCGGCTATTTCCCGGTTCCGCCGATCGACTCACTGCATGATCTGCGTGCCGCCATGTGTGATGCCATGGAAGCCATGGGCCTGACCATCGAAGTACACCACCACGAAGTGGCGACTGCCGGTCAGTGTGAAATCGGTGTACGTGGCAACACTCTGGTCGCCAAGGCGGATGAAATTCAGATCCTGAAGTACTGTGTACACAACGTTGCGCACGCCTACGGCAAGACGGCCACCTTCATGCCCAAGCCGCTGGTGGGTGACAACGGTTCCGGTATGCACGTGCACCTGTCCATGTCCAAAGACGGCGCCAACATCTTCGCCGGCGACGGCTACGGTGGTCTGAGCGATTACGCGCTGTACTACATCGGCGGTATCGTCAAGCACGCCAAGGCGCTGAACGCGATCTGCAACCCGTCTACCAACTCCTACAAGCGTCTGGTACCGGGCTTTGAAGCTCCGGTTATGCTGGCTTACTCTGCCCGTAACCGTTCCGCTTCGCTGCGTATTCCGTACACCACCAGCCCGAAAGCACGTCGTGTTGAAGCACGCTTCCCGGACCCGGCAGCCAACCCCTACCTGTGCTTTGCGGCACTGCTGATGGCCGGCCTTGACGGTATCCAGAACAAGATCCACCCGGGCGACCCGGCCGACAAGGATCTGTACGACCTGCCGCCGGAAGAAGCCAAAGAGATCCCGACCGTGGTTGCTTCTTTGACTGAAGCGCTGGATGCCCTGGAGCAGGATCGTGAGTTCCTCACCAAGGGCGGTGTATTCACCGACGACATGCTGGATGCCTACATCAAGATCAAGCGTGAAGAAGTGGCTCGCGTCAACATGACCACTCACCCGGTTGAATTCGACCTGTACTACTCCGTGTAATCAACACCGAGTCATCAAACTGAAAAAGGCTTCCCTCGGGAAGCCTTTTTTGTCCCAGTGGCATCGGTGTGCGTCTTTTCAGTGCGCACCTGCACCCGATTGGGTATGTGCACTATTATGGTGCATACTGGCATCGCATTCAGCTGGGAGCGCTTACGCTGCTCGGCGGAATCGCCTGTACCCCGGGGTGTTCCGGTTTTATACAAACTGGCGCTTTTCTTGCAAGT
>CAYMHL010000003.1:30814-37845 GCA_964390205.1 uncultured Marinobacterium sp.
AGGGCCAGAAAGGAGAACGCCTGATGTCCCGCTCACAGTCACACAAACAGATACTGGATAACCTGACCAGCTCGGTGCTGGTGCTGAATGAATCCCTGTGTATCCAGTATATGAATCCGGCCGCGGAGATGTTGCTCGAGGCCAGCGCACGTCGACTCAAACATCGACCGATCGAGGAGTGGCTGTCATCCAGCGAAGAGGAGCTTGGGGTGCTGCGTCAGTCACTGGCCAGTGGCCACCCCTACAGCAAGCGGGAGGCGCGGCTGGTGACGCAAACAGGGCAGGAGCTGACCGTGGACTACAGCGTCAATCCGATTCCGGACGGCGGCATCCTGCTGGAAATTCAGGCCCGTGACCGGTTGATGCGCATCGAACGAGAAGAAGAGCTGTTGACCCGCCATGCCAGTGCCCGGGTGCTGGTGCGTGGACTGGCACATGAGATCAAGAACCCCCTGGGTGGCATCCGCGGCGCCGCGCAGCTGCTCGACCGTGAACTCGATCGCGAGGAGCTGCACGACTATACCCGCATCATCATTGATGAGGCGGATCGTCTGCGCCATCTGGTGGATCGCCTGCTGGGACCGCACACACTGCCGGTGATCGAGTCAGTGAATATCCATGCCATTCTGGAGCATGTGTGCAGCCTGATCACCGCCGAGGTGGGCGGGCGCATCCGCATCCTGCGTGACTACGACCCCAGCATTCCCGAGTTCAGCGGTGCCCGCGGGCAGCTGATTCAGGCGGTGCTGAACATCGTACGCAACGCCATGCAGGCGCTGGAAGATGCCCAGACACCCGAGCCGACCATTACCCTGAGAACCCGCGCATTGCGCCAGATCACCCTGGGTGCAGAGCGTCATCGACTGGTGTGCGCGCTGGAGATCATCGACAACGGCCCCGGCATTCCGGATGAGCTGGCCGATACCCTGTTCTACCCGATGGTCAGCAGCCGGGCACAGGGTTCGGGGCTTGGGCTGTCCATCGCTCAGTCGATCATGAATCAGCACAAGGGACTGATCGAATTTACCTCGGAACCCGGCTGTACTCGTTTCAATCTGTTTATACCCCTGGAGCCAAACCATGACGCAAGTCGCTAATGTCTGGATCGTGGACGACGACCGTTCCATCCGTTGGGTGCTGGACAAGGCGCTGACCTCGGCCGGCCTGAATATCGAAAGCTTCGATAGTGCAGCTGCCATGCTGGATCGGCTGGAGCAGACCCGGCCCGATGCCATCATCAGTGATGTGCGCATGCCCGGCATGGACGGACTCAAGCTGCTGGAACGGCTGCATGATGAGCATCCGGAGTTGCCGGTGATCATCATGACCGCGCACTCGGATCTGGACAGTGCGGTGGCTTCTTATCAGGGCGGCGCCTTCGAATATCTGCCCAAACCCTTTGATGTGGATGAGGCGCTGGCGCTGGTGCAGCGCGCCGTGGCCCATGCCCGTGAACAGCGTGCGGCACACACCGGAGCTGAAGCTGAGGATACGCTGTCGGAGCGGGCCACCGAGATCATTGGTGAGGCGCCGGCAATGCAGGAAGTGTTCCGTGCCATCGGCCGTCTGGCGCACTCCAATATCACCGTACTGATCAATGGCGAGTCGGGTACCGGCAAGGAGCTGGTAGCCCACGCCCTGCACAAGCACAGTCCGCGGGCGAGCAAACCGTTCATTCCGTTGAACATGGCCGCCATCCCCAAGGACCTGATCGAGTCCGAACTCTTCGGCCACGAGAAGGGGGCCTTTACCGGCGCGGCGGCCAGTCGGCGCGGGCGTTTTGAACAGGCCGATGGCGGTACCCTGTTCCTGGACGAGATCGGCGACATGCCGGCCGATACCCAGACCCGACTGCTGCGCGTGCTGGCCGATGGCGAGTTCTACCGCGTCGGCGGACATACGCCGGTGAGGGTGGATGTACGCATCATCGCGGCGACCCATCAGAACCTGGAGCAGCTGGTCAAGGAGGGGCGTTTCCGTGAGGACCTGTTCCACCGCCTCAACGTGATTCGCATCCATATCCCACGCCTGGCCGAGCGGCGAGAAGATATTCCGCGCCTGGCGCGCCACTTCCTGGCGACGTCGGCCGAGGAACTGGCGGTGGAAGCCAAGATTCTGAAACCCGAAACGGCGGCGTTCATGTGCGAGCTGCCCTGGCCGGGCAACGTGCGTCAGCTGGAAAATACCTGTCGCTGGATTACGGTGATGGCGTCGGGGCGCGAAGTACTGATCTCCGACCTGCCACCGGAACTGCTGACGCAGCAGCATGAGACCCCTGCGGTATCGGGCAGCTGGCAGGAGGGGCTCAAGGGCTGGGCCGAACAGCAGCTGAACTACGGTGCCGAAGGCATACTTCAGGAAGCGGTGCCGGCATTTGAACGGGTGATGATCAGCACGGCACTCAAGGCCACGGCCGGACGTCGCCGTGATGCGGCGCGCCTGCTGGGCTGGGGACGCAATACGCTGACGCGCAAGATCAAGGAGCTGCATCTGGATGAGCATGAACTGGCGGATGACGAGGGTGACGACTGAGCCTCAGCCGGTATAATGGCAGGCCGATTCTAGGAGGCCCTCATGCTGGACCTGGTGCTTTATCAGCCCGAAATACCGCCCAACACCGGCAACATCATCCGTTTGTGTGCCAATACGGGTTTTCGTCTGCATCTGATCGAACCGCTGGGGTTTGAGCTGGATGACAAGCGACTGCGCCGAGCCGGTCTGGACTATCACGAGTGGGCGCGGGTGCAGGTACACGCTGACCTCGACGCCTGTCTGGCGCAACTGCAGCCGAACCGAGTCTGGGCGCTGACCACCAAGGCCCGTCAGTGCTACAGCCAGGTGGAATTTGCTGCCGGCGATGTGCTGTTGTTTGGTCCGGAAACCCGTGGTCTGCCGCCCGAGGTGCGCGAGCGTTTCAACGGCCTGCGCCTGCCGATGCTGGCCGACAGCCGCAGCCTCAACCTGTCCAATGCCTGTGCCGTCGTGGTCTATGAGGCCTGGCGTCAATTCGACTTTGCCGGGGCCGTGTTATAGTGAGCGACCTTGCCGCAACCGGGAAGCCTGGCCTGATGCAACATGTGCTGATTATTACCCGCCTGACACCTCAGTCGACGCTGCCGGGTCGGGTCGACGAACTCATCGGTGTGACCGCCGACGGACGCAGTCTGCTGATCAGCAGTGAACCGGCGCAGCGGGTCAACGTGGCGCAGCTTCAGCACCAGAAAATGCCGCTGATTCTGCTCTGCGATCAGCTGCAGACGACACCACTGGCGGATCTGGAGATCCCGCCGAAAGCGCTGGTCAGTATCATTCCCTTGCCTGCCGATGAAGTAGACGCTCTGTTGCGCGACGGCCGTGAACAGCTGCTGCTGGACGAGATTCGCGCTCAGTTGGCCTGACTGGCAGCCTGACGCTTGCGCTGCTGCAGGATATATCCGGCCAGCGCATCGGCCTGCTGGTCGCTGAGTTGCGGGAATACCGGCATGCTGCGATGGCCCTGTGGATAACCATGCTTGATCATCAACACGACCTCATGGTGCTGCAGTGATGCCTGGGTCATCGGCAGCTGCTCCAGCAGGGGGCCCAGTCCCGAGCGTTCGTGGCAGCTTTGACAGTAGTAGGCATAGAGTGCATCGCCCGCTTTCAGTCGCTCCGGGGGTGTTTCACCACAGCCGCCGAGGCTCAGGCCGAGCAGGACAGGCAATAGCCGACGGGACAGAGTAAATCGGGTACGCATCTGCGGGGCTCCTCGGTGAAACCGGTGGTTGGCTGATCCAGGCGGTCAGTGAACGGGTGCCGGCAGATTGAGGCTGCAGCCGGACAGCTCCAGCGTCAGCGTCGACAGCAGCAGCCAGGGATCGGCCCTGAGCTGTCCCTTGATCGCCTGATCAATATCATGACAAAGCACCAGCGCCTGTTCCAGTTTCCGTGTCGACAGCTTCTGACTGGCCTTGCGCACCAGTACCTTGCGTTTGCCCCAGATCTTTTCCCGCTGGCACAGGCTGTCATAGGCCTGACCGTTGGCGAGCCCGCGCTGTACGTTGAGCAGGGTGCGGATTTCACGACTGACACCCCAGAGTACCAGCGTGGCATCGACACCCTCCTGGCGCAGCACCAGCAGAATCTTCTGGCAGCGGGCAGGGTCATGCTGCAGCAGGGCATCGCCCAGGGCAAAGATGTCAAAGCGTGAGCTGTCGGCCACGGCTTCGATCACCTGTTCCACATCGACCTTCTGGCCGGGGTAGAGCAGGCTGAGCTTGTCCAGTTCCTGCCGTGCCGCCAGCAGGTTGCCCTCGATGCGGCTGCCCAGCAGCTGGACGGCATCGGCGGTCAGTTCCAGCCCCAGGCCCTGAGCACGCTGGCTCAGCCAGGCGGGCAGCTGGTCCGTTTCCAGCGGCCAGATCTCCACCACCAGACCGCACTTTTCGACCTGCTTGAACCAGGCGCTTTTCTTGGCACCGGCATCCAGGCGGTCGGCCAAAATCAGCAGGGCATTATCGGGGGCGGGGTTGTCGAGATAGCGTTGCAGCAGGGCACTGGCTTTCTTGTCCAGCTTCTGGCTGCCCAGACGCAGTTCGATGATCTTGCGTTCGGCAAACAGCGACAGGGCGTTGGCACTTTCCAGCAGCGTCTCCCAGGAAAACCCCGCGTCCACATGCATGACATCGCGCTCGGTGAAGCCGGCGTCACGCAGGGATTGACGAATGCGGTCGCCGCTTTCGGCGTGCTGCAGGGGCTCGTCACCGGTCACCATGTAGACCGGCAGGGGTGTCTTGAGCCGCTGCAGCTGGCTGGCCAGCTGTTCAGGCCGGGTTTTCATGCTGCGTCAGGAGCCGGTTCTGATGCTCAGGTACTGGCGCACGATCTGCTGTGCCAGGTCCTGCTGCATCTGATGCCGAATCAGGGTCTCCTGAGACGCACTGGCAGTGATGTTGCTCTGATCGTTGCTGTAGACCCGCTCGGTCATCAAGCGCCGCTCAGGGATCAGCTCCAGATTGTCCTGCTGACGATCGATGACACGGAAGCGGACTTCCGAGCGCAGCTCGTATTCGTCCGCATTGGCATCGCCGGTCAGGGTGGCGGTACGCCGGGTATGGCTCTCACCCAGGATTTCCAGCTGGTAGCGGGTTGATCCCAGTATTTCGATGCCGTTGATCTCCAGCGCCCGGCGCAGCTCGGGTTCGATCTGGCTGGGGGTGGCAGCGGTTACCAGCGCCACCTGACGCAGGGCCTCGGGCACATCATAGAGGCCGCGCAGCTTGAAGCCGCAGGCGCTGAGCACAACGCTCATCAGCAGGGCAAACAGCGGCAGGGTCAGGCGTGTGCGCATGGTGTTCTCCTTAACCAACGACAATGTTGAGCAGCTTGTTGGGCACGACGATTTTCTTGCGAATGGTCTTGCCTTCCATGTGCTTCTGCACGTTTTCGCTGGCCAGGGCCGTGTGCAGTACCACATCCTCGTCGGCATCCGCCGGAACGCTGATCTTGGCGCGTACCTTGCCGTTGACCTGCACCACCAGCTCGACGCTGGCACGGGTCAGGGCAGCGGCATCCACCTCAGGCCAGGCGGTGTGCAGCAGGTCGCTGCTGTGGCCCAGTTCACGCCAGAGCTGATGCGTCATGTGCGGCACGATCGGCGCCAGCAGGCGAATGGCGGCTTCCAGCGCTTCGCGGGTGACCGCGCGGCCCTGATCGCTGACATCGACGAAACGGCCGATGGCGTTGGACAGTTCCATCACCGCGGCGATGGCGGTGTTGAAGGTCTGGCGGCGGTCCATGTCATCGCTGACCTTGGCGATGGTTTCATGCACCTTGCGGCGCAGGTCGCGCTGCTCATCGTTGAGCGCGTCCACATCCAGTGCCGGACAGTCGGTGCCGGTCTGCAGGTGGTCATGCACCTGTTTCCACAGACGGCGCAGGAAGCGGTGAGCACCCTCAACACCGGAATCCAGCCACTCCAGCGACTGCTCCGGCGGTGCGGCAAACATCATGAACAGACGTACGGTATCGGCACCGTAACGGTCGATCATGATCTGCGGGTCGATGCCGTTGTTCTTCGACTTGGACATCTTCGACATGCCGTCGTGGTTCAGCTCGCGACCGTCGGCGTCGGTGGCGCGGGTCACGCGGCCCTTGTCGTCCTTCTCGATGGTGACGTCCGCCGGGGAGATCCACACCTGGCCGCCTTTTTCGTCTTCGTAGTAGAAGCTGTCGGCCAGCACCATGCCCTGACACAGCAGGCGCTTGAACGGTTCGTCGGAGTCGACCAGACCTTCGTCACGCATCAGCTTGTGGAAGAAACGCGAGTAGAGCAGGTGCAAAATGGCGTGTTCGATACCGCCGATGTACTGATCCACCGGCAGCCAGTGGTTGGCCTGCTTGGGATCCAGCATGGCGTTCGGGTTCATGCTGGCGTAGCGGGCGTAGTACCAGCTGGATTCCATGAAGGTATCGAAGGTGTCGGTTTCACGTTCGGCAGCACCGCCGCATTTCGGGCAGCTGGTGTCGATGAACTCGCGCATCTTCTTGATCGGTGAACCGGAACCGTCGAACTCCACGTCCGTTGGCAGTACCACCGGCAGCTGATCTTCCGGCACCGGCACGGCACCGCAGCTGGCGCAGTTGATCACCGGGATGGGCGCACCCCAGTAACGCTGACGGGAGACCCCCCAGTCGCGCAGGCGGTAGTTGATGGTGGTGCGGCCCTTGCCCTTGCGCTCCAGTTCACGGGCGATCGCCTTGAACGCCATGTCGAACTCGAGGTCGCTGAAATCGCCGGAGTTGACCAGTACGCCCTTGTCGGTGAAGGCTTCCTTCTCCAGATCGACGGTCACATCGCCGTTCAGCGGCGCGATGACCTGCTGGATCGGCAGGCCGTACTTGCGGGCAAATTCCCAGTCGCGCTGGTCGTGACCCGGTACGGACATCACCGCACCCGAGCCGTAATCCATCAGCACGAAGTTGGCGGTCCATACGGGGACTTTCTGGCCGGTCAACGGGTGGACCGCTTCGATGCCCAGCGCCATGCCCTT
>CAYMHL010000003.1:37945-49272 GCA_964390205.1 uncultured Marinobacterium sp.
TCCAGATCGTCCAGCAGCTGATCGGCATAGTCGGTGATCTTGAGGAACCACTGCGGAATTTTCTTGCGCTCGACCAGGGCGCCGGAACGCCAGCCGCGGCCGTCGATCACCTGCTCGTTGGCCAGCACGGTCTGGTCTACCGGGTCCCAGTTGACCTCGGCTTCCTTCTTGTAGACCAGTCCCTTTTCCATCAGCCGGGTGAAGAACCACTGTTCCCAGCGGTAGTATTCGGGATGGCAGGTGGCCAGCTCGCGGGACCAGTCGTAACCGAAGCCCATCTGCTTGAGCTGGTTGCGCATGTAATCGATGTTTTCGTAGGTCCATTTGGCCGGCGGTACGTTGTTCTTCATTGCCGCGTTCTCGGCGGGCAGGCCGAAAGCGTCCCAGCCCATGGGCTGCAGCACGTTGCGGCCCTTCATGCGCTGGTAGCGCGAGACCACATCACCGATGGTGTAGTTACGAACATGCCCCATGTGCAGTCGACCGCTGGGGTAGGGGAACATGGACAGGCAGTAGAAAGGTTCGCCGGCGGCGTTCTCGTCAGCCTTGAAGCTGTCCTGAGCTTCCCAATGTTGCTGTACCTGGGGTTCGATATCCTGGGGATTGTATTGTTCGTTCATTGTGCTCGATTGCAACTCGCTGTCAGCTGGAGGGCCGGGCTATGCGGCGTCGCCTGAGGGGACGGGACCGGCACCAGAAATAAGGATGAATGGCGCATAGCATACAATATTCGACCGGCTGTCAACAGAGCGGCAAACGGGTGGTCGCGGGTGTCATAAGGATGACATCTTGATGACGTAGCGTGCAGGCAACAGCCTTACGCAGGACAGGTGCCCCGATGGCCTGTCCGAACACCAGGGAAGAATCAGAGTGAATACTACGTTTTTTGATCTGTTGTGGCAGCTCAAGCAGGAGCTGGAGCTCAAGGGAGCAGACAGCATTGATCTGCCGACCTTTATCGACAGCGTTGAATATCGCCGTCAGGTACTGGAAACCGTGGACCTCAAAACGCTGAGCCCCGAGTTCCGCCAGATCCTGCCCGAGCTGCTTGAAGGCAGCAAGCTGGATATTACCCGTCAGGTACGATCCCTGCCCCAGATCCGGAAACCCCGTGCCGGTGGTCCTGTGCATACGGTCGAGAGTGGCCGCAAGGCACCGGGGATGATGACCGGCGTGTTCATCGTGTTGCTGTTGCTGGTCGGCGTGGCCGCTTTGGTGGAGCTGGCCGGTGACAAGGTGGCCTCGGATCTGATCAGCACCGCGGGCATCAAAGGCGGGCAGGAAGAGTCGGCTCCGGTGATGCCGACACCTGCGGTGGTACCCGCTGCAGTCGCGGCGGCTGTGGCGTCCACTCCGGAGGCTCCGACTGAAACCCTGTTCCGCCTGCACGGCTCCAACACCATTGGCGAAACCCTGGCACCTGAACTGCTCAAGGCATTCTGGCAGCAGCAGGGCGCCGTGGATGTACGTGTGGCTCAGGGCGCGGCCGAGGTGGAAAAGGATATTCTGTTCAGCCTGCCCGGTCAGAACACCGAACAGCGTATCGAGCTCAAGGCACACGGCTCCAGCACCGGCTTTCAGAGCCTGATGAGCCGCGAAGCCGACCTGGCCATGTCCTCGCGCCGGATCAAGGAACAGGAAAAGAGTCGGCTGGCACCGCTCTATGGCGACCTGGGCGGCGTGCGCACCGAGCATGTGGTCGGCATGGATGGTCTGGCGGTGATTGTGCACCCGGACAACCCGGTCAGTAGCCTGAGCACCGACAAGCTGGCACGCCTGTTTGCCGGTCAGATCCGCAACTGGCGTGATCTGGGTGGTCCCGATGAACCGGTTCGCATCTACAGCCGCGACGAAAATTCCGGCACCTGGGACTCGTTCAAAAGCATGGTATTGAAAAAGCATGGCGTAAAGCTGGCCGAGCATGCCCGCCGTTTCGAGTCCAGCATGGAACTCTCGGATCGGGTGAGCCAGGATCCGGGGGCCATCGGCTTCATCGGTTTGCCCTATGTGCTGCGCGCCAAGGCACTGGCAGTAGCGGATGAGGAGGGTGGTCTGCCGGTCTTTCCGACCACCTTCACCGTGTCCACCGAGGACTATCCGCTGAGTCGCCGCCTCTACATGTATGAGCCGATGACGCTGTCGCTGCAAAGCCCGGCACATCAGTTCATCAGTTTCGTTGCCTCCGAGGAAGGGCAGGAAGTGGTGCGCCGGAGCGGTTTCATTTCACAGAACATCCAGCGCATCCAGCCGGTGCTGGGGCCGGAGCTGCCGCAGGAGTATCTGTCACTGGTGCAGGGCGGCAGCCGTCTGTCGCTGAACTTCCGTTTCAACAGCGGTACCTTTGAACTGGACAACAAGGCGCAGCGTGACCTTGAGCGTGTGATTCGCTTCTTCGAGATGAATCCGGGACAGCGCGCCTTCCTGATCGGTTTCTCCGACAGTACCGGCAACCCCGAACACAACCGCAGGCTGTCGCTGCAACGAGCCGGGGTGGTGCGCGATCAGCTGTTGGCACGGGGTATCAACGTGGCCGACGTGCATGGGCTGGGTGATCTGGCACCAGTGGCCTCCAATGCGACCCCGGCCGGTCGTGAGCGCAACCGTCGTGTCGAGGTATGGGTGCGCGGCAACGCCGCCAACCTGGCCCAGACATCACGCTAAACTTTCACTGTTGGTGGCCCGGATGCAACCTCTGTTGATCCAGGCCGCCTGGTGTCCCCCGCAATCGGCGATATACTGAAACCAGCCCCGGCCGCATCCAGCGGTCGTGGATGTGCAGGAGTCGCCGATGAGCAAGCAAGAATCCAACAGCCCCCAACACTCCGAAAAAGCCCCCGCCGCCTATGATCGCATACTGCAGCAGTTGCGCCAGCGTCTGGACAAGGCCGGGGAAGTCAGCTGGGAGTATCTGCAGGAGCAGATCGAGGAGGCCGCAGAGATCGAGTTGGCTGCGGAAGAGATGACCCGAGACGAGGTCGATCTGCTCAAGGCCTATCTGCGCCGTGATCTCAAACAGCTGGGCTACTATGCCCATGAAACCGGTGAGGGAGTGGCGGCCTGGCTGCATTTCGACCTTGATGTGCTGGAACAGAAAATCAAGCAGAGCCTGCTCGATCTGGCCGACAAAACCCGGGTGCAGCATGAGCTGCTGCGCGAGCAGCTGGCCCATGCAGAGGACCAGTATCTGGCCGGCGAGGTCAGTGCACCGGGTACGCTGCGTTGCCTGCAGTGCGGTGAAACCCAGCAGCTGAAGGCAACCGATCGAATTCAGCCCTGCTCAAACTGTGGTGCGGTGGTGTTCGAGCGCGTGTCGCTGCCCTGGTCGCCAGTAGGCCGCTGAGGCCAGCAGCAGGCAAAGCAGTGCCACAGGCCACAGCCCGAAACGCTGCCAGGGGGTGAGGCCGGTCATCGGCGTCACTGAATGGCGCAGTGCAGTGGCCTGGTCCACGGGGGCTTGGGCGGCGATACTGCCGTCCGGGCGCACAAAGGCGGTGAGACCGTTGTTGGTGCCACGAATCAGCCAGCGGCCATTTTCCAGCGCGCGCATGCGGGCCAGCTGCAGGTGCTGGTCCGGCGCGATGGAACGACCGAACCAGGTATCGTTGGACACGGTCAGCAGCAACGCTGATTCCAGTGACAGCGAGCGTACCAGTTGCGGGTAGGCGATCTCGTAGCAGACTGCGGGTGCGATCCGCCGTTCACCCAGCTGCAGCGGCTCGGTGTCCGTGGTTGGCAGGCTGAAGCTCGACATGGGCAGATTGAAAAAGTCGATCAGGCCACGCAGCTGCGCTTCCAGCGGCACATATTCCCCGAAGGGTACCAGACGCTGCTTGTGGTAGAGGTCCTGTCCGGCACTGAACAGGCCGATGCTGTTGTAGAAACGCTGACCGCGTGGATGGGTTGAATCAGCCTCGACAAAGGGAAAACCGCTGATCAGGGCGGTACCCCGGGTATCCAGCAGGTCGAGGAAGGGTGTCAGTGTCGGTGCGGCGCGATTGAAACTGGCCGGGATGGCGGTTTCCGGCCAGACGATCAGGTCGGCATCGGCGAACGGCAGGCTGAGACTGATCTGGTGGCGCAGAATCGGTTGCAGATTGTCGGGTTGCCACTTGGCCAGCTGCGGGATGTTGGGCTGGATCAGCACCACATCCAGCGGGGCGTCCGTCTGCGGCTGGGTCCACTGCTGTGGCAGGATAAAGGCCAGTGCGGCCATCAATACACCCGGCAGCAGCGCCAGCGGCTTGCGGTCAACCAGCAGGCGTACCAGCCCGGTAGCCAGCAGCAGTGTCAGCAGCGACAACAGCCAGACACCGCCCAAGGGTGCCCAGTGTTGCAGTGGCGTATCCAGCCAGGCATAGCCCAGCAGCAGCCAGGGAAAACCGGTCAGCAGCCAGCTGCGCAGCCACTCGAAGCCGACCCAGACCACACTGAATACCAGCCAGCGCTGGCGCGCCTTTGGTGCCAGGCTGGCAAAACACCAGCCCTGCACAGCGAACAGCAGCCCCAATGCAACCACGAACAGGCCGGTGAGCAGGGACGCCAGCGCCACCGAAGCGTTGCCGTAGGTATGAATGCTGACATAGACCCAGGATACGCCGGCGCCCCAGAAGCCGGTACCGAAGGCCCAGCCGGTGAAGAAGGCAGCGCGTCTGCCTTGACGGCGCTGCAGCCAATAGAGCAGGCCGGGGCCGATCAGGGCAAAGGGCAGCAGATCAAAGGGTGCCAGTGACAGGGTAACGCCGGCCCCGCCGGCCAGGGCCAGCAGGGCGGTCAGCCAGCGGGGACGTTGAATCGACATGCTCACCTCAGCGGCGGGTGACCTGCAGCAGACGAAGGCGGCGGTTGTCGGCGGCCAGTACCTTGAAACTGAAACCGTCGATGTCGACCTGCTCATCCTTGGCCGGCAGGTGGCCGAAATGCTGGGTGACGATGCCGCCGATGGTGTCGAACTCGTCATCGGAAAAACCGACATCGAAGTAGGCGTTGAAGTCTTCGATCGGGGTCAGTGCCTTGACCAGATAGCCGTTGTCGTCGAAGGGTTTGATGTTGCCGTCGTCATCATCGGCATCATGTTCATCTTCGATCTCGCCCACGATCTGTTCCAGCACGTCTTCGATGGTGATCAGACCGGCGATGCCGCCGTATTCATCCACCACGATCGCCATGTGGTTACGAGTGCCGCGAAACTCGTTGAGCAGCACGTTGAGGCGCTTGCTCTCGGGGATGAAAGTGGCCTTGCGCAGGCACTGGCGAATGTCGAACTGATCCAGGGTGCCCTCCAGGGTGTAGGGCAGCAGATCCTTGGCCAGCAGTATACCCAGCACCTCGTCGGGGTTTTCACCGCACACGGGGAAGCGTGAGTGGGCGCTGGAAATGATCACCGGCAGGAATTCGCGCGGCGTCTGATTGACCTGCACCATGGTCATCTGCGAGCGCGGGATCATCACGTCCCGCACCTGCATCTCGGTAACCTGCAGGGCGCCCTCGATGATACGGTGGGCGTCGTTGTCGAGAATGCCGGATTCGTTGGCCTGCAACAGAATCTCGCGCACATCCTCAAGACTGCGGGGTTCGTCGGAGAAGGCCTGGGTCAGTTTTTCCAGCCAGCTCTTTGACGTTGCGCCCGATCGGTCTTCGCTCATAGGGGTCCTCTGAAAGGCATCACAAACCGCCGCTCCGGCCGGTTGGCGGGCTTATTCGGCGGTCTGATAGGGATCGGCTATATCCAGCCGGGCCAGCAGGTCGCGCTCCAGCGCTTCCATCTCCTCGGCTTCGTCGTCATTTATATGATCGAATCCGAGCAGATGCAAGGTCCCGTGCACAACCATGTGTGCCCAATGATGCAACGCAGCTTTCTGTTGTTCTTCCGCTTCCCGTGCCACCACTTCGGCACAGATCACCAGATCACCCAGCAGGGTGACCGGAACGCCGGGCGGAACCTCGAACGGAAAGGAGAGCACGTTGGTGGGCTTGTCCTTGCCGCGGTACTCCGCATTCAATGCCTGACTCTCTTCGGCATCGACAATGCGAATGCAGACCTCGCCTTCAACCTTGCGGTCTCTGAGCACGGTTGCCACCCAGCGGGTGAAGTCCGCTTCAGTGGGCAGACCGGGGGCTTCAACGGCGTACTGAATATCAACGGTGATGCTCATGGGGTGACGTCCTGCTGCTGTTCCGCCGCTTCATGGCGTTCATAGGCTTCAACAATGTGCTGTACCAGTGGGTGGCGCACCACGTCTTTGGAGCCGAAATAGGTAAAGCCGATCTCCTTGACGCCGTCCAGTACGTCCATGGCGTGCAGCAGGCCGGATCGGGTGCCCTTGGGCAGGTCGATCTGGGTCTTGTCGCCGGTGATCACGGCGGTGGAGCCGAAACCGATACGGGTCAGGAACATCTTCATCTGCTCACGTGTGGTGTTCTGGGCTTCGTCCAGAATCACGAAGGAGCCGTTCAGGGTGCGGCCACGCATGTACGCCAGCGGAGCAACCTCGATGACGTTGCGCTCAATCAGCTTGGCCACTTTTTCAAAGCCGAGCATCTCGTACAGGGCGTCATAGAGCGGACGCAGGTAAGGATCCACCTTCTGGCTCAGGTCGCCCGGCAGGAAGCCCAGTTTCTCGCCGGCTTCCACGGCCGGACGCACCAGCAGGATGCGGCTGACCTCTTCCCGCTCCAGTGCTTCCACGGCGCAGGCCACGGCCAGGTAGGTCTTGCCGGTACCGGCCGGGCCGATGCCGAAATTGATGTCATGGGTGCGGATCTGCTGCACATAGTCCTGCTGCTTGCCCGGACGCGGCTTGATCAGCACCTTGCGGGTGCGGATGGAGTAGCGTTTTTCTTCCGCGCTCTGTGCCTTGTCGCTGGGCTTGGCCGGCTGCTGGATACCGCTGTCCTGCAGTTGCAGGTGCAGCCCTTCAGGCGTGATGTCTTCACCGGCCAGTGTTTGCCGGTAGAGCTGCTCCAGCAGGCGGCTCATGGCGCGGGTCGCGGCTTCGGCACCGACCAGCTGGAAGCGGTTGCCGCGGTTGCGGATCTCGACGCCGGTGCGCTCCTCAAGCAGCTTGAGATGAGCATCGAACTGGCCGCACAGGTTGAGCAGGGCGGCCGGGTTGTTCGGTTCCAGAATCAGTGTGGTGGCGTGGTTGGGTGTCAAGTCGTACTCCTGGGGTCAGGCGTCCAGCTCGGAACTGACCAGTTCGCCGAGCAGTGAGTTGGCATAGGCTTGAACGATACGAACATCGGCAAAGTGGCCGATCAGATCCGGATTGTCGCAGCGGAAATTGACCACCCGGTTGTTCTCGGTACGACCGGACAGCTGGCCCGGGTCCTTTTTCGAGTAACCGTTGACCAGAATGCGCTGGGTTGTGTCGACCATGCGGCGGCTGATCTGGAACGCCTGAGCGGTGATGCGATCCTGCAGGATCTTCAGCCGCTGCTTCTTGGTTTCTTCGTCCACGTTGTCCGGCAGGTCGGCGGCCGGGGTGCCCGGGCGGCGGCTGTAGATGAAGCTGAACGAGGCATCAAAACCGATATCGGCGATCAGGTTCATGGTGGCTTCGAAGTCGGCATCGGTTTCGTTGGGGAAGCCGATGATAAAGTCGGACGAGAAGCTGATGTCCGGGCGCAGCTTCTTGATGCGGCGCAGCTTGGACTTGTACTCCAGTACGGTATGGCCGCGCTTCATCGCCATCAGAATGCGGTCGGAACCGCTCTGTACCGGCAGGTGCAGGTGGCTGACCAGTTCCGGTACTTCGGCGTAGACATCGATCAGGCTGTCGCTGAATTCCACCGGGTGAGAGGTGGTGAAGCGGATACGATCGATGCCGTCGATCGCCGCCACGCAGCGGATCAGTTCGGCCAGATCGGCGTGGTCGCCATCATGGGTGGCGCCGCGATAGGCGTTGACGTTCTGGCCCAGCAGGTTGACTTCGCGCACCCCCTGTTCGGCCAGTTCGACGCACTCGGCCAGCACATCGTCCAGCGGACGGCTGACTTCCTCGCCACGGGTGTAGGGCACCACGCAGAAGGTGCAGTATTTGCTGCAGCCTTCCATCACCGAGACGAATGCCTCGGCGCCCTCTACCTTGGGCGCGGGCAGGTGATCAAACTTCTCGATCTCGGGGAAGCTGATATCGACAATGCCGACATTGCCCTTGCGGCTCTCGGTGATCATTTCCGGCAGGCGGTGCAGCGTCTGCGGGCCGAAAATCATATCCACATAGGGCGCACGGTCACGGATGGCTTCGCCTTCCTGGGAGGCAACACAGCCGCCGACGCCAATCATCAGGTCCGGTCGCTGCTCCTTCAGCTTGCGCCAGCGGCCGAGCTGATGGAACACCTTTTCCTGTGCCTTTTCACGGATCGAGCAGGTGTTCAGCAGCAGGACATCCGCTTCTTCCGGATTGTCCGTCAACTCCAGGGCGTGACTTTCGCCCAGCAGGTCCGCCATGCGGGAGGAGTCGTACTCGTTCATCTGACAGCCATGTGTCTTGATAAACAGCTTTTTCGCCATGAATCACCTGTAAAACCTGTGGAAATAAAAGAGAGCGGGTCTCGAAGAGGGGCAAAATTATACCCAAGGGCAAGCGCTTAGGCCATAAACTGATCAAAAAATATCCAGTCTTGTTTTCCGTCTGCCTGCCCCCATATTCGCTGCAATAACTTCACGGCAATAATTCACGGCAATAAAGAGTTGAGTGGGGAGTCTTGCCTCATGGCGAATGAACAGCGTCTGTATCGAGTCAATTTCGTCAATCAGGACAAGGTGTACGAGGTCTACGTGCGCCACGTCTATCAGAGTGACATGTGGGGATTTATCCAGCTGGAGGACTTTGTCTTCGGCAATCGTTCGGAACTGCTGGTGGATCCCGGTGAGGAAAAGCTGAAGCAGGAGTTCGCCGATGTAAACACCTGTTACGTGCCCATGCAGGCGATCATCCGCATCGATGAAGTGAAAAACGAGGGCGTTGCCCGCATCAGCGAAGTCAAAGGCAATATCACCGCCTTCCCTCTGACCCCGCCGCGCAAGGGCAACTAAGGCTTGCTTTTGATGCCTATTGGGACGCCGTGCGTACGCCGCTGCCGCCACAGGCCGCATTGCTGAGTGCACTCTGGTTCAGCAGCGCGAAACGGTCGGTGGCATGATATTCCACGCTCTGGTCGGCAAAGATCAGTTCGGCGCCCTCAATCTTGAAGCAGCCCAGGTTGGGGTGCTGCCAGACTTTCGGCCAGACCTTGTTGCCCACATGTTCACCTGGGGCAAAGGGGCCTGCCACACGCAGCCAGGCATTGGGGCGACCGCTCTTCTTCGAGCTGACCAGCGAGCCTTCACGGGTATAGGCAGTCGTCTTGAACATCACATATTGCAGCGTCTGATCGGTACCGTTGGTGAAGCTGATGCTGGCATCGCTGTTGCCGCGGGTGTGGTGATCACTGATCAGCAGCACCGGCTTGGGGGCCGGTTTCGGCGCAGGCTGAGCGACAGGTTCCGGCTGTTTCTGTGCGCAGGCGGCGAGCAGTGCGCAGCCGGCCACAACAGCGGCAAGACGCAACGACGAACGACGACCTGTATTACGACCTTGATTCAACATGGATATCCAAATCCTTTCAAACTGACGTTACCCAAGGGGCAAATGGGCGGCTAGGGTGCCGGTGGCAATCTGAATGCCAGCTTATCAAAACCTCAACACCGCGTCTCAGGATCGGGTGCAATCGGGGGCAGCAGGGTTTTCGACGGTTGGCCGGGAATTTCCCGTGCCAGACGCGGCACCAGATAACCGGGCAACACCGTCTGCAGCTCTCCCACCAGTCGGCGCGCCTGTTCATCACTGATATTGAAATGGGCGGCGCCGGCCACTGCATCCAGTACAAACAGATAATAGGGCAGGATACCCTCGGTGAACAGGTTTTCATTGAGTGTTTTTTGTGCAGCAACACTGTCATTGATGCCCTTGAGCAGCACGGCCTGATTGAGCAGGGTGATGCCGGCGCGGCGCAAGGCCCGCAGCTGCACGCGAACCTGATCGTCCACTTCCTGGGCATGATTGATGTGCAGCACCAGGGTGGTGGTCAGACGGCTGTCGGCGAGCATCTGTACCAGCTCGGGCGTCACCCGCTGCGGGATCACCAGCGGCAGACGGGAGTGGATGCGCAGTCGCTTGAGATGCGGAATCTGTTCCAGATCATGGATCATCCGTGCCAGACGCCGATCCGGTGTGGCCAGAGGATCGCCGCCGGAGAAAATCACCTCGCTGACCTGATCCTGCTCACGGATATATGTCAGCGCTGCCTGCCAGGCCTCGCCGCCGAGCTGATTGTCGCCGTAGGGGAAGTGGCGGCGAAAGCAGTAGCGACAGTTGATGGCACAGGCACCTGATAGGATCAGCAACACCCGGTCGGTGTACTTGTGGATCAGCCCCTGTGATTTGTTGGCCGCCGCTTCCGCCAGTGGATCGGTACCAAAGCCCGGCACCGCCAGCAGCTCCTGCTGCAGTGGCAGGATCTGGCGCAGCAGGGGATCGTCCGGATCCCCCTTGCGGATGCGCTGCAGGTAGGGTCGCGGCACCTTGAGTGTAAACTGGTCGCCGGCCGCCAGCGCCCCCTGGAGCAGTTCTGCAGGCAGTTCCAGCTCGGTCAGCAGTTGGGCCGGATCGGTAATCGCATGGCGCAGTTCGCTCTGCCAGTCGGCATCAACGGGGTGCAGCAGGTTCATCGGGACGTGTCGCTCGGCGGGTTGTGCGGATTGATTTGCCTGCATTCTCCTTTGCAGTAGAATGGCTGTCAATTTACGGGCCGCCTGTCCGCTGGACGGTTGCCTGCCTTCGAAATTTCAGATCGCGGAACTTTCCAATTATGGCTAACTACTCCAGCAACCAGTTCAAGAACGGCATGAAAGTGATGATCGACGGCGACCCCTGCAGCATGGTTGACGTTGAATTCGTCAAGCCGGGCAAGGGCCAGGCGTTCACCCGCGTGCGTCTGCGTAACCTGATCACTGGCCGTATCTGGGAGCGTACCTTCAAGTCCAACGAAAGCGCCGAAAGCGCTGACGTCATGGATACGGATATGGAGTACCTCTACAACGACGGCGAAATGTGGCACTTCATGGATCCCAAGTCGTTTGAACAGGTTGCCGCCGACAAGAATGCCGTGGGTGATGCTGCCAAGTGGCTGAAAGAGCAGGATAAAGTGGTTGTGACCCTGTGGAACAACAACCCGATCAGCGTGACCCCGCCGAACTTCGTTGAACTGGAAGTGGTTGAAACCGATCCGGGCCTGAAGGGCGATACCGCACAGGGCGGCTCCAAGCCTGCTACCCTGAGCACCGG
>CAYMHL010000004.1:0-45661 GCA_964390205.1 uncultured Marinobacterium sp.
CAGTCGGCTGCGCCAGACTTTCGTTGACTTCGCAATCCCATTCACCGCTTGGGGTCAGGTTGCAGCTCCACAGGCGTTCCGGGTTTTCCTGAGCATGCAGGGTCTGGGCACTGATTGCAGCGGCGACCGCCAGTGTCAGTTTGAATGCAGCGCGGGTGTTAAAGGGCATCAGAATCGCTATCCAGTTGCGGTCGAAGGCTGGTTTCACGCCAGCTCTCAAGTCGAGTACCATATCGAGCCATGCATGATAAAGCATTCACAACTTCAAGTGCTAGAGGACAGGAGCGAATGGGGCAGAGGCTGAAACAGCTTGCACAGTGGGTACAGCAGCAGGCAAAAGACCAGGAGATGCAGGTTGCTGCCGAGCTGGAGCCGGTTTCCGGCGATGCCAGTTTTCGCCGCTATTTCCGTGCGCGGGGCGAAGAGGGCAGCTGGATTGCTGTCGATGCGCCGCCGGAGCATGAGGACTGCGAACCCTTCATTGCCATCGCTCAGGGCTGGCTGGCTCAGGGCGTGCCGGTGCCGCGGGTGATCGCCAGCGATCTGGAGCAGGGTTTTATGCTGCTGGATGACTTTGGCGACCGGTTGCTGTTGCCGGAACTGGATGCCGGCAGCGTGGAAGCCCATTACACCCGGGCGCTGGAAGTGCTGCGTCAGATTCAGCGCACCACCCAACCGCAACTGCCGCCTTATGATCGGGTGATGCTGGCACGGGAGATGGCACTCTTTCCCGAGTGGTTTCTGACGCGGTTGCTGGGGCTGGAGCTGTCCGATGAGGAATATACCCTGGTCGGTTTGGTGGCCAAGTTGCTGATCGAATCCGCGCTGGCCCAGCCGCAGGTCAGTGTTCACCGTGACTATCATTCGCGCAACCTGATGCTGCGCGCGGATCAGGGGCTGGGCGTGATCGATTTTCAGGATGCGGTCAAAGGCCCGGTGACCTATGACCTGGTGTCTCTGCTGCGTGACTGCTATGTCGACTGGCCGGATGAGCAGGTGCGCTTCTGGGTCGAGACATTCCGTCAGCGTCTACTCAAGGACGGCGTCGAAGTGGCCGAGTCAGCGCTGTTCCAGCAGCAATTCGACCTGATGGGGATGCAGCGTCATCTCAAGGTGTTGGGCATCTTCAGTCGTCTCTGGCTGCGCGATGGCAAGGAAGGCTATCTGGATGATCTGCCGCGCACCCTGTCCTATCTGTACCGTGCTTCGGCGCGTTACGAAGAGCTGGATACCTTCACGCGTTGGCTGGAAAAACGCGTGATCCCGGCATTTGAGGCGCATCCGCGATTCAAGGGCCAGTCACTGTCCCATTGGTGGCAGTAAATGAAGGCGATGATTCTGGCGGCGGGTCTGGGGACCCGCATGAGGCCGCTGACGCTGACCACGCCCAAGCCGCTGCTCAAGGTCGGCGGCAAATGCCTGATTGAGTACCATATCGAGCGGTTGGTGGCGGCGGGGGTGACGGATATCATCATCAATCACGCCTGGTTGGGTGAGCAGATCGAGGCTTATCTGGGGGGTGGCAGTCGCTACGGTGCGCGTATCCGCTATTCGGCCGAGACCGAACCGCTGGAAACCGGCGGCGGCATTCGCAAGGCCTTGCCGCTGCTGTGTGACAAGGGTGAGCAAGCCTTTATCGTTCTCAATGGCGATCTGTTCAGTACTCAGCCACTGGCGTCACTGCTGGAGATTCAGCCACGAGCGGGCGGTGCGCATCTGCTGCTGACCAACAATCCGTCCTGGCATCCCCAGGGGGATTTTGCGTTATCGGCAAACGGCCAGGTGTCATCGGATGGCCCTTCAAAACTGACCTTCAGCGGTATCAGTGTGCTCACACCGGAGCTGTTTGAAGACATAGACGAAACGGCCTTTGCCCTGGCTCCCCTGTTGCGCCGAGCGATGGCGGCCGGTCTGGTGACGGGCAGTCGACTGCAGGGGTATTGGGAAGACGTGGGCACGCCGGAGCGGTTGCAGCGGCTGGATCAGCGTCTGCACGCGGGTGATATCGAGATGGGCGTCGTCTGAGGAGACAGCATGCAGGACTTGATCGTACAACTTAAAACCTATCGTACCGGCCTGATCATCGGTGGCCTGATTGGTCTCCTCAGCGGAGGCCCCTTTGGTCTGTTGATGGGTGGCACGCTTGGCTTTCTGATCCAGCGTTCGTTGAGTCGCAAGCTCAAAGCCTACAACCCGCAGCAGCTGTTTTTTCGCGCCACTTTCTGCGTGATGGGCAAGCTGGCGAAGGCGGATGGTCGGGTCAGCGAGTCCGAGATCGCCTTTGCCCGTGAGGTGATGACCCGCATGGGGTTGAGCGATGCACGCCGTCGCGAGGCGATCGACTGCTTCAACGAGGGCAAGGATGAGACTTTCGATATTGCTGAAGTACTGCGCCCGCTGGCGATCGTGCTGCGCAACCGGGCGGCGGTGAAGCTGATGTTTGTCGAAATCCAGCTGCAGGCCGCCATGGCCGATGGCGAGATTACGGCGGCGGAACAGTCGGTGTTGCAGCAGTTGTTCGCCCAGCTGCAGTTCACCCAGCAGGAAGTCGAACTGTTGATGTCACGCATGCGGGCCGAGGACAATTTTCGCCGTCATTCCTGGGAATCCCATCAGCAGTCAGGCTTCAACGATGCGGGCTTGCTGGCCGATGCCTATGGCGTTATCGGTGTCAGCCCCGAAGCCAGTGATGCGGAGGTGAAAAAAGCCTGGCGCAAGCTGATGAGTCAGCATCATCCCGACAAGCTGATTGCCAAGGGCCTGCCGGAAGACATGGTGCAGCTGGCCAAGGAGAAAACTCAGGAAATTCAGGCGGCCTACGATCGGATCAAGGCCGCGCGCGGCATGCGCTGATCAAGCAGCACCTGGGCCGCGGCCAGGACCTGGGGTGCGCAGCCCCGGTGGAGCCTCGGTCTCAGGTACAGCTTCGGGTTCAAGTACCTCCGCCTCCGGTTCGCTCAACAACACCCGCTCCATCGCGCCGCGCAGCAGGCGAGCCTCCCTGGGCATCTCCGTCAGCCAACCTTTGAACACGCCAGACAGTCGAATCTGATGGTACTCCGTCATGTCGTGGCGAATGGCCAGCTGGCGGCGCAGTCGAGCGTCCGGTGCGGCATCGGGGTAGCCCGGCAGCGGCAGATGGTGCAGGTCAATGATTCGACCTTCGATTTTGGGCAGCAGCTCAACCAAGTCGGCTTCGGCCACTGCGCTGGGGCGTGGGTCAAACAGTACCAGGTCCCACTCTTCCCCCAGGTCGATCACCTGCTGTGCCGCCCAGGGGGCGCTGCTGCCGATGGCCAGCAAGACATTCAGCTCGGTATCCGTGTGACTCCGTCTGTCCAGTTCGGCAAGGGCCAGTGACAGACGCTGGTCGACCTGCTCGGCAAAGTTCGGTGTGGATACTTGCTCGGCGTTATCTGTCAGTTCTGCAGGCGCGTCGGATGCGGTTGACGGCGTTTGCGCAGCGCCCACAGCCGGATCTTCTGAGGGCTCCGGTGCGGGCGGAGCCGTTGCTGCAGCGGCAGGGCCGCCAACGGCGCGAATGACCGGCAGCGTGCGAGTCGGCAACGGCTGATCCTGTGGCCTGGGCGGCTGCAGGCTCAGGGTGTTCCAGCCATGTTCGGCCAGATATCGACTCATGGCACGGCTTTGCTTGGCCCAGCTTTCGCCGGCCTCAAGGTCCGGCAGGATCAGCAGGTTGCCCACTGGTACGGGGGCCACGGCGGGACGGAAGATCAAAAAAAACGTTTCTTCGCCCAGGTCCATTGTCATCAGTTCGGCCCCGGCATCCAGCTCCAGCAGTAGCCGCTCGGTCGCGTTGAGCTGGCCGGCGCCATGGCGTTCAGGTGTAGTCGTTTCAGCAGCACGGGCTGTCGCTGCGCCGCTATCCGGGTCGGTGGTTTCCGCCTGTACGCCCGTGAACAGCAACAGGGCACTCAGCAGATAGGTGATGGACTTGAAATAATCAGGCATCCGCGGATTATCAGCGCTGTCAGCCAGGGCCGCAAGAGGATTGAGGTGCGGATGCTGATTCGCATGGCCGGCTTGAGTACAATAGGCGCATTGTTAACCAGCGAACGAGTTCCCATGGCCGATTTCAAGATTGCTCCTTCCATTCTCTCCGCCGACTTTGCCCGTCTGGGGGAAGAGGTTGAACACGTACTGGCAGCCGGTGCGGATATTGTCCACTTTGACGTAATGGACAACCACTACGTGCCCAACCTGACCATCGGCCCGATGGTGTGCAAGGCGCTGCGTGACTACGGCATCACTGCACCCATCGATGCCCACCTGATGGTGAAGCCGGTAGACCACATGATCAGCGAATTCATCAAGGCGGGCGCCTCTTACATCACCTTCCATCCCGAAGCCTCCGAGCATATCGACCGCTCGCTGCAGATGATTCGTGATGGTGGCTGCCAGTCCGGCCTGGTGTTCAACCCGGCCACGCCGCTGCACTATCTGGATCATGTGATGGACAAGGTGGACATGATCCTGCTGATGTCGGTGAACCCCGGCTTCGGTGGCCAGAAGTTTATTCCGGCCACGTTGGACAAGCTGCGTCAGGTGCGTCAGCGCATCGATGAGAGTGGCTTTGATATCCGTCTGGAAGTGGACGGTGGCGTGGGTATCGGCAATATCGCCGAGATCGCTGCGGCGGGCGCTGACACCTTTGTCGCCGGTTCCGCCATCTTCAATACCGATGACTATGCCGCCACCATTGCACAGATGCGTGCCGAGCTGGCGAAGGTCGCGGGCTGATGCGCAGTCTGTTCAATGGTGACTTGCCCGCCTGCGTGATGTTCGATCTGGACGGCACGCTGGTCGACAGCGTACTGGATCTGACTGCGGCTGTGGATAACATGCTGCAGGCGCTGGGGCGGGAGACGGCCGGTGAGGAGAAGGTGCGCCAGTGGGTCGGCAACGGCGCGCCGGTATTGGTGATGCGTGCACTCACCGGCGAGATGTATCCGGCCGATGATGCGGTGGAGCCTGAGCTGTTCCAGGCGGCATTCGAGGTATTTCTGTCGGCCTATACCCAGAGCAACGGGCGCTACAGCAAACTCTACCCGGGCGTGGAAGAGGTGCTGCTGCATCTGCAGCAGGCCGGTGTGCCCATGGCGGTGGTGACCAACAAACCGATGGCTTTTACCACGCCGCTGCTGCAGGCGCTGAAGATTGATCATTACTTTGGTCAGGTATTGGGCGGTGACAGTCTGCCGGTGAAAAAGCCCGATCCGCTGCCATTGCAGGTGGTAATGGAAACCCTGGGTTGTCAGCCTGAACAGGCACTGATGCTGGGGGATTCACGCAACGATGTGCTGGCCGCCCGCGCCGCCGGCTGCCCGGTGATCTGCGTCAGCTACGGTTACAACCACGGCGAGCCGGTGGAAAACTGCTCGCCGGATCGGGTTGTGGGCAGTTTTGTTGAGTTGATGTGAATCTGCTCAATCATTGAACCGAGCTTGGGCTGGTCGTTCAGCGCTTTCCGGACACGCCGTAAATACATCCCTGTAGGCTCGACTGCGGCCGTCCTGGCCGCAGACGGTCCGTAAAGCGCTGCTCGACCTTCCGCGGGCAGCTGCTGCAAGCTCGAAACACTAAAAAAGCCGGTCCCTTGCGGAAACCGGCTTTTTTGCTTCAGAGCCTATCGCCTGTTCAGTCGCAGAGCGCGTCCAGCTTCTGCTTCAGGATGCCGGTGACGGCGCCCGGGTTGGCCTTGCCGCCGGTAGCTTTCATTACCTGACCCATAAAGAAACCGATCATCTTGCCGCGCTTGTCCGGTTCGGCGGCCTTGTACTGCTCCACCTGCTTGTCGGCGCTGGCAATCACTTCGTCAACGATCTTCTCGATGGCACCGGTGTCGGTAACCTGCTTCAGGCCTTCGGCTTCGATGATCTCATCGGCGCTGCCGCCCTTGCTCCACATCAGCTCGAACACCTTCTTGGCGATATTGCCGGAGATGGTGTTGTCCTTGATGCGCACCAGCAGGCCGCCCAGTTGTTCGGCCGATACCGGGCTGTCCTTGATGTCGGTATCGTTCTGGTTGAGGAACTTGGCCAGTTCGCCCATCACCCAGTTGGCGGCCAGCTTGGCATCGCCGGACTGTTGAACGACCTGTTCGTAGTAATCGGCCTGAGCGCGATAGGCGGACAGGACTCCGGCATCGTATTCGGACAGGCTGTATTCGCTGATGAAACGCTCACGGCGGGCGTCCGGCAGTTCCGGCAGGGTTTCGCGTATCGCCTCGATGTAGCTGTCATCGATCACCACCGGCAGCAGGTCCGGGCAGGGGAAGTAACGGTAGTCGTTGGCTTCTTCCTTGGAGCGCATGCTGCGGGTTTCGTTCTTGTCCGGATCGTACAGGCGGGTTTCCTGCACTACGCGACCGCCATCCTCGATCAGGTCGATCTGGCGCGCCACTTCGGTGTCGATGGCGCGTTCGATGAAGCGGAAGGAGTTGATGTTCTTCAGCTCGGTACGGGTACCCAGCTCTTCCTGCCCCTTGGGGCGCACAGAGACGTTGCAGTCACAGCGCATGGAGCCTTCGGCCATGTTGCCGTCGCAGATGCCCAGGGTGGTCACGATGGCGTGGATCTTGCGTGCATAGGCCGCCGCTTCCTTGGAGGAGCGCATGTCCGGTTCGGAGACGATTTCTACCAGTGGGGTGCCGGCACGGTTGAGGTCGATGCCGGACATGCCGTGGAAGTCTTCATGCAGTGACTTGCCCGCATCCTCTTCCAGGTGGGCGTGGTGAATGCGCACGCGGCGCTGCACACCCTCTTCGGTTTCGATGTCGACAAAGCCCGGGCCAACGATCGGCTCGGCCAGCTGGGTGGTCTGGTAGCCCTTGGGCAGGTCCGGGTAGAAGTAGTTCTTGCGCTCGAACACCGAGCGCTTGCCGATCTCGGCGTTGACCGCAAGGCCAAACATCACCGCCATGCGCAGGGCGTTTTCGTTGAACACCGGCAGGGTGCCCGGCAGTGCCAGGTCAACGGCGCAGGCCTGAGTGTTGGGCTCGGCACCAAAGGCGGTGCTGGCGCCGGAGAAAATCTTGGTTTTGGTGGCGAGCTGAGCGTGAATTTCCAGCCCGATGACAACTTCCCATTCCATGCTTACACCTCCACTCCGGCCGGGATCTGTTTATGCCAGTCAGTTGCCTGCTGGAACTGATGCGCCACGTTGAGCAGCTTCGACTCGGCAAAGTAGTTGCCGATGATCTGCAGGCCCACCGGCAGGCCCTGCGTCTGACCACAGGGGATGGAGATGCCCGGCAGACCGGCCAGGTTCAGTGACAGGGTGAAGATGTCTTCCATGTACATGGAGACCGGGTCGCTGCTCTTCTCGCCCAGCTTGAAGGCCGGATGCGGCGTGGTCGGCCCCATGATCACATCGACCTCGTTCAGCACGTTGACGAAATCCTGCTGAATCATGCGGCGGATCTGCTGCGCCTTGCGGTAGTAGGCATCGTAGTAACCGGCGGAAAGGGCGTAGGTGCCGACCAGGATGCGGCGCTTGACCTCAGTGCCGAAGCCTTCGCCGCGGCTGCGCTTGTACAGATCTTCCAGATCAACCGGGTTGTCACAGCGGTAGCCGTAGCGCACGCCGTCAAAACGGGACAGGTTGGAGGAGGCTTCTGCCGGGGCCAGAATATAGTAGGCCGGAATGCACAGCTCGGTGTTGGGCAGGCTGACCTCTTTCACGGTCGCGCCCAGCTTCTCGAACTCGGCGACGGCGTTGCGCACCTGCTCGGCAACACCCGCATCCAGTGCGGCGGAGAAGTATTCCTTCGGCAGACCGATCTTCAGTCCGGCCAGCGGCTGGTTCAGCGTGGCGGTGTAATCCTCGGTGTCGCGCTCGGCGCTGGTGGAGTCCAGCGGATCGAAACCGGCCATGGCGTTGAGGATCATGGCGCAGTCTTGGGCGGTCTGTGCCATGGGGCCTGCCTGATCCAGTGAGGAGGCAAAGGCGATCATGCCATAGCGCGACACGCGGCCGTAGGTCGGCTTGATGCCGGTCACACCGCACAGCGCTGCCGGCTGACGGATGGAGCCGCCGGTATCGGAGCCGGTCGCAGCCGGGGTCAGGCGTGCCGCTACGGCTGCGGCCGAGCCACCGGAGGAGCCGCCGGGTACACGGTCGGTATCCCAGGGGTTGCGCACGGCGCCGTAGAAGCTGCTCTCGTTGGAAGAGCCCATGGCGAACTCATCCATGTTCAGCTTGCCCAGCATCACACTGCCGGCGTTTTTCAGGCGGCTGACGATGGTGGCGTCGTAGGGGGAGATAAAGTTGTCCAGCATTTTGGATGCGCTGGAGGTGCGCACGCCCTGGGTGCAGAACAGGTCCTTGTGCGCGATCGGCAGACCGCAGAGCGCACCGGCGTTGCCGGCGGCGCGTGCTTCATCGGCAGCCCTGGCCTGCGCCAGTGCCTGTTCTTCGGTGACACTGATAAAACTGTTGTACCGGCCATCCAGCGCCTTGATGCGCTCAAGATAGGCCTGGGTCAGTTCGGTGCTGCTGTAATCGCCGCGCTCCAGCCCCTGGGCCAGCTCGGCAAGTGTCTTGTCAAACATCTGGGTATCCTTGAACCTGAGAGCGGATTATTCGATTACCTTGGGCACCAGAAACAGGCCGTCTTCAACGGCCGGTGCTACCGCCTGCAGCGCATCGCGCTGATTGGGCTCGGTCACTTCGTCGCGGCGCAGGCGCTGAACGGCATCCAGCGGGTGGGCCAGGGGCTCAACGCCGTCGGTGTTGGTGGCCTGCATCTGATCCACCAGGCTCAGGATGCTGTTGAGGGATTGGCTGTAGCCGTCGAAATCGGCCGCATCGATCTGCAGGCGTGCCAGATGTGCGATCTGTTCCACATCGGATCGGTCCAGTGACATAGGTCCGTTTCTCGCTTTGATCAGTCTGTTCGCTTAAGGGTGGCTGAACGCCGCAAGCCCCGCCGCGATTGAATTTGAAAAGGGTGAATGGCGCATAAGATAGCATGTTTGAACCTTGCCCAAAATCCCTGCCGTTGTTAGAGTTGTTGCCTTTCAGACGAGCGGCCGCTCCGCCTAATCTCAGGGTATCCACAGCAACATGTTGAAGAAATTTCGAGGTCTGTTTTCCAGTGACCTGTCCATTGACCTGGGCACCGCCAACACACTGATTTACGTACGCGACAAGGATATCGTGCTGGATGAGCCGTCGGTTGTGGCGATCCGCGTCAATGGCAACCAGAAATCGGTTGCGGCTGTCGGCGCCGATGCCAAGCGCATGCTCGGCCGTACCCCGGGCAACATTACGGCGATTCGACCGATGAAGGATGGTGTGATCGCCGATTTCCATGTCACCGAAAAAATGCTGCAGTACTTCATCAGCAAGGTGCATGACAACAGTTTTATGACGCCCAGCCCGCGGGTACTGGTCTGTGTGCCCTGCAAGTCAACTCAGGTTGAGCGCCGTGCCATCAAGGAGTCGGCGATCGGTGCCGGTGCCCGTGAAGTTTATCTGATTGACGAGCCCATGGCGGCCGCGATCGGTGCCGGCCTGCCGGTAGAAGAAGCCAGCGGTTCCATGGTGGTGGATATCGGTGGTGGTACCACTGAAATTGCTGTCATTTCCCTCAACGGCATTGTCTATGCCGAATCGGTGCGTGTCGGTGGCGACCGCTTCGATGAAGCCATTGTGACCTACGTGCGTCGGAACTACGGCAGCCTGATCGGTGATTCCACTGCCGAGCGCATCAAGCAGGAGATCGGTACCGCCTATCCGTCCAGCGAAATTCTGGAAATTGATGTGCGTGGTCGCAACCTGGCCGAGGGTATTCCGCGCAGCTTCACCCTCAACAGCAACGAGATTCTCGAGGCGCTGCAGGAACCGCTGTCGTCCATCGTGCAGTCGGTCAAGAGTGCGCTGGAGCAGTGCCCGCCGGAGCTGGCGGCCGATATTGCCGAGCACGGTATTGTGCTCACCGGTGGTGGTGCTCTGCTGCGTAACATCGACCGTCTGGTCAGCGAGGAAACCGGTTTGCCGGTGATCGTGGCCGAAGACCCGCTGACCTGTGTGGCCCGTGGCGGCGGCAAGGCGCTGGAGATGCTGGACAAGCATACCTTTGAAATTCTGACCAGCGAGTGACACCCGCAGTGCACGGAAAGCCAGGGCTTGAGCGGCATGTCTGCCGTTTGAAGGCTGTCGTATGGGAGGTGGACCATTAATCCTATCTTCCGTGGGCGTTCGCCGCGCAGGCTGTTTCTGCTGCTGGTCATCCTGGCGGGTCTGCTGATGGTGGCCGATCTCAACTGGCCAAAGATGAAGGAAGGGCGCGCCTGGTTGTCGCTGCTGGTGACGCCGCTGCAGTGGGTGGTGGATATTCCGACCCGGGTGGCGGATGGTTTGTCCGGTGTGCTGGTCGATCGTGCCAGTCTGTTGCGCGAGAACGAAGCCTTGAAGTCAGAGGCGCTGGAGCTGGAGCGCAAGGTGCAGCAGATGGCGTCATTGGCGGCGGAAAACATTCGGCTGCGTGAGCTGCTTGGGGCGGGTGAGCGCCTGGAGCCTGAAACCCGTCTGGTGGAACTGATTGGCGTCAATCCGGACCCTTTCCAGCATGAAGTGATCCTCAACCGTGGTTCCGAGGACGGTGTCTTTGCCGGCCAGCCGGTGCTGGATGCCGGTGGTGTCATGGGTCAGGTGGTCTCGCTGGCGCACTATACCAGTCGTACCATGCTGATCACCGATGCCCGTTCCGCCATTCCGGTGGAAGTGAACCGCAACGGTTTCCGCGCAATCGCGCTGGGCAAGGGGGTGCTGGAGGAGCTGGAACTGGAGCATATCCCTGACACGGCGGATATCCGCGAAGGCGATCTGCTGGTGACCTCGGGGCTTGGTGGTCGTTTCCCGCGCGGTTACCCGGTTGCCCGGGTGCGTGAAGTGATTCGCGATCCCGGTCGTCCCTTTACGTTGGTCAAGGCCGAGCCGACGGCCCGGCTCGATCGCAGCCGTCACCTGCTGCTGGTGAACTACCGTCCCGAAACGATCGAAGTGGCTCAAGGGGCGGTGGATGAGTGAGCGACACAGCGGCGGTGGTCTGATCGTTTTCGCAACCTTTCTGGTCGGCATGGTATTGAGTCAGATGCCCTTGCCGGATCTGCTGGTGTGGGCGCGGCCGGAGTGGGTGGTGTTGATCCTGATCTACTGGGTGATGGCGCTGCCGCATCGCATCGGTTTGGGCAGTGCTTTCCTGTTGGGTGTGCTGCTGGATGTGGTGCGCGGCAGTGTGTTGGGGTTGAGCGCCCTGTCGATGACCCTGATCGCCTTCTTCGTGCTGATCCTGTATAAGCGCCTGCGCATGTTTCCACTTTGGCAGCAGTCGTTGATGGTGCTGGTGCTGGTGGGCATCAACCAGTTGCTGTTCCACTGGATGCAGAGCATTACCGGTACCACCGGTGACTCCCTGTTGTTCCTGTTGCCTTCGCTGGTCAGTGCGCTGGTCTGGCCCTGGCTGTACCTGCTGCTGCGTGCCGTGCGCCACACCTTCTATATTCAATGAGTGCCATGTCTGAACTGATACTTGCTTCCGCATCTCCGCGTCGTCGTGAACTTTTGACTCAGATCGGTGTTGCCTGTCGCTGCTGCCCGGTCGATATCGATGAAACCCCGCAGCCGGATGAGCCGGCTCGGGCCTACGTGGAGCGTCTGGCGCTGGAAAAGGCGCGGGTGTGCCTGCAACAGAACCCCGAGGCAGTGGTGCTCGGTTCGGATACCAGCGTCGTGGTCGATGGGCAGATACTGGGCAAGCCGGTCGATGAAGAGGATGCGGTGCGCATGCTGAAACTGCTGTCCGGCCGCGAGCATCAGGTGATGACCGCCGTAGCCGTCGTGGACAGGACGCGGCAGCGTGTCGAGACCGTTACCACCGATGTGGCCTTTATCGAGCTGGATGAGGCCCGTTGCCGTGCCTATTGGCGCACTGGTGAGCCTTGCGACAAGGCCGGTGCTTATGGCATACAGGGGCTGGGGGCGGTACTGGTGAAAGGTATCAAGGGCAGCTATTCCGCCGTGGTGGGTCTGCCGCTGATGCAGACGGCGGCGCTGTTGCAACAGTTCGATATCCCGGTCTGGCAACCGTCATGCCGCTGACCGTTACACATATATAATAAAGAACACGCTGATCGAGGACACAGAGGATGGGTGAGGAGATCCTGATCAACTTCACGCCAATGGAAACGCGCGTGGCAGTGATCGAAAACGGCATGCCCCAGGAAATTTATGTGGAGCGCGCCAAACGTCGCGGTATTGTCGGCAATATCTATCAGGGCAAGGTCGTGCGCGTTTTGCCGGGCATGCAGGCCGCGTTTGTGGATATCGGCCTGGAGCGGGCGGCGTTCATCCATGTGGATGAGGTGGTGGATCAGGGCATGCCCAGCGATCAGCGCAATTCAACCTCCATTGCTCAGGTGCTGCGTGAAGGTCAGTCGCTGCTGGTACAGGTCACCAAGGACCCCATCGGTACCAAGGGGGCGCGTCTGACCACGCATATTTCCATTCCCTCCCGTTACCTGGTGCTGATGCCGGGGAGTACTCATATCGGTGTGTCTCAGCGCATCGAGGATCCCCAGGAGCGCGATCGCCTGCGCGGTCAGATGCAGGGCCTGATGGAAGATGAATCCGGCAGCCCCGAATGGGGTGTCATTCTGCGCACCGTCGCCGAAGGCGTGTCCGAGGTTGAGCTGGCGGCGGATCTGCAGTTCCTGCGCCGCCTTTGGGATTCCATTCGCCACAAGATCAAGCAGGTCAAGGCACCGGCCATCGTGTACGAAGACCTGCCACTGAACATGCGGGCGCTGAGGGACATGGCGCATTCGGGGGTGGAACGCATTCGTATCGATTCCCGGGAAACCTTCCAGCGCGCCAGCGAATTCGTCAAGGCGCTGGTGCCGGAGATCGAAAGCAAACTGGAGTACTATCCCGGTGAACGGCCGATTTTCGACATGTTCAATGTTGAAGAAGAGATGCAGAAGGCGCTGGGACGCAAGGTGGAGCTAAAATCCGGCGGCTATCTGATCTTCGACCAGACCGAAGCGATGACGACGGTGGATGTGAACACCGGTGCCTTTGTCGGTCATCGCAACCTGGAAGAAACCATTTTCAAGACCAATCTGGAAGCCGCTACCGCGATCGGGCGTCAGCTGCGTCTGCGTAATCTGGGTGGCATCATCATCATCGATTTCATCGATATGGAAGATCCGGACCATCAGCGCCAGGTGCTGCGTACGCTGGAGCGGGTGCTGGAAAAGGATCACGCCAAGTGCAAGGTTACCGGCGTGTCGGAGCTGGGTCTGGTGGAGATGACCCGCAAGCGTACCCGGGAAAGTCTGGAACAGGTGCTCTGTGAGCCCTGCAGCCACTGCCAGGGCCGAGGTTCGCTGAAAACCCCTGAGACCGTCTGCTACGAGATTTTCCGCGAGATTCTGCGTCAGCATCGTGCCTACGATACCGAAACCTACCTGGTACTGGCTGCCCAGTCGGTGGTGGACCATCTGCTGGATGAGGTGTCTGACCATGTGGCCGAACTCGAGTCCTTCATCGGCAAGACGGTTCGCTTCCAGGTGGAGCCGCTGTATACGCCGGAGCACTTCGATGTCGTGCTGCGCTGATCGGACCGAGGCATGCGCCGTCATCTGAGCCGGGCCTGGTGGCTCAGTGTCATCCTGCTGCTGTTACTGGCCCTGCTGCTGACGGCCGCCCGCATGGGGCTGCAGTCGGTTGATCGTTGGCGCCCGCAGATTGAATCCCTGCTCAGTGAGGCCCTGGATGTCCCGGTTCAGATTGGCCGGCTGCAGGGGCAATGGAACTTCGCCTTTCCCGAACTGGTCGCCGAGGATATCCGCATCAGCACCCGTGCCTCGGCGGGGCCGGAAGGGCATCTGGAGCTCAAGCAGCTGACGCTGGAGCTCGATCCCTTTGTTTCACTGCTGTCTTTCAGTCCCATCTTTCATCGTTTTGAAGCCCGTGGTGCTGCCATCCGCTGGCATCAGCGCCAGGGTGCCTGGCTGCATCGTCCGGGTTCAGCACCGGGACAGAATGACGCTGAAGGCATCTCTGTGTCGGCCTGGGAAAACCTGGTTGGCATCCTGTTGCAGCAGCCCTATGCCGTGATTCGCGATGTGGAACTGACGCTGGTGCCCGAGCAGGGGCAAAGCCTGGTGATCACGCCTGCGGATCTGGAACTGGAAAATGCGCTTGAGGAGCATCGCCTCAGCGGGCTTTTCCGCATGCCCTTGTTGGGCGAAACGGCGGAAATGAAATTCATCATCGAAGCGGAAGATCTGCAGCAAAGAGCGCTGTACGCCCGTTATCGACTTTATCTCGAACTGAATCAGCTCGGCCCCGAGCTGTTCCAGCTGTTTGGCCAACAGTTGGGGGTTGAGCAGTTGAGCCTTAATACCCGCATCTGGAGCGAATTTGATCAGCGCAGGCTGCAGCATGCCCAGGCGGAAGTGGAGCTTGGCCAGCTGGCGCTCGCCGAGGCCGGCATTCCCTATCCCCGTTCCGGACGTTTCAGCGCCAGTCTGCAGCCGCAGGGTGATGACTATCAGTTGCAGCTGAATAAGGTGCAACTGACGCATGAGCATGGACGCTTTGAATTGCCGCTGGCGATGGTACAGGCGCCGCTGGCGCTTCGTCCCGACCGCCTGAAGGCGGGTGTCGCCGAACTGGATCTGCAGGCACTGTCATCCTGGCTGGTGCAGGCGCCGGGCATGCCGCAGCAGGCAGCCGAGTTGCTGCATGAACTCCAGCCCGGCGGACGGCTGCAGCAGCTCAGCCTGACTAAATCCGCAGGCCAGTCATGGCAGGCGCTGCAACTGGCCGCAGATCTGGAGCGGGTGCAAGTGGCTGCCTGGCATGGTGCGCCGGCACTGGAAGGCATAAACGGCCGTCTCGAGGCTGGTCTCAAACAGGGGCGTATCGATCTGGTCAGTGATGACTTTGGTCTGCATTTCCCGGAACTCTTTCCGGATCTCTGGCGCTACCCCGAGGCCAGTGGGCGGGTCACCTGGATGCTGGATGAGCGCGGTGTGCGTGTTGCCAGTGAACGCCTGCAGCTGAAGGATGAACATGTGCAGGCGTCTGGGCGTTTCAGTATCGATCTGCCGTTTGACCGCAGCCGCCAGAGTGAGCTGGTGCTGTTGATCGGCATGACCGACAGCGATGGTGCCCAGGCGTCAATCTATACCCCGGCCAAAGAGGTCGGCGAAGGCCTGCACCGCTGGCTGGAACAGGCGCTGAAAGGCGGGCGGCTGCGTCAGGGTGGTTTGTTGCTGCGCACAGGGACACGCAACAATGACAGCCCACGCGCGCCGGTAGTACAGCTGTTTTTCGATGTAGCTCAGGGGCAACTGGAATTTCAGCCCGGCTGGCCAGAGGTCGAGGCCGCCGACCTGTTCGTGCTGGTACGTGATGCCGGGCTGGCCATCAACATCAATCAGGCGCGACTGCTCAACAGCGACATCCCTTCGGGCTGGGTCTACCTGCCACCCGGAACGAGTCAGCTGCAGGTGGAGACCCAGCTGCAGGGACCGGTTGAGGATCTGGACAGGGTGCTGAAACAGACACCCTTGGCACAGGTACTGGGAGCGGAAGTGCAAAACTGGTCGTTGAGCAGTGGACAGGCGGAAACGCGCCTGAGTCTGGCGATACCGCTGCAGGACAGTCCTCCCGAAGTGGATCTGACCGTTAACCTCGCCGATACCCATCTGGATGGTCGGGAGGGCGGCTTGAAGGTGTCGGGCATTCAGGGAGCGCTGAGCTACAACAGCCGCTCAGGGCTGAGTGCCAACAAGCTGGAGGGACGCTTCCTCGGGCAGCCGGTCACGGCCGCAATCGATCCTGTTGCTTCAGGCTACCGCATCCGCTTGCAGGGTCGCTCGCAGATGGCGGCGCTGCGCCAGTGGCTGCAACTGCCAATACTGGCTGCGGCCAGTGGCGTGACGCCCTGGCAGGCACAGCTGGATCTCTGTGCCGCGGCAGATTGCCCGCGGCTGGAGGTTCGCAGTGATCTGGAGGGTGTGGCGCTGGAGTTGCCCGGTATCCTGGCTAAAAGTGCTGCCCAGAAAGCACCCTTGCAGCTTGCGCTGCAACTTGCGCCTGAAGTCAGTGTGGCGGCGCTGGATCTGCGCTTGCCCGCCGATGGTATCGCGCCGTTGACGGTTTCAGCGATCCCTTCTGCCGAGAGAGGACTGCACCTGCAGTTGAACCATCCTCAGTTGATCGGTGAAGTTACGCCGGCCGGGCCGGGTCAGCCGCTGTTGCTCAATCTGGAACACCTGCAGCTGGATGCGTTGATGCCGGATGCCGTTATGGCCGAAGACAGTACCGACGGCAAGGCGGCAGCGGCTGTGGATAGTCTGAGTGGGCAGCTGCCCGCGACCCGGGTGCATATCAGGGATCTGTGGTTTGCACAGAAGCCTTTGGGTGACTGGCGGTTTGATCTTGAGCCGGGGGCGGGACGTTTGCGGGTTCGCAATCTGGAAGCGCACAGTGAACAGCTGCTGATGCGCGGTGAAGCGGACTGGGTTCAGGGGCGTGACAGCCATACCGCCCTGACCCTGAAACTGGCCGGCGATGATCTGGGCCAGCTGCTCAAGAGCTGGGGATACGGACAGTCGCTGGAGACGCATAAGGTGGATGCCACGCTGCAGCTGCAGTGGCCCCGAGCGCCCTGGCAGTTCGATCTGGCACAACTGGATGGCGAATTTCAGTTCAGCACCGGCGAGACGCGCTTGATCGAAACCGCTGACAGTACCAATATCCTGCGCGTATTCGGCATCCTCAATTTCAACTCCCTGGCCCGCCGGCTGCGGCTGGATTTCAGTGACTTGTTGAAAAAGGGCGTTACCTTTGACCGCATCAGCGGGCATTACCGTCTCAGCAAGGGGGTAGCGAAGACGCTGGAGCCGCTGCGTATGGAGGGGCCGTCGGCCAACATGACCCTGAATGGTCAGGTTGATCTGGTGGCAGAACAGCTCGACAACACCGTGGAGGTGACCCTGCCGATCACCAGCAATGCGCCACTGGCCGCCATTCTGCTGGGAGCGCCTCAGGTGGCCGGGGCGGTATTCGTGATTGACAAGCTGATTGGCGACAAGCTGGAGCGCTTCAGTACCTTGAAGTATCGCTTAACCGGTCATTGGGACGACCCGCAGCTGGAGCTGCAGGCCGGTGCCGGGGACTAGGGCAGGCGCCCGAATTTACGCTTCGTAGAGCTCGCGGATGTAGCGGAACAGCTTGCGCGACTGGGCCGGAGCCTGCTCCTGCTGACGTTCGCGCTGGGCGTTGCGTACCAGCTGGCGCAGATGCTGGATGTCGGCATTGGGGTGCTGTTCGATGAAGCTCTGCAGCTCTTCGTTGCCGCCTTCAATCAGGCGCTCACGCCAGCGTTCCATCTCATGAAACAGCTGGTTGTGTGCGGCTGAAGCGGAGTCGAAACGGTCAACCACTTCACGGATCGCCTCGGCATCAGCGGTGCGCATCAGCTTGCCGAGATACTGCAGGTGACGGCGCTTGGCGCCGTTAGACTTGATGCGGGCATACTCCTCGACGGCGGCGCGCAGCGGACCATCGATCGGCAGCTTTGCCTGCTGGTCCGGACGCAGCTCGGTCATTCGCTTGCCCAGCTGTTGCAGTTCTTCGGCATCGCGCTTGAGCTGGGATTTGCTCGGCGGCAGGTCTTCAAGGTCGTCCGGGTGGTGCGCATCAAAATCGGTCATATTGATTCCATCAAGCAAAAAACAGGGTTGCCAGGCCAAGAAAGGCGAAAAAGCCGACAACATCGGTAATGGTGGTCAGCAGCACGCTGCCGGCAAGGGCAGGGTCGATGCCCACTGACTTCAGTATCATTGGCAGCAGGGTGCCGGCCATGGCGCCGACGACCAGGTTGATCACGATCGCCAGGGCGATCACCACGCCGACCGTCATGTCCTGGAACCAGAGCACCGCCACCACTGCCACCACCAGCGCCCAGAGTGTTCCGTTGAGCATACCGACTACCAACTCTCGGTTAAACAGCCAGCGGATGTTGGAGCGCTCCAGGTGGCCCAGTGCCTGACCACGGATCACCAGCGTCAGCGTTTGGCTGCCGGCAATGCCCCCCATGGACGCGACGATCGGCATGAGTACGGCAAGGGCGACCACCTTGTCGATGGTGTCTTCAAACAGCCCGATCACGGCCGAGGCGATGAAGGCGGTGATCAGGTTGATCCCCAGCCAGACTGCACGTCGCCGGGTGGTTTTCATGATCGGAGCAAAGGTATCTTCGTCTTCGTCCAGGCCGGCCATGCTCATCAGTGAATGATCGGCATCCTCGCGGATGACATCGACCACGTCATCGATGGTGATACGGCCCAGCAGTTTTCCGGTTTCATCGGTGACCGGAGCGGAGATCAGGTCGAGCTGCTCGAACAGGCGCGCAACCTCTTCATCCGGGGTCGACGCCGTGATGGCGTTGACATCGGTGTTCATGATCTCGCGCACCAGTACATCGGGGTCGGTGGTGAGCAGTCGCGTCAGCGGCAGCACACCGATATAGGAGCCCTTGCGGCTGACCACGAACAGCGAGTCGGTGGTTTCCGGGATCTCCTTGTGGCGGCGCAAATAGCGCAATACGGTTTCCGCAGTAATGTCCGGTCGGATGGTCACCGTATCGGTGTTCATCAGACCGCCGGCCGTGTCCTCCGGATAGGACAGCACCTGCTCGACCCGCTCGCGGTTTTCCTGGTCCATGATCTGCAGCAGCTCTTTCATCACCCGGTCGGGCAGCTGCTGCAGAATGTCGGCCATGTCGTCCGTTTCCAGCGATTCAGTGATCGCCAGTACTTCCGAGGCTTCCATGCGACTCAGAATTTCGGCCTGGGCATCGTCACCCAGATACTGCAGTACCTCGCCTTCGAGTTCCTGATTGAGCAGGTTCCACAGAATCTGACGCTCCCGTGGAGGCGTCTTTTCCAGCAGGTGAGCGACTTCGGCGGGGCGCAGGCCTTTGTTGAGCATGAATCTGAGTTGCTGCAATTCACCGACTTCCAGCGCGGCGCTGAGGGTTTCCAGGTTGGAAGGTGTATCCGGCTGGCTCATCGGCAGATCTCACTCAGATATAAAGCGGGTGGAGCGGCAAGGCGTAGAAGGGCGGAACGATGGAATCCCTTATTCAGGCTCGTCGAAGCGGTTGTTGATCAGATTTTCCAGAGCCTCCAGTGCCGCCTGTTCGTCTTCACCCTCGGCGCTTAACTGCAGCTCGGTACCCTTGCTGGCGGCGAGCATCATCACCGACATGATGCTTTTGCCATCGATCTCGCGGCTGTCACGGCTGATGCGTATGTTGGCCTGAAACTGGCTGGCGGTGGTCACCAGCTTGGCAGCGGCTCGGGCATGCAGCCCCAGTTTGTTGATGATGGTCAGTCGCTTTTCAATCATGTTGGTGTCCCGCGGCAGGCTGACTCAGTTCACGGTGCAGCACCTGAACATTATCCATATGCGCGCGGAAATAACCAGCCAGTTGCTCGGCAACGTAAACGGAACGATGTTGGCCACCGGTGCAGCCGATGCCGATGGTAATGTAGCTGCGGTTGTTGGCCTTGAAGCGGGGCAGCCACTTGTGCACGAAACTGCGGATATCCGCAATCATTTCGGCGACTTCGTCTGACTGGGACAGGAAGTCGATTACCTCCGGGTCACGGCCGGTGAAGCGGCGCAGATCCGGCACCCAATAGGGGTTGGGCAGGGAACGAACGTCAAAGGTGAAGTCCACATCCAGGGGGACGCCGTGCTTGAAGCCGAAGGATTCAAACTGCAGTGACAGTGACTGCTCGCTGCGACCGGCGACACGAAGTTTGACCTCGTCTCTGAGTTCATACAGCGACAGACGGGTCGTATCGATGCGCAGGTCGGCCAGGTTGGCGATCGGTTCCAGCAGCTCGCGTTCGGTGCGGATCGCCTGCCGCAGGCTCTGGTCACCGTCGGTCAGCGGGTGGCGGCGACGGGTGGCATTGTAGCGTCGCAGCAGAGTGGCTTCACCGGCATCCAGAAACAGCGTTTCCGTGGTCAGTTCAGGCACCTGGCGCAGCTGCTGCATGACATCGGGAAACTGCCGCAGATTGCTCGGCAGATTGCGGGCATCGATACTGACGGCGATCGCTTCGGCGGGACGGGACTCGGCCCGCATCAGGCTGATCAGCTCGGGCAGCAGTCGTGCGGGCAGGTTGTCGATGCAGTAGAAACCCACATCTTCCAGGGCCTGCAGGGCCGTACTCTTGCCGGATCCGGACCGACCGCTGAGAACGACCAGACGCACCCTAGGCCCCCTGACACAGACTCTGAACGCGTTTGAGCAGACTGTCCGAGTCTTCACAGGCGCGCAGAGCTTCACGTGTTTCCGAATGGTTGAACAGTTCCGCCAGGCCGGCCAGTGTCTGCAGATGTTCCTCGGCACCCTCCTCGGGGACGAGCAGCAAACAGACAAGATCCACCGGGCGGTTGTCGATGGCATCGAAATCGATCGGTGATGCCAGTGTCATCAGCATGCCGACAGCGCG
Organism: uncultured Marinobacterium sp.; assembly: GCA_964390205.1. Classification (GTDB taxonomy): domain Bacteria; phylum Pseudomonadota; class Gammaproteobacteria; order Pseudomonadales; family Balneatricaceae; genus Marinobacterium. The sequence continues at coordinate 20,574 of CAYMHL010000004.1, forward strand.
GTTGACGCCGGCCATGCGACAGTGGGGAATGGCGACGCCTTCACCGATACCGGTGCTGCCAAGGCGCTCACGATTGATAAGGCCGCTGAAGATGTCTTCAGCGGCCGGGCCATTCAATTGCTCGGCAATTGTTTGACTGGCGAGTTCAAGGACCCGCTTCTTGCTGACCACATCCACATGGCAGAGAGTCAGGGATGGGGTCAGCAGTTCAGATAGTTGCATGTCGTGACGTGCTGCTACCGGTTATTTGTGGGATTTCATCTTTTCTTTGTGCTTGATGATCTGACGGTCCAGCTTGTCGATCATACCGTCAATGGCGGCATACATGTCGTCATGCTCGTGGGCCGCGAAGACCTCACCGCCAGCCAGGTGGATGTCCGCCTCGGCTTTCTGGCGCAGCTTCTCAACACTGAGTGTGACCTGTGCATTGGTGATGTTGTCGAAATGACGCTCCAGGCGGTCGAACTTGGTACGTACGTATTCGTTCAGGGCGTCAGTCAGTTCGACGTGATGGCCAGTGATGTTGATCTGCATAGGTTTTTCTCCTCGTCATGGACACGTTTTTTCGGCGTGCCTTATCTACTTCCATTAAACCAGACGCTTGCGCTCATTAGAAGGCGGAATGTTCATTGCCTCGCGATATTTTGCAACCGTGCGTCTGGCGACATTGATTCCCTGCTCTTTTAGCAGTTGAGCGATCTTGTTGTCACTGAGTGGTTTGGCCGAATTCTCATTACCGACCAGTTTCTTGATCAGGGCCCTGATGGCGGTGGAAGAGGCCGCGCCGCCATCGGAGGTGCTGACGTGACTGGAGAAGAAGTACTTGAGCTCAAAAATCCCTCGGGGTGTGTGCATGTACTTCTGCGTGGTCACCCGGGAAATGGTGGATTCATGCATGTCGACAGCTTCGGCAATGTCATGCAGCACCATGGGCTTCATGCCTTCCTCGCCTTCCTCGAAAAAGTCGAGCTGACGGGCGACGATTTCGGTGGCGACCTTGAGCAGCGTTTCATTGCGGCTGAGCAGGCTTTTCAGAAACCAGCGCGCTTCCTGCAGGTGGTTCTTGAGATAAGTATTGTCGGCGCTGTTGTCGGCCCGGCGGATCAGGTCGGCATACTGGGTGTTGATCTTCAGCCGGGGCGAAGCATCGCTGTTGAGACTGACGTTCCACTGTCCCTGTATCTTGCGCACGATGACATCGGGGATGACATATTCGGGCGGCTCGGAGCTTATCAGGGTACCGGGTCTGGGATTGAGGCTTTGGATCAGGCTGATCACCTGCTGCAGGCTGTCTTCCTTGAGGCGCAGGCGGCGCATCAGTGTGCGATAGTCATGGCTGCCCAGCAGGTTCAGATGGTCACGTACCAGGCGCAGCGCATCCTTGAGCAGCGGTGTGTCCTCCGGTAACTGGCGCAGCTGCAGCTGCAGACACTCGCTCAGGTCGCGGGCGCAGACGCCGGCGGGGTCAAACTGCTGCAGCCGATGCAGGACGGCCTCGATCTCATCGGTATCGCTGTCGTTAAAGTGTTCAGGTTCACTCTGTTGAAAATGCTCGAGCACCTCTTCGGCGCTGGTGCGCAGATAGCCATCGGCGTCAACGGCGTCGATCAGCGCCAGGGCCACCATGCGATCGTTGTCGCTCATGGGGGTCAGGTTGAGCTGCCACAGCAGATGATCCTGCAGGTCCTCTTCGGTACTGTCATTGTCACCCGGTTCCCAGTCGCTGTCGCGTTCGGAGCCGGCAGAGCTCTGGTGCTGGAAGGTGTCGTCCCACTGGCTGTCGGTGGCCAGTTCGGCCGGTATCTGCTCATTCCAGCCGTCTTCGTGTTGGCCTTCGTCCCAGTTGTCCGACTCTTCGCTGTGGGCAGCCTGTTCACTGTCATGATGGCTGTTCGCTTCTGTCACCGGGCCCTGCTTGTCGCCCTCGGTTTCGGTCGTGGCCTGATCCTGCTCTTCATCGACTTCGAGCAGAGGGTTGCTGTCCAGTGCTTCCTGAATCTCTTGCTGTAGATCCAGCGTGGAAAGCTGCAGCAGGCGAATGGCCTGCTGCAGCTGGGGTGTCATGGTCAGCTGCTGGCCGATCTTGAGTTGTAACGACTGCTTCATATGCACACTGCCGAATGAAAAAGTGACATGACCGATGAGTACCTGAAACGAGGGGGATTAAAGCGAGAACTGCTCGCCCAGATAAGCGCGGCGGACCTGTTCGTTGTTCAGGATTTCCTGCGGCGTGCCCTGGGCGAGAATGCCCCCTTCACTGACGATATAGGCCTGCTCGCAGATATCAAGGGTCTCACGCACATTATGGTCGGTAATCAGAACGCCGATGTTGCGCGACTGCAGGTGGCGAATGGTCTGCTTGATGTCGCTGACCGAGATCGGGTCGACGCCGGCAAAGGGCTCGTCGAGCAGGATGAAGTCGGGTTCGGTGGCCAGAGCACGGGCGATTTCGACACGGCGGCGTTCACCGCCGGACAGGGCCATGCCCAGGCTGTCGCGCAGATGCGTGATATGGAACTCTTCCAGCAGCTCCTCGAGCAGCGTTTTGCGCTGGTCAGCCGACAGCTCTTTGCGTGTTTCCAGAATCGCCATCAGGTTGTCATGCACACTGAGCTTGCGAAACACCGAGGCTTCCTGGGGCAGGTAGCCGATGCCGCGGCGGGCGCGTTCGTGCATCGGCAGGCGGGTAACGTCATCCTGGTCGATGCGAATCTGGCCGTGGTCGGCATTGATCAGGCCGACAATCATGTAAAAACAGGTGGTCTTGCCGGCGCCGTTGGGACCCAGCAGGCCGATAATCTGGCCGCTTTGCATCTCCAGTGAAACATCGCGTACAACCTGACGGCCCTTGTAACTCTTGGCGAGGTGGAGCGCCTGCAGTTGTTTAACCTGTCCGCTCATCAGTTCTCCTCGTTCTTGGGCTGGATCACCATCTGTACGCGCTGGCCCGAGTCCTTGTTGCTGCCGAATGCGTCCACCACCGCCTTTTCCATGTTGTAGACGATACGTTCGCCGGTAAAGGTGTCTCGGCCCTGATCAACACGGGCCTCGTCGGTGATGGTGACCTCCTGCTGCGGCACGCGGTAGTCCATGCGCAGGCCGTAGGCCTTGGTCAGCGGCTGATCCAGGCTGGGTTGTTGCTGGAACTGGGCCGGGCTGCCGGTGGAGATGATGCGTTGGACGCCGGTGTCATTGCGGTGCAGTTCGACGCGGGCGCCACGAATCACCATGGTGCCCTGCACGATCTCGACATTGCCGGTATACACGGTCACACCGGTGCGCTCATTCATGGTGGCCTGGTCGGCACTGATATGGATCGGTTGCTGCCGGTCTTCAGGCAGGGCCTGAGCCAGTGTCGGCAGGGCCAGAAGGGTGGCCAGAATCAGAGGCTTGAACTTATTGCACATGGTATACACCCTTCACATCCGAAAGCAGATCTATCCGTTGTTGATCGAAGAAAACGTCCATGCCGACCGCCGTGGTGTTGTCCTGGCCACGCTGCATCTGTACCGGTAGATCGGTATGGGCATAGTCGCGTGGAGGGTACAGGGTCAGCTGATCGGTTGTCATCAGGCCCGGCAGGCCGGCAACCGGATTATCATGAAGCTGCACATCGCCTGCAAGCAGGATCTCATCCTGGGCGTCCGGAAGGGTGCCCTGGTTGGCACTGAGCAGATAATGGCCACCGTTGTCGCGCGGGACGCGGGTCACAGGACTGTCCAGCTGCATCGCAGCCCGCTGCGGGTAGTGTTGCATCAGGGGCGTGGTCAGTACCTGGGCGATGCTGCCATCTTCTTTCCAGCGTGTGACCTCCGCCGTGCGGATGAAAAAATCCACCTGTTCAACCTGGCCGTCTGCGGTCTCCTGCTCGGTATCGTCCGGCGTGACCAGCCCCCACCAGAGCAGGGGCGCCGCGATCAGAGCGGCGGCGATCAGCAGGCGCGGGCGCTGACTCAGCATCCACGGTACTCCGCGTAGATGGCATCCAGTTTGCCCTGCGCAGCCAGAATCAATTCACAGAACTCGCGTGCCGCGCCCTTGCCGCCGGCCGCCGTGGTTACCCAGTCGGCCTCCTTGCGCACCAGTGGATGGCCGTTGGGGACGCAGGCACCAAAGGCACTGGCACGAATGGCGGCCAGGTCGGGCAGATCGTCACCAATGTAAGCGGTATCCTCGGCCGTGTGGCCGCTTTGCGACCATAGCTCATCCAGGGCGACCAGTTTGTCTTCGCGACCCTGGCGCAGATAGGTGATGCCCAGTGCTTCGGCGCGTTGCTCCACTTGTGGCGAGCGACGCCCGGTGATGATGGCGGTTTCGATGCCGCAGCGCTGCAGCAGTTTGATGCCCAGTCCATCAAGGGTGTGGAAGCTTTTGACTTCACGGCCGTCGGCGAGGAAATTCAGCCGACCATCGGTGAGGATGCCGTCGACGTCGAACACGGCCAGGCGGATGTTGCTCAGGGCATCGCGCAGTTGGGGGGAAAGGCTGTCCAGGTGCATCAGATCACTCCTGCCTTGAGCATGTCATGCATGTTGAGAGCGCCCACCGGGCGGTTGTCTTCGTCTACTACCAACAGGGCGTTGATCTTGCGCTCCTGCATCAGGCTCAGCGCTTCCGCAGCCAGAATGCCGGGGCGTATGCTGGTGCCGCCGGCGGTCATGACGTCCTGGATCGGCGTACTGGTCAGGTCAACACCCTGATCCAGGGTGCGGCGCAGGTCGCCATCGGTAAAGATGCCGATCAGGCGTTGTTTACTGTCGGTCACGGCGGTCATGCCCAGATGCTTGCGGGTGACCTCCAGCAGCGCCTCGCGGACCGGAGTGTCGGACTGAACCTGCGGAATCTGCTCGCCGGTATGCATGATGTCGTCCACCTTGAGCAGCAGGCGTCGGCCCAGACTGCCGCCGGGGTGAGAAAAGGCAAAGTCCTCGCTGCTGAAGCCGCGCGCTTCCAGCAGGGCGATGGCCAAAGCATCACCCAGTACCAGTTGAGAGGTGGTGCTGGAGGTGGGTGCCAGACCCAGCGGACAGGCTTCGCGGTCCACCGGAATATGCAGGTTGATGTCGGCGGTACGTGCCAGAGTGGAGCCGGCGTTGGCGGTCATGCTGATCAGCGGAGCGCCCATGCGCTTGATCAATGGCAGGATGGTGATGACTTCAGCGGTTTCACCGGAGTTGGACAGTGCCAGCACCACATCGTCACCGGTAAACATGCCCAGGTCGCCGTGGCTGGCTTCACCGGGGTGGACAAAAAAGGCAGGTGTGCCGGTGCTGGCCAGAGTGGCGGCGATTTTGTTGCCGATATGGCCTGACTTGCCCATGCCGGTGACGATGATGCGCCCCTTGCAGTTGAACATGAGCTCGCATGCCTGGCTGAAGTGCTGGTCCAGGTGATTCAGGAGTTCCTGCACGGCCTCCAGCTCGAGCCGGATGGTCTGGCGGCCGGATTTCAGATAGTCGGTGGCTGTCATGGGATCGGGATTCTGCCTTCATTGGAATTGCAAAACATCATTCTACCCCAGACCTGCAGCGAGCACGAACCCTGCAAATCCCGTTGGATTCACGTTTGCATGGGGAAATGGTATATTCCGCAGTCAATTTTCGGCCGGTGCACGCCTGTACCGGGGAATGAAAGGAAGCAGGAGTTTCAGGTCAATGAAGCCTGAGCACGATAGCATTATCGATATTCGCGGATTGAGTTTCTTTCGTGGCGATCGGGCAATCTTTAATGACGTCAATATCAGTATCCCGCGCGGCAAGGTCACGGCGATCATGGGGCCATCCGGCACCGGCAAGACCACGCTGCTGAAGCTGATCGGCGGTCAGCTGCGTCCGGAGCGCGGACAGATTCTGTTGGAAGGTACGGACATTCCCAAGCTGGGGCGCCGTGAACTGTTCGAAGCACGCGAGCGTATGGGGATGCTGTTTCAGAGCGGTGCCCTGTTTACCGATATGACGGTGTTCGAAAACGTGGCCTTTCCGCTGCGAGTGCACACGGCGCTGCCGGACGACATGATTCGGGACGTGGTACTGATGAAGCTGCAGGCCGTCGGTCTGCGCGGTGCCCGTGATCTGATGCCAAGCGAACTGTCCGGCGGCATGGCCCGTCGTGTGGCCCTGGCGCGCGCCATTGCGCTGGATCCGGATATCGTCATGTACGATGAGCCTTTTACCGGCCAGGATCCGATCGCCATGGGGGTGCTGGTCAATCTGATTCGTCGGCTGAATCAGGCACTGGGCCACACCAGCATCATCGTGTCGCATGACATCAAGGAAACGCTGGGCATAGCGGACTACATCTATCTGCTGTCCGATGGTCGGGTGATCGCTCAGGGCTCGCCCGAAGAGCTGGCCGATATCGACTCCGAGCAGGTGCGCCAGTTCATGCAGGGGCTGCCTGACGGTCCCGTGCCTTTCCATTTCAAAGCGCCTGATTACCATCAGGATCTGTTACAGGAACACTGATCATGCTGGATATTCTGCAGAGACTGGGGCACAAGGCCCTGTCTCGTCTGGCCGCCATCGGGCGAGCCGGACAGCTGCTGCTGCAGTCGCTGGTGGCGGCACCTCAGCCGCTGACCATGCTGCCGCTGGTGTTGAAGCAGATCTACTTCGTTGGCGTGCTCTCACTGGTGATCATCGTGGTGTCTGGCGGTTTCATCGGCATGGTGCTGGGTCTGCAGGGCTATACCATTCTGGTCGACTACGGTTCCGAACAGGCGGTGGGGCAGATGGTGGCGCTGAGCCTGGTGCGCGAGCTGGCACCGGTGGTGGCGGCACTGCTGTTTGCCGGCCGTGCCGGTTCCGCGCTGACCGCCGAGATCGGCTTGATGAAGGCCACCGAGCAGCTGGCCAGTCTGGAAATGATCGGTGTCGACCCGCTGCGGCGCATCATCGCGCCCCGACTCTGGGCCGGCTTCATCTGCATGCCGATTCTGGCGATCATCTTTGCCGTGGTCGGTATCTGGGGTGGTTCACTGGTGGCGGTAGACTGGCTGGGTATCTATGAAGGTTCCTTCTGGGCCAATATGCAGCAGTCGGTGGATTTTTATGATGACGTGGTCAACGGCATCATCAAGGCGGTCTGTTTCGGCATCGTCGTCACCTGGATAGCCGTTTTCGAGGGGTATGATTGTATCCCGACTTCTGAAGGAATCAGTCAGGCGACAACCCGGACTGTGGTGTATTCATCGCTTGCAGTGCTGGGGCTGGACTTTATCCTGACCGCACTGATGTTTGGAGAACTGTAAACATGCGTATGCGAACCGTCGAAATCGGCGTAGGGGCGTTCATGCTGGCGGGCATTCTGGCGCTGGTGGTGTTGGCACTGAACGTAAGCGGCCTGAATCCGGCCGAGCAGACGGGCGGCTACAAGGTGTATGCCCGTTTTGACAATATCGGCGGTCTGACGCCGCGGGCCAAGGTGGCCATGTCCGGTGTGCAGATCGGTCAGGTCAAGGCGATCCGGATCGACAAGGACATGCTGATGGCCGAGGTCGAGATGGAGATCTTCAATGACGTCGATTATCTAACCGTCGACAGCTCAGCCAGCATCCTGACCGCAGGGTTGCTCGGCGAACAGTATATCGGTGTCGTCCCCGGTGCCGAAGAGGACCTGTTGGGCGAGGGTGACTTTATTCAGGACACCCAGTCGGCGCTGGTACTGGAAGAGTTGATCGGCAAATTCCTGTTCAACAAGGTGAGTGAGTAAAACGATGAAACAGTGGATAACAGCCCTGCTGGTGGCCGCAACGCTTTGGGTCAATCCGGCCCTGGCGCAGGCCAGCTGGCAGGAAGCCAGTGAAGTGGTGGACGCCGCAACGCGGGACATGCTGGCGCTGATGGAGCGCGAAGAGCTGACCCGTGACGAGAATACCGAACTGCTGATGCAGGAGATCGAAACCATTATTTCGCCGGTGGTGGACTTTCCCTATATCGCCAAAAGCGTGATGGGCAAATACTACCGCCGTGCCAGCGCCGCTGAGCGCGAACGTTTTGCCGAGGTGTTCAAGACCACATTGCTGCGTACCTATGCCAAGTCGATTGCCGGTTTCGAGCTCAAGCAGTACAGCATTCAGCACCCATCCGGTGAAAGCCCCGAGCCGGAAAAACAGGTGGTGAGCGTGGATGTCAGCTCCAGCAATGGTCAGGTCTACACCCTGGTGTACTACATGCTCAAGCAGGAGCAGCGCTGGACCCTGGTGAACGTGATGGTGGATGGTATTAACCTGCGTATCACTTTCCGCAACCAGTTTGCCGATCTGTTCCAGCAAAACCGTACCATCGCGGCAACGATTGATGCCTGGGCGGTAAAAATGCAGGACATGAAACTGGACGATACAGGCAAGAGTGATGATGACAGCAGCGAAGGTTGAAACGGCCAACGCGGGTGTGGTGCAGGTGAGCGGTGATCTGACCTTCGCCACGGTGCTGCAGATTCGCAAGTCGCTGTTGACGCAACTTGAGGCCTGCGGCGATCGCTGTACGCTGGATCTGAGTGGTGTCAAGCGCGTGGACAGCTCGGCCCTTTCGCTCTGGCTGGTCTGTCAGCGCCAGGCACAGCGCCTGCAACAGACGCTTACGCTGACTGGCGCGCCGAGAGATTTCAATGCCATCGCCAGGCTGGTGGGGCTGGATGAGGAGCTGGCCGGGGCAGCTGGGGCGTAATCGCCTTTTGCCCCTGTTTTCGGTATGATTTCGACCATCATTTCCGAGTACATCTTAGGCAGGGGAGTCCCGCATGCAGGCTGAAGAAGTCAAACAGATCCTGGAACAGCAGCTTGAAGGCTGCACCGCGTACACCGAAGGCGAAGGCTGTGATTTCAGGGTAACGGTGGTCGGTGATGTCTTTACGGGCCTGAGCCCGGTGAAAAAACAGCAGCTGGTCTATGCCTGCCTCAGTGATCAAATTGCCAGCGGCGCCATTCATGCCGTGACGATCAAAACCTACACTCCGGAACAGTGGGCTGCGCTGAGCTGAAGTCACACGGGAAACCCTGATGGATAAACTGATTATTGAAGGCGGCGCTTGCCTGAACGGTGAAGTGCGCATTTCCGGTGCCAAAAACTCGGCATTGCCGATTCTGGCCGCCACGCTGCTGGCGGATGAACCGGTCACCATCTGCAACCTGCCCCATCTGCACGACATCACCACCATGCTGGAGCTGCTGCGTCGCATGGGGGTTGATCTGGTGGTTGACGAGAAGCTGAGCGTGGAACTCAACGCCAGTACCATCACCGATCTCTGCGCCCCCTACGAGCTGGTCAAGACCATGCGTGCTTCCATCCTGGTACTGGGGCCGCTGCTGGCGCACTTTGGTCGAGCCGAGGTTTCCCTGCCCGGTGGCTGTGCCATCGGCAGCCGTCCGGTCGATCTGCATATCCGTGGTCTGGAGGCCATGGGTGCCGACATCAAGGTGGAAAACGGTTATATCCGTGCCAGTGTCGACGGCCGTTTGAAAGGCGCGCGCGTGTTCTTCGATACCGTGACCGTGACCGGCACCGAGAATATTTTGATGGCGGCAGCCCTGGCCGAAGGCAAAACCATTATCGAAAATGCCGCCCGCGAGCCTGAAATCGTCGATCTGGCCAACTGCCTCAACGCCATGGGCGCTGATGTACGTGATGCCGGCAGCGACACCATCACCGTTTACGGTGTGGAGTCACTGAAAGGCTGTCGTTATTCGGTGCTGCCGGATCGTATCGAGACCGGTACCTTCCTGGTGGCGGCTGCCGCGACCGGAGGCCGGGTAAAGTGCAAGCATACCCGTCCCGATATTCTCGATGCGGTCCTGCAGAAGCTTGAAGAAGCCGGTGCCGAGATCGAAACCGGCGAGGACTGGATCAGTCTCGACATGCACGGCAAGCGGCCCAAGGCGGTCAGTGTCACCACGGCACCTTACCCGGCGTTTCCCACCGACATGCAGGCACAGTTTGCCGCTCTGGACGTGATTGCCAGCGGTGTGGGCAAGATCCGTGAAACCGTATTTGAAAACCGATTCATGCACATGCAGGAGATGATCCGCATGGGCGCGAATATCTCCATCGAAGGCAACACCGCGGTCATCGAGGGTGTCGACAAGCTGCAGGGCGCGCCAGTCATGGCGACAGACCTGCGGGCGTCGGCGAGTCTGGTGATCGCGGCACTGGTGGCTGAAGGTGAGACCGAGATCGATCGTATTTACCACATCGACCGCGGTTATGAATGTATCGAAGAGAAACTACAGCTGCTGGGTGCGCGTATCCGTCGTGTACCTGGCTGAATGAGCGAAGAGGCCCATGAAAACACAGCTGACCATCGCCCTTTCCAAGGGGCGCATCCTGAAAGAGACGCTGCCGTTGCTGGCGGCGGCCGATATCGTGCCTGCGGAAGATATCTTCAGCAGCCGCAAACTGATCTTCGATACCAACCATTCCCATATCAAGCTGGTGGTGATCCGTGCCACCGACGTGCCGACCTACGTGGAGTATGGTGGTGCCGACATGGGGGTGGCGGGCAAGGATGTGCTGATGGAGCATGGCGGGGCCGGGCTGTATGAACCCCTGGACCTGGAAATCGCCAAGTGTCGACTGATGGTGGCCGGCATGAAGGATGCGGCAGCGGTCGAAGGGCGCATGAAAGTGGCGACCAAGTTCGTCAACCTGACCCGTGAATACTTCGCCCGTCAGGGACAGCAGGTCGATATCATCAAGCTGTACGGGGCGATGGAGCTGGCACCGATCATGGGGCTGGCCGATCGTATCGTCGATATCGTTGATACCGGCAACACCCTGCGCGCCAACGGTCTTGAACCGATGCAGCACATTGCCGACATCAGTTCGCGCCTGGTGGTGGGGCAGCCGTCGATGAAAATGAAACATGCACTGATCCAGCCGATTCTGGATCAGCTGCAGCAGGCGATCGATGCACGTCGGGAGGAAGCAGCATGAGTATTTCCGTCAAACGTCTGGATGCGGCTCAGGCCGACTTTGAACAGCAGCTGCAACAGTTGCTGGCCTGGGAAAATGTCTCCGATGACAAGGTTAACGGCATCGTCAACGAGGTAATTGCCAAGGTTCGTGCCGAAGGTGATGCCGCGCTGGTGGAATTCACCAACCGTTTTGACCGCACCTCCGCGACCTGCATTCAGGATCTGGAACTGGGGCAGGATCGCCTGCAGCAGGCGCTGGATGGTCTGCCGGTCGAGCAGCGAGCTGCACTGGAAAAAGCTGCCGAGCGTGTGCGTGTTTACCACGAACGGCAGAAAGGCGAGTCCTGGCAGTACACCGAAGCCGACGGCACCATGCTGGGTCAACAGATTACGCCCATGGACCGCGTCGGCATCTATGTGCCGGGCGGCAAGGCGGCCTATCCCTCTTCCGTACTGATGAACGCGCTGCCGGCCCATGTCGCCGGAGTAAAAGAGATCATCATGGTGGTGCCGACGCCTGAAGGCGTGGTCAACGAGCTGGTACTGGCTGCAGCGGCACTGGCCGGCGTCGATCGTGTGTTTACTCTGGGCGGCGCTCAGGCCGTGGCGGCACTGGCCTACGGTACTGAAACAGTACCCAGGGTGGACAAGATCGTCGGCCCGGGCAACATCTTTGTGGCCACGGCCAAGCGTGCCGTTTTCGGTACTGTGGGGATCGACATGATCGCCGGACCGTCGGAAATTCTGGTGGTCTGCGATGGCAAGACCGATCCGGACTGGGTGGCCATGGACCTGTTCTCTCAGGCTGAACACGACGAGGATGCACAGTCGATTCTGGTGTGCCCGGATGCGGATTACATCGATCGAGTAGAAGCCAGCATCAACAAGCTGCTGCCGACCATGGAGCGTCGTGAAATCATCCAGATCTCACTGGAAAACCGTGCTGCACTGATCAAGGTGGCGGACATGGCTCAGGCGGTGGACGTCAGCAATCGCATCGCGCCAGAGCATCTGGAGCTGTCCGTTGCCGATCCTGAGGCCTTGTTGCCGCAGATCCGTCATGCCGGTGCCATCTTCATGGGCCGCTATACGGCGGAAGCCCTGGGCGACTACTGTGCCGGTCCCAACCACGTACTGCCGACCTCCGGTACGGCACGTTTCTCGTCACCGCTGGGGGTCTATGATTTCCAGAAGCGTTCTTCGCTGATCATGTTCTCGGCGGAGGGTGCATCGGAGATGGGCAAGGTGGCGTCTGTGCTGGCGAGAGGGGAAAGTCTGACCGCTCACGCGCGTTCTGCCGAGTACCGCATCAAGGACTGATGCGTACGTTGTGATGAGCACAGCGGCGACAACAAAAAAGCTCCTTCGGGAGCTTTTTTGTTGTCTGTTGTTTTTATCCGCTTTGGCCGGCTATCAACGTCACAGTGGAAGGGGTCAGTTGCGCGTCTGCGGCCGTTCAGCGATGGTCGCACTCAGGCTCATCTCGTGGCCGTTGCGCAGAATGCCCAGTTCGATCTTCTCGCCGGGCTTGAAGCGGGCGATGCGATTCATTGCTGTACGGCTGCCGGTGACCGGCTCACCGGCGATCTGCAACAACACATCGCCCGGTTGCAGGCCCGCCTGATGTGCGGGGCCGTTGCGGAAAATACCGGCGATGATCAGTCCGGAACGATCCCCCACTTCAAAGGATTCGGCCAGCCGCGGTGTCAGTTCCTGGATCTCGATCCCCAGCCAGCCACGAATGACGCGACCGTGACTGATCAGATCCTGCATGACCTGGCGCGCCAGGCTTGAGGGAATGGCAAAGCCGATTCCCTGGGAACCGCCGGATTTGGAGAAGATTGCGGTGTTGATGCCGATCAGGTTGCCGTAGGCATCGATCAGCGCGCCGCCCGAGTTGCCCGGATTGATGGCCGCATCGGTCTGGATGAAATCCTCATAGGTGCTCAGTCCAAGGCGGTTGCGGCCGGTGGCACTGATGATCCCCATGGTGACCGTCTGGCCGACGCCAAAGGGGTTGCCGATCGCCAGGGCAACATCGCCGATGCGCAGCTCGTCGCTGGCCAGGGTGATGCTGGGCAGGTCGTCCAATTCAATTTTAAGTACCGCCAGATCGGTTTCGGGATCCAGTCCCACCACTTCGGCCACGGCTTCACGGCCATCGCGCAGGGCGACCACAATGCTGTCGGCACCGCTGATCACATGGTTGTTGGTGACCACATAGCCCTGCGCATTGAGGATCACCCCCGAGCCGAGGCTGGACTCGATGCGCTCACGCTGCGGCAGCTGTTCGCTGTTAAAGAAGTTACGGAAGAAGGGGTCATTGAGTAACGGGTTGATCGGCTGGCGGACCAGGGTGCGGGTATAGATGTTGACCACCGCCGGAGCGGCACGGTCGACGGCATCGGCGTAGGATACCGGGCCATGGCTGCTGACCGGGGCATTCACTGCGGCGGCTTCACGAATCTCGACGGTGGTGACCGGCGGGGCAACCAGCTGTGGATAAAACTGAAGAATGAGCAGGGCGGCCAGTATACCGGTCACAACAGGCCAGATCAGGTAGGAGACTTTACGCATTGACTTGCTTGCACCTGTAAATCATTTCAGTATGCCCCATTATACGTTTACCGACTTCTATTGAACAACGCAGGAGACTTCATGGCCGTTGCAACCGATGAATTGGTGCGCTATTGCGATCAGCTGCTGGAAACCGGACGTTTTCGGGATTACTGCCCCAATGGGCTTCAGGTGGAGGGGCGTCGACAGGTACAGCGGGTGATCACCGGCGTTACCGCCTGCCAGGCGCTGCTCGACGAAGCGCTGGCCTGGGATGCGGATCTGGTGCTGGTGCACCATGGCTATTTCTGGAAAGGGGAGTCGGCGGCCATCACCGGTATCAAGCGCAAACGCCTGCGCACGCTGTTGACGGCCGATATCAACCTTATGGCCTACCACCTGCCGCTGGATGCCCATGCGGAACTGGGCAACAACGCTCAGCTGGCCCGGCGACTGGGGATCAATCTGGATGGTCCGCTGGAGCCGGGGCAGGATCCGGCGATCGGCAATATCGGCCGGCTGGAACAACCGCTGACACTGGCAGAGTTCGGTCTGCGTATCGAACAGGTCTTGGGGCGGGTGCCGCAGATGATTGCCGGCGGTGACCACCCGATCGAGCGGGTCGCCCTGTGTACGGGCGCGGCCGAGCGCATGATCGACCTGGCGCTGGAGCAGGGCGCTGATCTGTATCTGAGTGGCGAGATTTCGGAGCCGGTGGTACACACCGCACGCGAGGCGGGGATCCATTATTGCGGTGCCGGGCATCATGCCACCGAGCGCTACGGTGTGCAGGCGCTGGGCGAACATTTGGCGCAGCAGTTCGGGCTGGAGCACCGATTTGTCGATATCGACAACCCGGTATAAGTAAAGCACGGGCGGCGCAGCCGCCCGGTTAGGCCTGCTGGGTGATCAGGCCTTTTCGCGCCGCACCTCTTCCGGTGCATCTTCACCGTAGGCGGTCGGATCAGCGGCAGTCGGCTGAGCCTCTTCTGCCTGCTTGTGGCGGTCAAAGCCATATTCCTCGGACAGGGTGCCGGCTTCGTCCGGTTTCTTCGGCGCATAGTCACGCGGCGGCTGTGGCAGCTCTTCCTGCTCGTTGTTGTCCAGTGCATCAGTGACCGTGGGGATTTCGGCCGCCAGGCTCGGGCGCAGTTCTGACTGCAATGCAGCCGATGCCGGCAGACCCGGGCAAAGACTTTCAGCGCTGCTGGCCAGGTGCTGGTGCACCTTGCGGTACTGGTCGGTCAGGCCGTTAACCAGTTGGGCGGTCTGTTCGAAATGTTCGCTGACCTGACGCTTGTAACCGTCCAGTTCGGCACGGGCGACGTCCAGTTCATCAACCAGCTCCTGCTCACGGCTGGAGCCGCCACCGGCACGTCCCAGCAGAAAACCGATCAGGGCACCAATGCCAAGTGCTACCAGGGTCACAATCCAGATATTCGTTTGTTCCACGTATCTATCCTCGATCACATAATCCGTTCACAGGGGCATATTAAAGCAAAGTTGCGCTTAAACCCACGCCATCAACATTATTGTCTTTGCACGGCTGCTGTCTATCATCGGTTGGTCGAGAGAGTGCGTTCAGCGGAAGGCATACATCAGCAAAGCCTGCGGCATGACAGCTTTTGCCGTGCCCTTTGTCATTTTGGCTGCATGAGTTTGTTATACTGCCGCAATAAGGCAACATCAGTGTTGAAGCGCCCATCGGGTGTATGTGCAGGTTCGGGTGAGCGCCATACAGGCGCACCCCTTTGGGGACAGGTTGAAATTGAAGTACCAGGATACCTTGAATGCGATTTATGCACAGCTGGATCGACTGGGCGACCTGCCGGTTTTCAGTGCAACGGTAAACCGTATCCGTCAGGTGAGCAGTTCCCGTCAAAGTGATGCCATGGCGCTGGCCATGGCGGTGATGAAGGATGCCAACCTGTCGACAAAACTGCTGAAAATTGCCAATACACCCAGCTACAACCGCAGCGGCGGCCAAATCAGTGCGGTGTCGCGGGCGGTGGTGCTGATCGGTTTCGAGCGCATCCATAACCTCTGTGTGACCCTGAAGCTGATTGAAAGCTTTCGTGACGAGCAGCCTGACACGGGTGTCGAACAGCTGCTGATCAGTGCGTTTCTCAATGCCTCGCTGGCACGGGAACTGGCGGCAGCGGCCGGTGCCCTGGATATTGAGGAAGCCTACATCTGCGGGTTGCTCTATGGTTTGGGTGAAATCATCGTGGCGTTCACCCTGCCCGATACCTACAACGAGATGTTGCGCCTGCGCGAGCGGGGCCGGGAACGCTGGCCACGCATCCAGCTGCAGCAGTTGGGCGGACATTTCAGCGATATTGGCCAAGATCTGGCGCAAAGCTGGGGCTTTCCGAAAAGCGTGGTTCAGGCGATGGATCCGATGACCGCAGATCAGCTGCGCGGTGGCGGGCGCCTTAACCACCGTCTGGCGGCCGGCTGCCATGATCTGCTTGAGCTGCTGTACGGTCGAGACACCTCCGGTGAACTGGAATATGCAACACTGATGAACGATTTGGCGGATGTGACCGGGCAGCAGCCGGGTGCGCTGGATCGACAGATCAGTGATTCCTTCCGCCAGGTCTGTGATCTGGCCGACGAGTATGGCCTGCAGCACCGTCTGGTCAGTCCCCGATTGAGCCTTTCGGATGACCCGGAACTCGATGAAATGACGCGCAAGCTGGCTTACTACGTGCGCTCGCGCGAGGCGCGCACCCCGGTTTCGCCACCGCAGGAGCCGGTCGAAGACAAACCGTCGCCCACGCAGACCCTGATGCTGGAACGTCAGCTGCATCACCTGCAGCAGATGAATGAACTGATCGCAGCCCCGACCAGTGTTGCCAGCATCATCGAGGCGGCGGTTAAAGCGATTGCCGAGGCCAGTGCGCTGGAACGGGTTGCCTTCTGTCAGCTGAGTGCCAATGGTCAGGAGCTGAAGGCGAGGATCACGGCCGGTGACGGTCAGGAAACGCTCAAGGCGTTTTTCCAGCTACACCGGCAGATGCCGGGCGCCTTGTTGTTTTTCCGTATACTGGAAAAGCGGATGACCCTGCTGGTACCGGACAGTGAAGAGCCCGGTTGGCAGGAGCGCCTGCCGGAGCACTTCCTGCAGGGCGTGGAACCCAAGGGGTTCATTGCGGCACCCCTGGTGGTGAAGGATCGTGTACTGGGTCTGATGTATGCCGACAAGGACGAACTGGTTGAAGACCAGGAGTTCAAGGTCTTCAACCAGTTTTTGATGCAGGCTCGGCTGGCGCTGGAAATGCTGCAGAACCGGCGTTGATCCTTGTCCTGATCAGCTCTGTTTCGGGCGGCGTGGCTGCCACAGAATCTCTTCACCGCCGTCGCGCCGGCTCAGCACGCGGGCGCAAACGAACAGCAGATCAGACAGGCGGTTCAGGTAGGCGACCCCCTGGGGGTTGACCGTTTCGGCCTCGGCCAAGGCCACAGCGCGTCGCTCGGCTCGGCGGCAGACGCTGCGTGCCAGGTGTGCCTGAGCCGCTGCGGCATTGCCGCCGGGCAGGATGAACTCCTTGAGTGGCGGCAGCGTTTCGTTCAAGGCATCCAGCTCCGCTTCCAGCCATTCAACCACCTGAATGCTGATCACGGTATAGTTCGGATCGGCAACGGCCAGCTCCCCTCCCAGATCAAACAGGTCATTCTGGATTCTCAGCAGCAGGGGGCTCAGGGCATCGTCAGCGGGCAAGCTGGCCAGCAGACAGCCAAGCAGGCAATTCAGCTCATCCACATCGCCCAACGCTTCGATGCGCGGATGGTATTTGGCCACGCGGCTGCCGTTGGCGAGCCCAGTGGTGCCCTTGTCGCCACTGCGGGTATAAATTCGGGTCAGTCGGTTGCTCATCGATATTCTGTCCTGTTTAAGATTGGCGTTTCTGTTTCAGGCTGGTGTGTGCCGGTTGGACGATCAGCGGATCGGGCTCCAGGCTGATCTCCTCATTGGCATCAGGATAGGGCAGCTGGCTGAGGATATAGCGCATGGCATTGAGGCGTGCCCGTTTCTTGTCGTCCGACTTGATGATCGCCCAGGGGGCATCGGCGGTGTCGGTATGAAAGAACATCGCTTCCTTGGCTTCGGTGTAGGCATCCCACTTGTCCAGCGAGGCCAGATCCACCGGTGACAGTTTCCAGTGTTTCAGCGGGTCGCTGCGGCGTGACTGAAAGCGCTCAAACTGTTCTTCACGGCTGACTTCGAACCAGAGCTTGAACAGGCGGATGCCGCTGCGTACGAACATGCGCTCCAGCTCGGGAGCCTCACGCATGAACTCCAGATATTCCGACGGCGTGCAAAAGTCCATGACCCGCTCGACACCGGCCCGGTTATACCAGGAGCGATCGAACAGGATGATCTCACCGGCACTGGGCAAGTGTTTGATATAGCGCTGAAAATACCACTGCGTCTGTTCCCGTTCGCTGGGCTTTTCCAGTGCGATGACACGTGCGCCGCGGGGATTCAGGTGCTCCATGAAGCGCTTGATGGTCCCGCCCTTGCCGGCGGCATCCCGACCTTCGAAGATGATCAGGATTTTCTGTCCACTCTCCCGCACCCAGCGCTGCACCTTGAGCAGTTCGATCTGCAACAGACGCTTTTCCGCTTCATAGTCGTCACGTTTGAGTTTTTTGGCGTAAGGATAGCCGTCGTCCTGGCGGGGTGTTTCGGCCTTGCTCATTGGTCAGTGTCCTGTGGGTTCATGGCCCGTATGGCGTGCAAAAGGGCGTGATTGACCGGCACGTCGATGTTCAGGGCCCGAGCCTGCTGACACAGGAAGCCGGTAATCTGTTCGATTTCGCTGCGACGGCCATTACGAATGTCCTGCAGCATGGATGAAAGGTTGTTGCCGGTTGACTGGGCAACCGCAGCGGCACGTTCCTCAAGTGGTTCCGCAAACAGCGTGATACCGGCAGCCGTTGCGACCTGTTCGACCTCCCGGCAGACCCTCTGCATCATCTCGATACGCTCGGTCGTCTCCAACAGAGCACCGTTGCGACAGTTGAAACGCACGGTCAGCGGGTTGATGGCGCAGTTGATCGCCAGCTTGCGCCATAACAGGGGTGCGATATCGGCACAGGCATGCAGGGGTATATCCAGCTGATCCCAGCCGGAAGGCAGAGCCGGTGTGTGATCGGTCAGTGGGCCGATATGGGTATCCCCTTGGCTGACGCAGTGCAGTCTTTGTCGGTTCTCCAGCCAGGCGCCTGCCGTCGTGGTGGCTGCCCAGAGGCGCAGTTTTGGCCGCTGTTGCTGCAGCCGCTGCAGGACCTTTTCGTGCTGCCCCATACCGTTCTGCAACAGTACGATTTCCGCATCCGGAGCAAGTCGGGACTGTATGGCTTCCATCGCAGTCAGGGTATCATAGGCCTTGGTTGCGACCAGCAGATGCCCAATGGGTACCTCAGCGTCAGGGGTTTCCAGCCGGCAGTGAACGCTGTGCCTGTTTTGCCCTGCGCAGACCTCGAGTGGGCCGTTTTCGGCCCAGTGTGCGAGGCTGCCGTGGTTGCGCAGAATCAGACTGACATCCTGCCCCGTCCGGGTCAGAAAGTCGGCCCATAAACAGCCGATCGCGCCTGCGCCAAGGATATGCCAGTGCATGGAAACTCCGTGGTAAATGACTTGATCTTATCTCTGTTGCGGCAGGGAAAGAAACCGATATTAACAGGACTAATTTTAACAGGAGAGCTGTAATGCCTTCATTCGACGTCGTATCCGAGCTGGATATGCATGAAGTAACCAACGCCGTTGACCAGGCTAACCGCGAACTGCAGAGCCGCTACGATTTCAAGGGCGTCAAGGCGGCATTCGAACAGAACGGCGAAACCGTTACCCTGGAAGCGGAGGTGGATTTTCAGCTGCAGCAGATGCTGGAGATGCTCAAGGCCAAATTGACCAGTCGCAAGATCGACATCAAGTGCATGGAGATCAAGGATCCGGATGTCAGCGGCGTCAAGGCGAAGCAGGAAGTGGTGTTACGCCAGGGGCTGGATCAGGCGCTGTGCAAGAAAATCGGCAAGGTAATCAAGGAGGCCAAGCTGAAAGTGCAGACCCAGATTCAGGGCGACAAGGTGCGCGTGACCGGCAAGAAACGCGATGATCTACAGGAAGCCATCGCTCTGCTGCGTGAGTCCGATGTCGAGCTGCCGCTGCAGTTCAACAACTTCCGCGACTGATCCACCACCGACGCTGCCTTGCCGGCAGCGTCTTTTTTCCGCATTCAATCCCGCCGGTCTTGCTCACTGAGGCCGTTGAAACGCTCTCGCAACAGCCAGAGCATGATCAGGGATGGCAGCACCATCAGCGCCGTGACAACGAAAAAGCGCTCCCAGCTGCCCAGCCAGTCCACGGTATAGCCGCTCAAACCGGCCAGGGTAGTACGGCTGAGGTTGCCCAAAGAAGCCAGCAGCGCATACTGGGTGGCACTGAAGGCGCGCCCGGTGAGCAGGGTCAGAAAGGACACAAAGGCCACGGTGGAGAAGGCGGTGGTGAAGTTATCTACTACCAGCGTCAGCAGCAGCAGCCACTCCACCGGGCCGGCCGCGGCGATCACCGCGAACATCAGGTTGCTGGCCGCCATGGCGCTGCCACCCAGCAGCAACCCCTTGACCACGCCGAAGTGGGTGTTGAAGGCGCTGCCCAGCAGGGTAAAACTGACCGTGATGAACCAGCCAAACAGCTTGGTGTATTCGCCGATCTGATCGTTGCTGAAGCCGACTTCCTTGTAGAACACCACCGACATGCGGCCCAGGAAAGCCTCGCCGATCTTGAACAGAAAGATGAACAGCATCAGCATCAAGGCGACACGAACACCGTTCTTGCGGAAAAACTCGGCAAAGGGCTCAACCACGGTCACCGCAAACCAGACCAGCCAGTGGCGTCCGTCCAGCTCGCGCTGGTATTCACGTTCGGCGCGTGCCTGTAACTGATCGCGGCTGCTGGGCGGTTCGTGCACCAACAGGGTGAACAGCATCAGCAGCACAATAACACCTGCCATCAGCAGATATACCGCATTCCATCCCAGGGTGTCGGCCTGGGCAAAGGCCAGGTAGCCCGGCCAGGAATAGCCGGTCCACCAGCCGATGATGGCGATGGCGGCGGCCGGTGGCAGTGATGCCTTTTCATGGGGTGCAAACTGGTCGATACGGAAGGCATCGACAGCGATATCCTGAGTGGCTGAACTGGCGGCGATACCAAAAGCGAAAACGCCGGCGAGCAGCAGATGCGAGTGCGGATCGACCGTTGCCAGCAGTAGAGTAAACAGTAGCATCATCGCCTGAGTGGCCAGAATCCAGCTGCGTCTTTGGCCCAGTCGGCCCAGCAGAGGCAGGTGAACGCGGTCGACCAGAGGGGCCCAAAGGAAGTTGATGGCGTACACGGTAGCGACGCTGCCAAGTAGACCGACCTGCGCGCGGGCGATGCCGGCATCGGTGAGCCAGCCACTGAGGATGCTGCCGGTGAGCAGAAAGGGAAAACCGCTGGAACACCCCATGAGGAATATCCACAGCAAACGGATGTCCCGATAGCGGGCGAAGGTGTCTTTCCAGGCCTGAAGCATTGTGGCGGGTCCCTGCTGGTGAGAGGCGGATCAGTCAGCGGCCAGTATATCAAAGCCAACCGACCGACTGCTGAATCCATTGATGCACGGCGGCCGCAACAGGGACAGGGCCGCCGTGCCGCATGCGGTCAGATACGCAGGGCGCCATCCACCTCGATGCAGCGACCGTTGATGTAGTCGTTTTCGAGGATGAAAGAAACGGTTCTGGCGATCTCTTCCGGCTTGCCCAGACGTTTGGCAGGGATGCCGGCTTCGATTTTTTCCCGCGCTTCCGGTTTCATGCTCATCACCATTTCGGTGCCGATGTAGCCCGGTGCGATGGAGGCGGCACGGATGCCGTAACGTGCCAGTTCCTTAGCCCAGGTCACGGCCATGGCTTCAACACCGGCTTTGGTGGCGGTGTAGTTGGTCTGGCCCATGTTGCCGGAGCGGGACACGGACGAGATATTGATGATGCAGCCTTCTGAACCGGTCTCGATCATTTTGGCAGCGGCCTCGCGGGCGCAGAGGAAGGTACCGGTCAGGTTGACGGCAATGACCTGATTCCACTGATCCATCGACATCTTGCCGACTACCTGACCATCCTTGGCCTTCAGGAACAGGCCGTCGCGGGTGATGCCGGCGTTGTTGACCAGGCCGTTGATGGCGCTGAAGTCACGGGCGATATCGGTGAACAGTTTTTCGACCTGGGCTTCGTCAGCCACGTTGGCAACATAGGTGCGGACTTCAACACCCTGCTCCATGCACAGACCGGCGGTTTCATCCAGGTCGGCCTGGTTCAGATCGACCAGAGCCAATTTGCTGCCCTTGCCGGCCAGCTCCAGAGCCATGGCACGACCCAGACCGCGGCCGCCGCCGGTTACCACTACAACTTTATCTTTGAGTTCCATTGGGTATTACCTCTGTTATATGGAGACTTTCTTATTGTGCAGCGCAATATGTTGCGCTGCAACAATTTAGTTGTCATCGTCCAAAAAGTCTATATTTGTTACGAAATAGTCATTAAAGGATCATATTTGTGTGTAACGTGAAGATTGTGCATGTTGTCGGAATAGTGGTTAACATTTTGTTAAATAAGGGTTTTTGCTTATATCCTTTGGTCGCTGCGAAAGGCCGATGCTTTTTTGAACTTCGTAAAAATGAAAGAATCCACCCATTGAATACTCAACCTTGACTCCGTGAGGCTGCATGCGCTTCCTGTTTCTGCTGTTTATCATCATTCCGATCATCGAAATCACCGTTCTGATTCAGGTAGGGCAGGCGATAGGGGCCTGGTATACCGTCGGCCTGGTGCTGTTGTCGGCCTTTATCGGCGTCAACATGCTGCGCCACCAGGGACTGTCCACGCTGATGCGCGCCCGGCAGCGGATGGATCAGGGCGAAATGCCCGGGCAGGAGATGGTTGAAGGCATAGTGCTGGCCGTCGGCGGTGCCCTGCTGGTGACGCCAGGGTTTGTCACCGATGTGATCGGCTTCAGTTGTCTGGTCCCGGCTGTGCGCCAGCGTCTGGTCAAGGCACTGCTCAGTCGTGCAACCGTGATCACACGTACGCAAAGCGGCCAGACCCAATTCCACGAGGAATACCATTCGACCCGGGGGCCGCGAGACATTCCGCCGCGCGAGGGTGATGTCATCGATGGTGAATACACCCGTCGCGATTAAAAACCTTTCTTTGGGCGCTTGAAATTATACTCGGCGCCCTCATTTCTCCTGCCAGCAGGGCGGGTGCAACAACAGCAAAAAAATTGTTGTCCGGGGATTGAAAACCGGTTGGCCTCCCCCCACTTAAGAAGCATCCAGATTTCGGGCGTGTCTGCGCCCGCTTTAACAACAACATCGCATTGGATCCTAGATACCAGGAGAACAACCAGATGAAAATTCGTCCACTTCACGACCGTGTTGTAGTTCGTCGCAGCGAAGAAGAGACCACTACGGCTGGCGGTATCGTCCTGCCGGGCTCTGCCGCTGAAAAGCCCAACCGTGGCGAAGTCGTGGCAGTCGGCCCGGGTCGTACACTGAACAACGGTGAAGTTCAGGCACCATCCGTCAAAGTGGGTGATAAGGTCCTCTTCGGCCAGTATGCCGGTTCCAACACCGTCAAGATCGATGGTGACGAACTGCTGATCATGCAGGAAAGCGAGATCTACGGCGTACTGGAAGACTGAGCGATCAGCTTCGCGTCGTTTCAATCGTCAACTCTTTAACTCGATTCAACTCGATACTGATACAGGACTAGCAAACAATGGCTGCTAAAGACGTACGTTTTGGTGATGATGCCCGTCAGCGCATGCTCAAGGGTGTAAACATCCTGGCTGACGCCGTAAAAACCACTCTGGGCCCGAAAGGTCGCAACGTGGTGCTGGACAAATCCTTCGGTGCGCCGACCGTAACCAAGGATGGCGTGTCCGTTGCCAAAGAAATCGAACTGAAAGACAAGTTCGAAAACATGGGTGCGCAGATGGTCAAGGAAGTCGCTTCCAAGGCCAACGACGTGGCCGGTGACGGTACTACGACTGCTACCGTTCTGGCGCAGGCGATTGTCAATGAAGGCCTGAAATCCGTTGCTGCCGGCATGAACCCGATGGACCTCAAGCGCGGTATCGACAAGGCTGCGGCTGCTGTCGTTGCGCAGCTGGCTGAAATGTCCGTACCTTGCGAAGATTCCAAGGCGATCGCTCAGGTCGGCACCATCTCTGCAAACTCCGATGTTGCCGTGGGTAACATCATCGCTGAAGCGATGGAAAAAGTAGGCAAGGACGGCGTTATCACCGTTGAAGAAGGTTCCGGTTTCGACAACGAACTGGACGTCGTGGAAGGCATGCAGTTCGATCGCGGCTACCTGTCTCCGTACTTCATCAACAATCAGGACACCATGACCTGCGAACTGGAAGATCCGTTCATCCTGCTGGTGGACAAGAAGATCTCCAACATTCGTGAACTGCTGCCGGCGCTGGAGCAGGTTGCCAAGGCGTCCCGTCCGCTGCTGATCATCGCTGAAGACGTTGAAGGCGAAGCGCTGGCGACGCTGGTCGTGAACAACATGCGCGGTATCGTCAAGGTATCCGCTGTTAAGGCACCGGGCTTCGGTGACCGTCGCAAGGCGATGCTGCAGGATATCGCCATCATCAGCGGTGGTCAGGTGATCTCTGAAGAGATTGGCCTGAGCCTGGATACCGTGACTCTGGAACAGCTGGGTACTGCCAAGCGCGTCAACATCACCAAGGAAAACACCGTGATCGTCGACGGTGCCGGCTCCAAGGCTGACATCGACGCCCGCGTCCAGCAGATCCGCACTCAGATCGAAGAAACCTCTTCCGATTACGACCGCGAGAAGCTGCAGGAACGTGTTGCCAAGCTGGCCGGCGGTGTTGCCGTGATCAAGATTGGCGCCGCGACCGAAGTGGAAATGAAAGAGAAGAAAGCACGCGTTGACGATGCGCTGCATGCAACCCGTGCCGCCGTTGAAGAAGGCGTGGTACCGGGCGGTGGTGTTGCCCTGATCCGTGCGCTGAGCAAGGTTGAAGGCCTGCAGGGCGAAAACCACGACCAGACCATCGGTATCCAGCTGGCCCTGCGTGCCATGGAAGCGCCGATGCGCCAGATCGTGGCCAACGCCGGTGGTGAAGGCTCCGTAGTCGTCGACAAGGTGCGCGCCGGTGAAGGTGCCTTCGGTTACAACGCCGGTACCGAAGAATACGGCGACATGATGGAAATGGGTATCATCGACCCGGCCAAGGTAACCCGTTCTGCACTGCAGGCGGCTGCTTCCATCGCCGGTCTGATGATCACCACCGAAGCCATGATTGCCGACCATCCGGACGAAAATGCCGGTGGCATGCCGGATATGGGTGGCATGGGCGGTATGGGTGGCATGGGCATGATGTAATGCCCTCGATCCTCTGATTGACACCAGGCCCCGTGACTGCGAGCCCCGCAGTTGCGGGGCTTTTTCGTTTTTGGCAAACCTGCTAGGGTTGAGCGCCTGTGGGTCAGCAAAGATGAGTATTGATGAGCGAACGTAAAGAACCTGGACTGAGCCC
>CAYMHL010000004.1:45761-48504 GCA_964390205.1 uncultured Marinobacterium sp.
CTGCAGGATGTGGATACCCGGATCAAGGAGCGCTTTACCCATTTCGATTCTGAAATTGCCAAGCTCTGGACCATTGCCTACCAGCGCAACAAGCCGCAGCTGGAGCAGCAGGCCGAGCTGCTGAAGAAGCTGCAGGCACAGCTGGCTGACGCCGAAACGGCTGTAGCAACACTGCGCAAGAGTTCCGGCAAGGCGGACGAGGCACTGACTCAGCTGGGCGGCTTGAAAACCGAACAGGCGTCATTGAAGAAGGCCCTGCAGGCACGCCTGGCGGCCGCTGAGAAGCAACTGGATACGCTGGAACAGGGGCTGAAGCTGGAAAGTGAAGGGCGCCTCAAGGTACAGAAACAGCTGGCTGACCAGCTGAGTGGACTGAGCGGCGGTGGCGATGAAGTGGCCCAGCTGGCACAGCGTATTCGTCAAAACGAGCAGGCGATCAAGGCGATTGACGGCACCCGCCGGCAGTTGAACCAGGATCTGCTGCGCATTCGTCAGCAACTGAATAACCTGCAACTGCGAATGGAACAGGGTTGATTCCCACGGAGAGCAAGCGATGATCAAGGTATATGGCAGTGTGTTTTCCCGTGCCGGCATGGTAATGCTGGCGCTTGAAGAACTGGGACTGGAATATGAGTCGGTGGATATGCTGCCGCGCAGCGAACAGACCCAGTCCAGTGAGTACCGCTCGTTGAACCCGACCGGCAAGATCCCCACGCTGGTGGACGGTGATCTGGTGCTGTTCGAGACTCAGGCCATTCTCTATTACCTGGCGCGCCAGTACGGCAACGGTCGCCTCTGGGCAGACAATCCGGCGGATGAGGCCGACATCCTGCGCTGGTCGCTGTTTGTCAGCAATCAGATGGAAGTGCCGGCGCTGGATATGTTGATCCAGTTCAAGTTCAACAAGGACAACCCGGATCAGGCAGTGATCGAGCGCGCGACGGCCGAACTGAACCGTTTCCTGCCCACGCTGGAACAGCAGCTGCAAGGGCGTGAATGGATCAGCGGGGATCACTTCACCATTGCTGACATTCACGGCGCCATGGTGCTGAGCTGGCCGAAGCTGGCCGGATTTGACTACAGCGCCTGGCCGGAAGTCCATCGCTGGATCAAAGCGGTACTGTCGCATCCGGCGCAAAAACGCCTGATGGCCAAATTCCAAGGATGAGACCGAGCCTGCCCTTGCGGGCAGGCCCCCGTTATGAAAAAGATAAGAACCTTTTTTGCCCTGCCGATTCCCGAGCGGATCGCACGGCCACTGTCGGACTGTGCCGATACCCTCTGTGAATTTGACCGAGGCCTGGATGCCCACTGGGTGGATTCATCCAACTACCATCTGACGCTTTGTTTTATCGGCAATGTGACGCTGGATCAGGTGACCGAGCTGGAACAGCTGACCCGCGAAGCACTGGCCGAGCAGTCCAGTTTTATGGTGCCGTTGGATCAGCTGGGTTATTACAGGGCCAATCCACGCCTGGGTGTGCTGGCGGCGCTGGTCAGTGATCATGAACAGCTCTATGCCCTGCATGATCGTATGGTTAATATCGCCAAAAAAGCGGGAATCCGCTATGATGAGCGCGATTTCATGCCCCATGTGACGCTGGCACGCCTGCCGGCCAAAAACCGCTTTGAAGTGCCCGAAATCTGGCCTCAGCCCGGCCTGACGACGCCGGCGGATTCGGTGGTGCTGTACCAGAGCCGTCCAGGGGAGCGTGGTTCCATCTATACACCACTGTTTGAAGTCCACCTGTCTGCCTGAGGCCATTCCGCCTCAGGCTCGTTAACCCTAAGTCATTACAGGTCCTATGCGAACACCAGAACTGCTGTCCCCGGCCGGGACGCTGAAAAACATGAAGTACGCTTTCGCCTACGGGGCGGATGCCGTTTATGCGGGCCAGCCGCGCTACAGCCTGCGGGTGCGTAACAACGACTTTACCCACGACAACCTGGCCGAAGGGATTCGCATTGCGCATGAGCTGGGCAAGAAGTTTTTCGTTGCCAGCAACATCATGCCGCACAACTCCAAACTCAAGACCTACATGAAGGATCTGGACCCGGTCATCGCGATGGGGCCTGATGCCCTGATCATGTCCGATCCCGGTCTGATCATGATGGTCAAGGACAAGTACCCGGATCTGCCGATCCATCTGTCGGTACAGTCCAACACCATGAACTGGGCGTCGGTGAAGTTCTGGCATCGGGCCGGTATCGAGCGCATCATTCTGTCCCGTGAACTGTCGCTGGACGAGATCGCCGAAATCCGTCAGGAATGTCCGGAGATGGAGCTGGAGGTGTTCGTGCACGGTTCGCTCTGCATCGCCTACTCCGGGCGTTGCCTGCTGTCCGGCTACATCAATCACCGTGACCCCAATCAGGGTACCTGCACCAACACCTGTCGCTGGAAGTACGATGCTCATGAGGCGAAGGAGGATGAGTCCGGTGACGTAGTGCCGGTACAGTCCTTTGATCCGAATGCTCAGGCTGACGAAGCACAGCCCGCGCTGGGTGAGGGCAAGCCCACCGACAAAATCTTCCTGCTGCAGGAAGAGACCCGTCCCGGTGAATACATGCCTGCGTTCGAGGACGAGCACGGCACCTACATCATGAACTCCAAGGATCTGCGGGCCATCCAGCATGTACACAAGCTGGCCGAGATGGGCGTGGACTCGCTCAAGATCGAAGGCCGCACCAAGTCGCACTATTATGTGGCACGTACGGCTCAGGCCTACCGCAAGGCGATCGA
>CAYMHL010000005.1:0-45651 GCA_964390205.1 uncultured Marinobacterium sp.
GGGCCATTTCGCTGTGCAACCGTGCGTTGACGGTGGAGCCGGACAGTGGTCATGCTTACTTCCAGCTGGCATGTGCCTATGCGGATCTGGGTGCCAGCCGCATTGCGCTGGATTATCTGAAGCAGGCAGTGAATATTTCCGATGAATACCGCGAGCAGGCACGTCAGGAGCAGCGTTTGTTGTCGCTGTCTTCGGAACCGGACTTCATGTCCGTGCTGACGCTGCAGAGCAACACAAAAACCGCCGGCGGCGAGGGGTGAGTGGCCGCCGGCATTGTGATCACTCGCGCAGGTGATCGAAATCGTCGTAGATGTCGCTGATCTGGCGTCTCAGCCTACGGTCTTCCATGAAATCTTCAATCTGACGGCGGCGTTTGCCGTTGTACTTCACCCGGCTGCGGCTGACCTCTTCCTCTTCATTGAACTGTTCGTTCCAGTCGTCCAGTTCATCATCAGCTACTTGATCGACACGGATTTTGGTGCCCATCGATATTACTCTCACACATAAAGTTTACGGAAACGGCCAGGCCGCGATGGTAAAAGATTCGGGAAGGGGTGCGAGTGCAGGAAGCACGGGGTTTTGCGCCCTTAGATGCCTCCCTCATCCAAGCGCGAATATAGTTCAGGCGTGAGCAGGCTTCAAAATAAAAAATTCCTATCGATAATGAAAGAAATATCAATAAGGAACAATCGATCACGCCCATTGCAGGCGTGATCGATGGGCAGGTTCAGCGTTCGAAAATGTAGGTGCCAGGGGCGGGCGCGATGGCAGGGTAGCCGGCGTCTGCATTGCCCATGGACGGCGGTGCGACCCGGTCTGTACTGTGCTTGTCCAGCCAATCGGCCCAGGGTTCCCACCAGGAACCGTCACGGCTGTCATGACGCAGCAGCCAGTCATCGGCAGGGATGTGCTTGTCCTCGGCGGTCTGTACGCCCATTTGGTAGCTGCGACGCGGGTGTCCAGGCTCGCTGACAATGCCGGCGTTGTGACCACCGCTGGTAAGCGCAAAAGTGACTTCGGTGTTCATCAGGTCATGGATCTTGTAGACCGAGCGCCAGGGGGCGACATGGTCTGTCTGAGTGGCTACACAGAATACCGGTACCCGGATATCGCGCAGGGAGATGGGGCGGTCGCCAACCTGGAAGCGGCCGCTGGCCAGGTCGTTGTCGAGGAACAGGCGGCGCAGGTATTCCGAATGCATCTTGTAGGGCATGCGCGTGGAGTCTGCGTTCCAGGCCATCAGGTCGTTCATGCGCGGTGTTTCGCCCAACAGGTACTCGCTGACAATACGTGACCAGAGCAAATCGTAAGAGCGCAGCAGCGTGAAGGCCCCGGCCATCTGCTGAGTATCCAGATAGCCTTTTTCCCACATCATGTCTTCCATGTAGCTGAGCTGACTCTCGTCGATGAACAGCATCAGCTCGCCGGCTTCGGTGAAGTCGGTCTGTGCGGTGAATAGGGTGAGTGACTGCAGACGATCATCGTTGTCGCGCGCCATGGCAGCGGCAGAAATAGCCGCCAGAGTGCCTCCCAGGCAATAACCGACCAGGTGAACCTTGCGCTCGGGAACGACGCTGTTGATCACCTTGAGGGCATCCATGATGCCGCGGCGACGGTAGTCACCCATGCCCATGTCGCGATCTCGGGCATCCGGGTTATGCCAGGAGATCATGAACACCGTATGACCCTTGTCGACCAGGTAGCGCACCATGGAGTTGTGTTCAGACAGGTCGAGAATGTAGTACTTCATGATCCAGGCCGGGGTAATCAGTACGGGTTCAGCGGCGACCTTGTCGGTGGTGGGCGAATACTGGATCAGCTCGATCAGCCGGTTGCGGAATACCACCTTGCCAGGTGTCACGGCCAGGTTCTTGCCCGGGGCGAAGGGCTTGCTTTCGGCATCGGCTTCGTCCAGCAGGCTGTGCTGGACATCTTCCATCAGGTTCTGCAGCCCTTTGACCAGGCTCTGGCCGCCGGTCTGGATCGCCTTTTCCGCCACCAGCGGGTTGGTGGTCGGGAAATTGGTGGGTGACAACATGTCGAGCCACTGACGTGCCGCAAAGGAGACCACGTTTTCATGATGTTTGGCGACGCCGGGAATGCCGGTTGTGGCATAGTGCCACCACTGTTCCTGCAGCAGGAAATTCTGCGCCAGAATATTGTAGGGAAAGCGTTTCCAGGCGTCGTCCTTGAAGCGGCGGTCACCGGGCAGCGGAGTGATGAACGGCGGTGCATCGGCATCCAGGCT
Organism: uncultured Marinobacterium sp.; assembly: GCA_964390205.1. Taxonomy (GTDB): domain Bacteria; phylum Pseudomonadota; class Gammaproteobacteria; order Pseudomonadales; family Balneatricaceae; genus Marinobacterium. Next base: position 2,249 of record CAYMHL010000005.1, read on the forward strand.
GGCGCGAGCGGCCCAGATGCTGAAAGCACTGAACTTGCGCAGCATGTTCTCCTGCATCTCATGGATTTTGCCGGGCGAGTGGGCGGTATGAGTCAGCCAGTCCAGATAGGCAAGGGTCAACGAGGCGGGCGAAAGGCCCTGGGTATAACGACCCTCGATTGCATGGATAACCCGGTCTATGCTGTTCTTGATATCGGGGAGGGGCATACGTGTCATTTCATTCTCCTTGCTCCGGCAGTCACTCCTGATGGCCGAGCATAGCAGGCCGAAGCACAGCGGGACAGCGGTGGTTTTATAGCCAAAGTCCTATTGCATTCTGCGTCGGAATCGTCTTTTGCTGCAGGTGCGAAAAATATAGAATACGCTATCAGGTGTGACATCTGAATGAAAACCCATGATTGCATGGCATAGTGTCAACAAAGGAAATCACTGAGTGTCGACTAAATACCTCAAGCGTTTTTTCAAGCCGCAGTCCATAGCCGTGTTCGGAGCATCCGAGCGGGAAGACAGCATGGGCGGCGTCGTATTGAGCAACCTGATCGAAAGCCAGTTTGCCGGCAAACTGATGGCTGTGAATGCGCAGGGGTATGACCAGGTGTATGGCATTCAATGCTATCGCAGCGTGGCGGATCTGCCGGAAATGCCTGATCTGGCGATCATCTGTTCGCCGCCGGAGAGCGTTGCCGGCATCATTCGCAAGCTCGGGGCCAATATGGTCAAGGCAGCGATGATCCTGACGGGCGGCCTGAACCCTGAGGACAAGGCTCACAGCCAGTCACTGCGTGAAGAGGTGCGTGAAGCGGCGCGTCCCTATGGCATTCGCATCCTCGGTCCTGATTGCATGGGGCTGCTGGTGCCCGGTTCAAAGATGAATGCCAGCTATGCCCACGTCAATATCCGCAAGGGCAAGGTGGCCTATGTGGGCCAATCCGGCCTGCTGGGAACGGCCATGATCGACTGGGCCAGCGGTCAGGAGATCGGTTTCTCCCACTTCCTGACACTGGGGGAGGGGTTTGACGTGGATCTGCCCGCGATCATCGACTATCTGGCCAAGGAGCCGGCCACTCAGGCGATTCTGCTGCAGATGGATCGCATTATCGGCTCCTCGCGCAATTTTGTCTCTGCCGTGAGAGCCGCTTCGCGCAACAAGCTGGTGCTGGTGCTCAAGTCGAATATTATTCAGGACGGGCGCTATACCGTTGAACTGGCGCCGGGCATCGATGATGAGGACCGGGTGTACGATGCGGCCCTGCGTCGCGCCGGTGCGGTACGTGTTGAAACCTCGGATCAGCTGTTCAATGCACTGGAAACACTGTCGCGCATGAAGCCCATGCGTGGTGAGCGCCTTGCCATGGTCTGCAACGGCATGGGGCCCAATGCCCTGGCCAATGACCGCCTGTTGCGCAAGCAGGGCAAGCTGGCCGAGATTACCGAAGACACCCGCCAGGCGATTGCCGAGCTGCTGCCTGCCAGTTGGAACGGGCAGAACCCGGTGGACCTGAATACGGATGCGACACCGGAGCGTTTTGCCGAAGTGATCCGCCTGTTGACCAAGGACCCCAATGTGGATGCGGTGCTGAGCATTCATGCGCCGACGCGGATGGCCGCCAGTGTCGCCACCGCCGACGAGGTGATCAAGATTGCACGCAAAACCCCGCGCAACGTGCTGACCTGCTGGATGGGTCGATATTCGGCGATCGAGGCGCGTAACCATTGCAACGCGGCCGGGATTCCGACCTTCATGACCCCGGAGGAATCGGTTGATGCCTTCATGCAGATGGTCGAGTACCACCGCAACCAGGCCGCCATGCGCCAGACGCCGGCGCCTTTCCATCTGCACAACCTGCCCAACCGCAAGCGTGCCCGGCAGATGCTGCAGCAGGCACAGGCAGATGGCCGTGACTATCTGACCCATGCCGAATCCTGTCAGCTGCTGGACCTGTACGAGATTCCGACGCCCAACACCGGCTATGCCGAGGATATTGCCGGGGTCGTCGATATCGCCCGTCAGATGGGTGGTTCGGTAGCGGTCAAGGCGCTGCACAGGGACAACGTTTACCCGTTCTGCTATGACAGCGTTGCACATCAGCGCTGGCGCGATCTCGCCCTGGATCTTTACTCGATCAGTGAAGTGCGCCACGCCACCACCAAGCTGGCCTACCGGGTCGGTGAGCGTTATGTGCCCGACGATACCTACGGCTTCGTTGTGCAGCAGATGAAACGTGGCTTCCAGTCGATGCAGGTGAACGTGGGCATCACCCGGGATCCCGTATTTGGCCCGCTGATGCTGTTCGGCGTTGGCGGTTACACCATTGATGTGCTGGCGGATCGCAGCATCATGCTGCCGCCGCTGAACTTTGCCCTGGCGCGCCAGCTGGTCAAACGTTCACGGGTGTATAACATCATTGCCGAGAACAGCTACCAGGTTGAGCGCGATGTGGATCATCTGTGTGAAATGCTGATCCGGCTGTCGGAGATGGCGGTGGATCTGCCGGAACTCAAATGCCTGGAGATCAACCCGTTGCTGCTCAACAAGCGCGGTTTGCTGGCGGTCGATTGTGCCGTATCCCTCGGCGAACCGGCGCAGCTGTCGATTTCGCCCTATCCCGAGTATCTGACCGAGCAGGTGACGCTGAAACGCTCTGGCCGTGCCGCCACGTTGAGAGCCATCCGGGGCGAGGATGAACCGGCGCATCTGGAGTTCTTCAATCAGCTGAGCCCCGAGTCCATCCGTCTGCGCTACTTCTACAGCCGCGGCGTGCCCAACCATGCGGAGCTGGCCACCTGGACCCAGATCGACTACGACCGGGAAATGGCCTTTATTGTGACAGCGCCGAAACTCAGTGGTGCAGGATTCGAAACCCTCGGGGTCGTTCGCGCCGTCACCGATGCTGATAACATACGCAGCGAGTTCTCGATCGTGGTTCGCGACGACATGCAGGGCGAAGGCCTGGGCGTCATGCTGATGCAAAAGACGATCGATTACTGTCGTGCTCGGGGCACGCTGCAGCTGGTCGGTTCGACCATGCCGTCCAACAAGGGGATGCAGGGGTTGGCGCGCAAGCTCGGCTTCAAGATCAGCTACAACATGGAAGAAGATGTGGTCGATATGAAGATGATGCTGAATGAGCCCACCGAGGACTGGCAAATCTACCGCCTGCAACACTGATCATTCACCCTGCTGTTGAGTTGCCGCCTCACGGGGCGGCATTTTGGTTATATGAATCCTGAATCCAATACGTCCGCTCTGCGGCTGTCGCTGCCGGTGCTCTTTGGTTACATTCCGTTGGGTGCCGCCTTCGGTGTCATGTTCTCGGAGCTGGGCTATCACTGGCTCTATGCCACCCTGATGGGCGTAGTGATCTATGCCGGCGCGGGGCAATTTCTGGCCGTGGGCCTGCTGGCCAACCATGCGGGGTTGGTAGAGGTGTTCGTGGCCACCCTGTTGCTCAACGCTCGGCATATGGTGTACGGGCTTTCGTTGCTGAGCAGTCTGAAGCTCAGCGGCTCACGGCGCTGGTATCTGATCTATGCCCTGACCGATGAAACCTATTCACTGCTGACCATGCTGCGCACCTCCTGTGAAACGCTGAGATCGCGCCTACAGTTTCGTATCGCGGCACTGAATCATCTGTACTGGGTGATGGGCTGTACCCTGGGTGCCTGGGTCGGTGGCCAGATTGAATTTTCAACCGCAGGCATCGAGTTTACCCTGCCGGCACTGTTTCTGGTGCTGGCAATCGAACAGTATCGTGCCGTGCGCCGCCCAAGAATCTTTTTCCTGGCTCTGGTTATCGGTGCTCTGGCCCTGCTGATCAGCCCCGACAACATGCTGATGCTGTCGATCGCGCTGGCGGTTTCGTTGTTGATAATGGCCAAGGGAGGTGTGGAGTGGACACGACTGCGTATCTTTTGAGCGTAATTGCGGTAGCGGCCGTGGCGACCTTTCTGACCCGGGCTTTGCCCTTCCTGCTGCTGTATCGCTGGGCCGAACATCCCATGCTCAAACATCTGGGACGTTATCTTCCGCCGGTACTGATGGTGCTCTTGTTGATGTATGCACTCAAGGATGCGCTGGTCACAGGGACTCAGCTGCTGCCATCCCTGGCGGCCCTTGCTGTGGTAACGGTGTTGCATGTTTTGTTGCGCAACCCGTTGATCAGCATTCTGTCCGGCACGGGGCTATACATGTTCCTTACCCAAACCGGTTTGCTTGGCTGAGGTTCAATCGGAAACAGGGCAAAAGAGTTCGTGCAGGGTGCGGATGATGGTGATGGCGGTATCACCGTTGAGCGAGTAGTAAATGGTTTGTGACTCGCGTCGGGTACGGACCAGGCCATCGCGGCGCAGTACCGCCAGATGCTGTGACAGGGCCGACTGGCTCAAGTCGAGACAGCGGTTGAGCTCGGACACCGACAGCTCCTTGCCGTCCAGGTAGCAGAGAATCAGCAGGCGGCTGTCATTGCCCAGCACTCGCATCAGCTTGGCGGCTGCAGCTGCGTTCTCTTTCATCAGCTCGAGACTCTCCTGAGGCAGGGCAGGAGATCGGGGCGAGGCAAGGGTCGGGAGATCGGTCACGGGTATCCTCATCGATCTTGTTATTTGTCGCCAATGTTATCCCATTTCTGCCTTGAATCCCATTCTTCTAATATATGTAGAAAGTATAACCCTATTTCCAATAGGTATACTTGAATGGCCCTGCACCCGCAGGCAGAGGCTATTGAAAGCCGTAGGAATAGTGGTTTTCCCGCATACTTTAGTTTAACTAACGACTAAAGTTGATTGTCGACAACTCGACTTGTTTGTCGCCTGCCAGTACTGTCCTCCCCGCATCGGGCATGGGGGAATGCCCGAATATTCCAAGAACAAAGACCGTATCGCTTATGGGGAGCACTATGGGAATTTATCGGCGTGAACACGGAGCCGAGCATCCGTACTGGAAGCTCGGGCCTTTCAAGGTTCGTTTACCTTTCATCCACCATCGTTGGGAATGGCCGGAAACCATCCAGGCACTGATCATGTTCGTCATCGGCATGGCGATGATTCCGTTGCTGGAGAAGTACCTGGGGTTGCCCTACGATGTGGCGCTCGCATTTGTAGTCGTGTGCGGCATCGGTTTTATGTTGCCTGCCATTCTGGGTGTGCCAATGGTACCGGGCTGGATTACACCTGCAATTCCAGTTGTTGGGCTGTATCTGAGCAACTATGAACCAGGCCCTGAGGCCATTCGTGCGCTGATTGGCCTGCAGCTGGTCGTAACACTGATTTTCTTTGTGCTGGGAATTACTCGTCTTGGCAGTAAGCTTGTCGACATGTTTCCCAATTCCATCAAGGGTGGCATTCTGATGGGGGCTGGCATTGCGGCGATCTCGGGTGAGATTGTGGCGGGTGGTCGACTGGAGCAAACGCCAGTGTCTCTAATCATTGGCGGTGCCGTCACCGGTTATATTCTGTTTTCGCTGTCGTTCCGTGACTGGACGGAAAAGCATCGCTGGGCACGTATTGTAGCCGGCTACGGCATGGTGCCCGGGGCGCTGGTTGCCATGGGTATTGGCTGGGCTGTAGGTGAATATCCGATACCTAATATCGAGTTTGGTATTTCGAAACCGGCGTTTGGCGAGATGCTGAATTACACCGTGTTTGGTGTAGGCTTGCCGTCACTGGACATGGTGTGGATGGCAATTCCCACGGCGATCATTGCCTATATTATCGCTTTCGGTGACATCATTGTCGGCAAAAGTCTGCTGAATCGAGTAGACCACCTGCGTCCGGACGAAAAAATTGAAGTGAACGTGGACCGCGTACACCTGGTAACCGCCATTCGTAACCTGATGCACTCTCTGTTGGCTCCCTACCCGGGTCTGGCCGGTCCCCTGTTTACCGGCGCCATGGCCACCATTGCAGAGCGCTATCGCTACGGACGCAAGGCAATGGACACCATCTATGGTGGTGTCAGTGTGTTCTGGATTGTTGGCTTTATTGCCCTGTTCATCCTGCCCTTGGCGACACTGTTTAAACCGGTGCTGCCCATCGCACTGTCATTGACGCTGCTGATCACCGGTTATCTGTGTATCAGTGTCGGGGTTGAGCAGGTTGATAACGCAACTTCAATGGGCGTTGCCGGAACCATGGGTGTCGTGCTGTCGGTCTATGGTGCGGCCTATGGTCTGGCGGTCGGTATTTTGCTGTACTTCCTGTTCGAGAAGCGTTCCAGGCAGGCGCTCAGGGAACATGCCGGCGAGCAGCCTGAAGAACCCATTCATATCGAGGAACGGGCGGAGGAATACGGCAACCGTTGATGCCGGTTTCAAGCTTAACGCTTACAGGCGAAGTCATGATGACTTCGCCTTTTTTATGGCTGTGTCATACGTACCTGGCTGTCTTTTGTGGAGCCCTGCCTGGCGAACAGTTGAATGCGTTTACTTCTGTCAATCAGGCGGGCTATGCTCAGGTGAAATGGACAGAAGGGCGAGGGTGTCATGAATCAGTATAAGCGTTTGCTGGTCAACCTGGCGGCAGATGAGCACCGGGGAGAGGTGCTGCAGAAAGTGCGTCGGTTGAGCGGTACAGAGACGCAGGTGGAATTGTTCAGCTGTGTCTACTCATCAGGACTGGCAAGCAGTCATCTATTTGATGCCGAAAACCGGCAGCATGCGATACAGGCCGTGATGCGCAAGGTAGAAAAGGGCCTGATGTCTCACGTCGACAAATTTCAGCAGCAGGGTGTTCAGGCAGGTGCTGATGTGTACTGGGACAGGGATCTGGCGGAGGGCGTAGTGCGCAAGGCGTTGCGCCATCAGCCCGACCTGTTGATTCATGCGCCTGAAGCTCACGCCAATCCGCTGCTGCGCCTGTTGTCGGCGCCCGACTGGCGATTGCTGCGCCAGTGTCCGACACCCCTGTTGCTGAGCAAGAAACCGCACTGGAACGACCGACCGGTCATCGCGGTGGCGATCGACCCCTTCCACCTGGATGATGAAACGGCGCAACTGGATCAGCAGCTGCTGCAGCATGCGGCAGGTCTGGCGCAACAGCTGGGCGGAGAGCTGCATGTGTTGCATGTGTTCAATACCTTGCCGCATTCAGCGATCTTTGATGAGCACCTGGTGGTGGACTATGAAGCGCTGAAGAAGAAGGTGCGCCGGGAGCATCATGCGCGTATTGATGAGCTGATCAAGCCGTTCGGGTTGTCGGTTGGGGATCCCTGTGTCCACCTGCTCGAAGGCGAGTTGCACCAGTTGGTACCGGCCTGGGCCGAAGAGAAGCTGGTGGATGTGCTGGTGATGGGCAGTCTGGCGCGCGGTTTCATTGATCGCTTGCTGCTGGGCAGTTCGGCGGAACGTCTGATGGACAGAGTCGGTTGTGATCTGCTGGTGCTGAAGCCGGACAGCTTTCGCTGCCCGGTCACCGAGTTCTAAATCGAGAACTCTGCCCACACGGGGGCATGGTCGGAAGGCTTGTCCATGCCCCTGATTTCGTAATCGATGCCGGCGTCCACACACTGTTCCAGCAGTACTTGGGTGGCCATGATCGCATCGATTCTCAGACCGCGCTTGGGCTCGTCATCGAAACCGCGGCTGCGATAGTCAAACCAGCTGAACTGCCTGTCCTCATCTGGATGCAGCTTGCGGAAGCTGTCCCCCAGTCCCCACTCATGCAATCTGGCCAGCCATTCGCGTTCCTCAGGCTGGAAGCTGGTCTTGCCGGTGCGCAGCCAGCGCTTGCGATTGGGTTCGCCAATACCAATGTCCTTGTCCTCGGGCGAAATATTCAGATCGCCCATGACGACCAATGCCTGCTCGGGGCTGCATTCTGTCTGCAGGTGCTGCAACAGATCGGCGTAAAAGCGGCGCTTGGCCGGGAACTTGACCGGGTGTTCGATGTTTTCGCCCTGAGGAAAGTAGCCGTTGATGACGCGCAGGGTCTTGCCGGTGGCGCTGACAAAGTCAGCCATGATCATGCGTCGCTGGGCATCAGGCTCATCCCCGGGGAAGCCGTACTGCACATTGAGCGCAGGCTGTCTGGAGATCAGGCAGACACCGTAATGGGTTTTCTGACCATGATAGACCACCTGATAGCCCAGCGCCTCGATCTGCTCGGTTGGAAACTGGTCATCGGCGACCTTGGTTTCCTGAATGCCGATCACGTCCGGCTGGTGTTTCTCGATCAGGCGCTCAAGCTGGTGCATGCGGGCGCGAATGCCGTTGGTATTGAAAGAGATCAGCTTCATAAACATCCTTTGGCTGTGCAGGTTGTAAAGGGGCTCATTGAGAGAAGGCAATGGTACCAGAAAGTGCGTCATCGTCAGGTCGAAGCCATAGCTTTTCACAATGACTACCCGGCGCCATTACTATTGGGCCTGAGCCAAGTGGCTGGTTACAATGGTTTGAAATGTCGAACGTATTCAAGGAGGCACAGTGGCAGAATTTGATTATGACCTGTTCGTGATCGGCGCAGGTTCCGGTGGTGTACGCGCCGGTCGCATGGCGGCAGCGGAAGGCGTGAAAGTGGCGGTCGCCGAAGACCTTTATCTGGGCGGCACCTGTGTCAATGTCGGCTGTGTGCCGAAGAAACTCTATGTCTATGCCTCGCACTATGCCGAATCCTTTCATGAGGCAGCCGGTTACGGCTTGTCCGCGCAGGGTGTTGAGTTCGACTGGGCCATACTCAGAGACAACAAAAAGCAGGAAATCAGCCGTCTCAACGGCATTTATACCCAGCTGATGCAAAATGCCGGCTGTGACCTGATTGACGGCCGTGCGCAGATTGTCGGCGAGCATGAAGTCAGGGTGGGTGACAAAACCTATTCTGCCGAGCGCATCCTGGTTGCCACCGGCGGCTGGCCGTTCATACCCGAATTCGAAGGCAGTGAGCATGTGATCAGCTCCAACGAGGTGTTTGACCTGGCTGATTTCCCGCAGGATGTGATCGTTGTGGGTGGTGGTTATATCGCGGTCGAGTTTGCCGGCATCTTTGCCGGTCTGGGTGCCCGTACCGAGTTGATCTACCGCGGCGAGCTGTTCCTGCGCGGCTTTGATCAGGAAGTGCGTGAATTTACGGCGCAGGAAGTGGCCAAGAAGGGAGTCGGACTGAACTTCAACTGCAATGTTGAGCGGGTTGAAAAACTGGCTTCAGGGCGACTTCAGGCTCACCTGACTGATGGTCGTGTACTTGACGCCGACCAGATACTCTATGCCACCGGGCGGGTGCCGAACACACGGGGCCTGGGACTGGATACGGTCGGCGTGGCACAGAAGGAAAACGGTGCCATCATCGTCAATGACAGCTTTCAGACCAATGTCCCTTCGATCTATGCCATCGGCGATGTAATCGATCGGGTGCAGCTGACGCCGGTCGCACTGGCCGAGGGTATGGCGCTGGTACGTCATCTGTATGCGGCCGGCAGCCCGGCGGTGGATTATGACCTGATTCCGACAGCTGTGTTCTGCCAGCCCAATATTGGTACGGTGGGTCTGACAGAAGAGCAGGCACGGGAGCGTTACCCTCAGGTCAAGGTGTTCAGGTCCGAATTCCGGGCTCTCAAACATACACTGAGCGGCAGCGACGAGCGCACGTTGATGAAGATGATCGTGGATGCCGAAACCGATCGTGTCCTGGGTGTGCACATGGTGGGTGCCGAGGCGGGCGAGATTATTCAGGGCATAGGCGTAGCGCTCAAGGCCGGTGCGACCAAGGCGGTCTTCGACAGCACCATCGGCATCCATCCGACGGCGGCGGAAGAGTTCGTTACCATGCGTCAGCCGGTTCGTTAAACCAGGCATTACTTTACTGAAAAGCCTTACTGAAAGATCTTTGCTGTGGGGCCTTGTTGCAGCCTTTGTTACAGCACAGTGACTACAAAGCCGGCGGTTGCCGGCTTTGTGCTATTGGTTTGATGGTTCCTGTCGGCTCTGTTGCCTGAACTGTTTTACCGTGGCGGCAGCCAGAGGTTGAGTTCACGGAACCAGTTCAATGCCGACAGCTGTTCGCGCAGCTGTTGCTCAAGGTCACGGGCAGCGAGGCCTGTGTGCTGCAACAGCTGATGGATCTGTTGCGACGCCTTGATATCCAGATCGATATAGTCCGGGTGGTAATAGAGGATCAATTCGTAATCCGGATTCTCGCCCAGGATGCGGCTGATCGCCGCGTCCAGGTGCTGCGCGATTTCACGGCGTGAAGGCATGACCGGACAGAACACATCGCCATGGATTTCGTCGTCGTAAGTATCGATGTGGAAGATCACATGGCCGATGTCATCAAACCGGTTCTGCAGCTGGCAAACCACCTTGTCACCAATGTAGTGACCTTCGGCGGCACTGAGGTGAGGGGCGACCTGCAGGTGCATTTCCAGCAGGCCCTGGTTGCCCATCAGGCGGCTCTTGAAGCTGTGAACGTTGATTACGCCGTCCACACTGAGTACCTGTTCACGCAGCTCATTGACCCGCTCTTCGGGCAGTGCTGTATCGACCAGTTCGGTAACGCTTTTGGCCACCAGATCCCAACCGATCTTGCCGACCAGCAGGGCCACCAGCACGGCAGCAAAGGCGTCAAGCCACCAGACACCGGCCATGGCGCCGGCCACCGCCAGCAATACGACAATTGAGGAGAGGGCATCGGTACGGCTGTGCCAGGCGTTGGCAATAATCAGATCGGATTTCAACTGTTTGCCGACCTTTAGTGTGTAGCGGAAGATCCACTCCTTGCCGAGAATGGAGAGCGCCGCTACCACCAGGGCGGGCCAGGTGGGTAGTGGTGGATGTTCGGTTGCGAACAGCAGACTGACACTGTCATACGCCATGGCACCGCCGACGGCGACCAGTACAACACCAAGCGCAACTGTGCCCACGGTCTCGAAACGTGCGTGCCCATAGGGGTGGTTGTCATCCGGAGCCTGGTGTGACAGGCGCAATACAGCCACGACCATGAAGTCGGTCAGCAGGTCAGACAGGGAATGGATGCCGTCCGCAATCAAGGCACTGGAATTGGCAATGACTCCAATGAGGATTTTGAGCACGCCCAGAACAGTATCCAGAACAGCACCGATGATGGTGACGCGTTCGGCAGCCTTGCGACGTTGGTCGAGTTGCTCCTGCATCGATTTTGCACTCCACTGAAAACAGCGCGCTATCATAGCTTTTTGTCGCAGATTACTCTACCCGCCGGCTGTGCGCGGGACAGCATGAGTACATCAAGTGTTTGATATTGAAGATCAAAAAACATCTGGTTAAAAAACAATCAATCCGTGTTCAGCTAAGGGAACATGCGATCTGAGGACCGTTGGTAATCAAATTTTCACAGTGTTATCCACAGTAGATGTGGGTAGGCTGGTGCAGGCCAGCAGTGGTGCGGCAATCCGACGGATGCTGTCATTGTTGCTTCATTTGCTTTCACTTACCATGAGTGACTTTTTGATTGCACTGAGAATGGTACGCGATGCAGACCTCGTTTCTGACCCAGTTGATTCTGCCCCTGGCACTGTTCAGTATCATGCTCGGTGTGGGCATGATGTTGAGCCGCTCCGATTTCGCTCGTTTGTGGCAAGCTCCGGGTATTGTGCTGCTGGGGGTGGCGGCACAGTTGTTGCTGTTGCCGCTGCTGGGTGCTTTGGTCATCTGGTGGGCCGATCTGCCACCATTGCTGGCCGTTGGCTTGATGATTCTGACTTTTGCCCCCGGCGGTGCCACGTCCAACATGCTGACGCTGCTGGCGCGGGGGGACACGGCGCTGTCGGTCACCCTGACCGCCGTGACCAGTCTGGTGACACCTTTCACCCTGCCACTGTTGACCCTGCTGGCGCTGGAATATCATGGCCTGAGCGGGGAGCTGCCGCCATTCCCTGTTCTGAGTACCATCATCAAGGTCATGCTGGTGACTCTGCTGCCGGTGGCGTTGGGCATGTTGGTCGCTGCGCTTAAGCCGCAGTGGTGTTCACGCATGGTCAGGCCGGTCAAGATCTGCTCGCTGGTGTTTATGATTGCGATCGTGACGGCGATCCTGAAGTCCAACTGGGATCAATTGCCGGAACTCATCGGGGTTGTCGGTCCGGTAGCCCTGCTGTTGGCCTGCTGCGCGCTGCTGGCCGGCTATCTGCTGGCCAGACTGGCACGAATGTCAGAGCAACGGCAGGTCACACTGGCCATCGAGGTGGGCATTCAGAATGCCGGTACCGCGCTGATGGTGACCGCCGGGCTGCTGCAGAATGCCGAAATGTCCGCAAGCGCATTGATATACGGGGTGGTCATGCAGCTGCCGGCTCTGATGATACTGGGCTGGCGCAATCGTGATCTGTTGGTGCAACCGCTGCGCTTGCGAGTGCGTTGATCGGATCAGTCGATACCCAATACCTTGTGGGTTTGCAGGCTTAGTTTCCATTGCGGGTGAGCCATGCAGTAGTCGATGCAGCGTCGGGTATGATTGTTCTGCAGCGGGCTGTCCAGTGGCTGCAGGTAGAAGTGGTGAAAATCGAGATGGGCAAAGCGCTCAGGCAGAGCGTCGCTCTGTGGATAGACCAGCTTGAGTTCGTCTCCCTCAGTGATGATCACCTCACTCTTGCCCTTGGGGCTGACACAGACCCAGTCGATGCCTTCAGGCAAAGGACGAGTGCCGTTGGTCTCGATGGCAATTTCAAACCCGCGAGCGTGCAAGGCATCAATCAACGCGCTGTCCAGTTGCAGTGCCGGTTCGCCACCGGTGCAGACTACATACTTGCCATCCGCATTGTTATCGGGCCAGAAGCTGTCGATGCGGGAAGCCAGTGTTTCGGCATCGGCGAATTTGCCACCGTTTTGCCCATCGGTGCCGATGAAGTCGGTATCGCAGAAGTCACAGATGGCGCCACTGCGGTCCTGCTCTCGGCCTGACCACAGATTGCAGCCGGTGAAACGGCAGAACACGGACGCGCGGCCGCTTTGAGCGCCTTCGCCCTGCAAGGTATAGAAGATTTCTTTAACGCTGTACATGCGAACTCCTGCTGATCAGGGCGTCAGTGTATCGGTAATCTGCGTTTGATCAAGCGGCGGTGAAGGACGTCTCGGGGATATTGCAGGCATCAGTAACGCGGCTCACTCCTTGGGTTCGCCACCAAAGGCATCCAATAATTCCGGTAGCAGACGGGCATATTCCAGTCCCAGTCGTGCCAGCTCGGCATCTCTGGCAGCCAATGCTTCTTCAGGCGTGTCCGCATCAAGCTGCTCACGGTATTCGTCACTGAGACGCAGACGGTGCAGGCTGAGGTCTTCATGCAGCACAAAGCGAATCTGTTGTTGCCATTCAAGTGCCAAGCGCTTGACCAGCATGCCGGCTTCCAGGTGTGCACCTATTTCGTCGCACAACAGATCCTGCCCCTTGGCACTGATTTTGCTGCCTTCGGTCATGGGATCACGCAGTTCGCATTCATCCTCCAAGACCCAGCCAGAAGGCATGCTTTCGCCTTGCAGCCAGGCCGTCATCACCTTATCCGGCGATATTTGCGTCTGTGGCAGCTTGACGGCCAGTGACCCCAGTGCCTGGCGCAGCTGATTGAGTAGCTCCTCGGCGCGCTTGTGGCTGGAGGCGTTGACCAGAATCCAGCCCTGTTGCGGCATAAGCACGGCTTCGGTACGGCGACGGCGGGTGAAGCTGCGTGGCAGCAAATCCAGAATGACTTCATCCTTGAGTTGCAGCTTTTCCTTGCGGTAGACCTTGCGTGACTGTTCCGCCTCGATCAGGGCAACGCGTTCATCCAGCTGTTCTCGCACCACGCTGGATGGCAGGATGCGCTCTTCCTGCATCAGATTGACCAGCAAAAAACCGTTGCTGCTGAATGCCAGCATCTCTTCCGCTTCATTGACCGGATGGCTCCAGCCGCTGCGATTCATCTCCTGACTGCCACAGGGAGTGAACGGGTGTGCCCCCAGTGCCTGCTCGAGATGTTCCTGAGTCAGACCGGCGGGGGGGTCAAAGCGATAAAAGATAAGATTGCGAAACCAGAGCATGGTGTCTCCAAAAGGGTGTCATTGAGCTGAGCGTAGGCACATCAGCAGGCATATCTGTCTGGTTGTGCCGAGTCTCAAAGGCCTTCGTATGCCAGCAGGGAGTAGACCGGAATACCCAGCTCCTGAATACGGGTCGAGCCCTGAAGGTCGGGCAGGTCGATCAGGGCGGCCGCTTCAACGACGTCCGCACCCAGCTTTTTGATCAATGTGCAGGCGGCCAGCAGGGTGCCGCCGGTCGCGATCAGATCGTCGAACAACAGAACACGGTCGCCGGTGGTGACGGCATCGGTCTGCATCTCGACGGCGGAAGTACCGTATTCAAGGGTATATTCCTGATGGATGGTCTCGCCCGGCAGCTTGCCTTTTTTGCGCACCAGCACCAGCGGCAGGTTCAGCTGATAGGCCATGATGGCACCGAACAGGAAGCCGCGCGCGTCAATGCAGGCGATGTGGGTGATGTCGCTGTCGATATAACGCTGAATGAATGCATCCGATACCATGCGCATTGCCTTGGGATCCTTGAAGATCGGCGTGACATCGCGAAACATGACGCCGGGTTCCGGCCAGTCCTGGAGCGAACGGATTACGGATTTGACATAGAACTCATCGTAGGACATGCGGTAACTCCCAGTTGGCGCTCAATTGATATAACTCAATGCCGCAAAGACAGAATACAGGTGTAATGCAGGGGTTGGGTTACACATTGAGATGGCTACTTCATTGTGCAACTTGAGACGTAGCTTCATTTGGAGCTACGTCTTTTTTTATGTGTTGTTCACGTCTTGATTGTTCAGGCCTTGGTCGTGCAGATGTCGGCCTGCGGAACCATCGGCAGTCAAGACAGGATGCCCGCGATCATCAAGAACTTTTGTTTTCCTGCGGCGCAGCGCTTTCGTCGTTGCGCGCCTCGCCGGACAGGCGGTACATCTCTTCAAGATTGGTCAGCTCAACCTCCTTGCCATCCACACGCATCAGCTCCATTTTCTGGAAGCGGGTGAAAATTCGACTGACCGTCTCTACAGCGAGGCCAAGGTAGTTGCCAATCTCATTGCGGGACATGGACAGACGGAAATTGGAAGCGGAATAACCCCGTGCCTTGAAGCGGTGGGACAGTTTGAGCAGGAAAGTGGCGACACGCTGTTCGGCATTTTTCTTCGACAACAGCAGCATCATCTGCTGATCATCACGCAGTTCCTTACTCATGCTGCGCAGCATCTGGCGACGCAGTTCCGGCATCTGGCCAGAGAGTTCGTCAAGGCGTTCAAACGGAATTTCGCAGACGGTTGTGGTTTCCAGAACCTTTGCCGACATGGGATAGTTTTCCGCATCAAAGCCACTGAGACCAACCAGCTCGCCGGGGAAATAGAAGCCGGTGATCTGCTCCTCACCCTCATTGGTCAGAGTGTAGCTTTTGATGGTGCCGGCACGGATGGCGTATACGGAGCTGAAGGGCTCGCCTTGGTGAAACAGGTGCTCTCCTTTCTTCAGTGGTCGACTTTTCTCGATGATATCGTCCAGACGATCGATCTCGGTCAGATCCAGCGAGACTGGCAGACAGAGACTGCTCAAGCTGCAGGTTTTGCAGTGCACCTGAGACAGGCTGTGAAGCTTTCCTTGATTTTTGCAGTCGGCCATGAGGGCATCCTTTGGTTGGTTAGTCACACAATGGCTATGGCTCGCATTATGTAACATTTACCCCCAAGGGTGAAGCGCAAGGCCCGTGAACCGGGCCTGAACTTTGGCTGCAGGTTTAGATGATGCGGGAAAAATTGCGAGACTGTTGCTGTTTGGGGATATAAGCATCGAATGCCATGCAGATGCGACGAATCAACAAGCGGCCGGCCGAGGTAACGCTGATGGTATCCGGCTGTAACTGAATCAGGCCGTCGCTGGCGAACTGGCTAAGTTCATCCTGCTCATCAGCGAAATACTGGTCGAAATCAATGGCAAAACGCTGTTCGATGCTACGTTTGTCCAGCTCGAACTGGCAGATCAGCTCAGTGATGACGGCACGACGAATGTGGTCATCCGGGTTCAGTTGCACGCCGCGTTTGACTGCATGTTGCTGCTGCATTACCGCTTGGCTGTAGGCGGCGATATCATGTTCGTTCTGGTAGTAGACGTTGCCGATCTGACTGATCGCCGATACACCCATGGCCACCAGGTCACAATCGGCATGGGTGGTATAACCCTGAAAGTTGCGATGCAGCTTGCCGCTGGCCTGGGCGATCGCCAGTTCATCATCGGGTTTGGCAAAGTGATCCATGCCGATATAGACATAACCGGCATCGAGCAGACGGTTGATGCTGTTCTGCAGAATGGCCAGTTTGGTTTCCGCCGAGGGCAGATCTTCGGCGCGGATATGCTTCTGTGAGCGGAAACGGTCCGGCAGGTGGGCATAGTTGAACACCGAAAGGCGGTCCGGGCTCATGGCGATAACAGTTTCCAGTGTTTCGGCAAAGCTGAGTTCCGTCTGGTGGGGCAGGCCGTAGATCAGGTCCATATTGATGGATCTGAAGCCCAGCTCACGCGAGCGCTCAAGAACCGCGCGGGTCTGTTCGGTTGGCTGTACCCGGTTCACCGCCAGCTGCACCTGCGGGTTGACGTCCTGCACACCCAGGCTGATGCGGTTGAAACCGATCTCGCGCAGCACGCCCAGGGTGTCGTGCCCGGCTTCACGGGGGTCGATTTCGATGGAGTAGTCACCGAGATCATCATCCCGCAGGTTGAAATTGCGTCTCAGCGCCTGCATAAGCTCACGCATTTGCTCGTCACTGATAAACGTGGGGGTGCCGCCGCCCCAGTGCAGCTGATTGACCGTACGTTCCTGTCGATACCATTGCGACAGCTGCGCCATCTCCTGATAGAGCGTATCGAGGTAGGGCTGTGCTTTCTTGCGGTTGCGTGTGATTACCTTGTTGCAGGCGCAGTAGTAGCAGACGTGGGCGCAAAAGGGGATATGCACATAGAGCGAAAGCGGGGCGTTGGCATCTGCACTTGCACGACCGGCACTGATCAGTTGCTCAGCCGTCAGGCCTGAGTCGAACTGGATGGCGGTCGGATAGGAGGTATAGCGAGGCCCGGACAGGTCATAGCGACGAATAAGATCCAGATCCCAGCTGACATTGCTCTGATGGGGCACGACTACACCTCTTGGCTGACAATCAAAAAAGCATTATAAGCGCTGCAGTGCCGACAGGGGTTGATGAGCATCAACCATGAGGCAGCCACAGCTGCCAGGGCAGGGTGGCAAGACCAAACAGAATCACCAGCGTGCCTGCCGCTTTGCGTACCCCGCTCTGTTGCAGCAGCTGGCGCAGCTGACGGGCCAGCAGGGCGGTGGTCATCATGGCAGGCAGGGTACCCAGACCGAACAGCAGCATCAGCAGTGCACCGGTGCCGGGGTGTTTACTGACACTGGCAGTCCATAGCAGGGTGGTGTAAACCAGACCACAGGGGAGCCAACCCCACAAACCGCCCAACGCCAGGGCTTTGGGCAGGGTGTCGGCAGGCAGAAGCACACGGCTCAGCGGCTGGATGCGCCGCCAAAGGCCACCGCCCAGGCGTTCAAGATAGGCCGCTCCCTGCCACCACCCGGCGATGTAAAGCCCGCTGACCACCATGATCAGTGCGGCCAGGGTGCGTAGCCATAGGGTCAGTATGGCTGAGCCGGACAAGGCATGCCCCAGCAGGCCAACCAGCAGGCCGGCTAACGCATAGCTGAGAATACGGCCGGCATTGAAGGTCAGCAGCCGTGTCAGTCCGCCTGCTTGTGACGAGCTACAACTCATCGCTACGCTGCCGGCGATGCCGCCGCACATGCCGACGCAGTGGGTGCTGCCGGCCAGGCCAAAAAGCAGGGCAGACAGGATCAGGCCAGGTTCAATCAAGGCTGTTTGCCCGTTGGCTTTTCGTCCTTATCGAGACGTGCATCGTCGGGAATCATGTCTTCATCATCCTCGAACAGAATGCGGTGGGCCGGCGACTCCAGATCATCGTACTGGCCGCTGTTGACGCTCCAGAAAAAAGCCCAGATGGCAAAGCCGGCCAGGATGATGGCAATGGGGATCAGCAGGATGAGAATATCCATTAGTTTTCCGTTTCCTGTTTGGCGGCCTCAACCGGGCTGTTGCGCTGACTGAGGCGCATGGCATTGCCCACCACGATGAGCGAGCTGGCCGACATGCCGATTGCAGCCCAGTAGGGTGGGACCAGGCCCGCAGCGGCTGCCGGCAGTGCCAGCAGGTTGTAGAACAGTGAGAAACTCAGGTTTTCGCGAATAATCCGTTGTGTCTTGCGTGCCATGCGAATGCTTTCCGGCAGGCGCAGCAGATCATTGGCGATCAGCACCGCATCGGCACTGGTTTTGGCCAGATCAGTCGCACTCGCCATGGCAACAGAGGTGCGCGCGCCGGCCAAAGCCGGGATGTCGTTGATACCATCTCCGACCATGATGATCTCGGCTCCGGCTGCACCCAGCTGATTCAGATGTGACAGCTTCTGCTCTGGACTCATGCCGCTGAAGACCTGATCGATACCGAGCTCGGCGGCAACCTTGTGTGCGGCATCGGAAGCATCTCCGGTGAGCATCAGCGGGGTCAGTCCGAGTGCGCGCAACTGCTGCAGGGCCTCTACCGCTTCGGCTCGGATCTGATCATCCAGGCGAAACCAGCCCAATGGGGTCGTGGTATCAGACAACAGCAGCCACAGCCCCTTGTTTTCCGGTGGCGGTGGGGTGTTGTCGGGGCAGGCAAAAGCGGGGCGGCCGATGCGATAGAGCTTTCCTTCTACGCGGCCGGACAATCCTTGGCCAACATGCACTTCGACCTCGGTGGCAGCCGTGGCGACATGGGCTCGGAACGCGCGCGCAATGGGGTGCTCGGATCGGCTCTCCAGTGCAGCGGCAATATGCAGCAGTTGTTGGCTGCTGTAACCACTGATCGAACGTACCTCCTCAATGTTGAGATTGCCCTCTGTCAGCGTACCGGTTTTGTCGAATACGATGTGACTGGCAGTGGCCAGGCTTTCCAGTACGTGACCACGGCTGATCAGAACGCCACGCTGGCGCAGGCTGCCGGTAGCGGCTGTAAGGGCGGTCGGCGTGGCCAATGACAGGGCGCAGGGGCAGGTCACAACCAGAACGGAAAGCGTGACCCAAAAGGCCCTTTCCGGCTCGTAGAAATACCAGAAAATTGCCACGGCCGCGGCAGTGATCAGTGTGGCAAGTACAAACTGACTGGCCGCCTTGTCCGCCATGCGCGCCACCGCAGGCTTTTCCGCATGTGCGCGGTCCAGCATGCGCACGATGGTGGACAGGCGGCTGTTGCTGCCGGTCTCGGTGACTTCGATCTGCAGTGGGTGCTCGATGTTCAGAGTGCCACCAATGACCGGGTCATCCGTGGTACGAGATTGCGGCATGTACTCGCCCGTCAGGGCGGATTCATCCACCGAGCTGCGGCCCTCGACAATGCGGCCATCCGCCGGAATGGTATGACCGGCCTTGACCAGAACAATATCCCCTGTACGCAGCTGATTGGCCGGGATCAGCGTCTCAACGTTGCCATCCAGTCGTGTAGCGGTGGCAGGCAGCAGGTCGAGCAAAGCGTTACCGGCGCGGCCGGTACGGTGGCGAGCGGCCATCTCCAGAAAACGTCCCACCAGCAGGAAAAAGGCAAACATGGTGACGGATTCGAAATAGGTGTCGCCCTTGCCGGCCAGGGTGGCCCAGACGCTGGCGAAGTACGCCAGCAGGATTGCCAGTGAAACCGGCACATCCATACTCAGGCTGCGGGTCTGCAGGTCGCGCCATGCCGCTTTGTAGAAGGGGATGGAAGAGTAAAGCGCAACCGGAGTTGCCAGCACCATGCTGGCCCAGTGCATCAGTGTGATGATATGCCCATCCATGGAGGCGCTCAGCTCGCCGGCATAGAGTGCAGTGGACAGCATCATGGTTTGCGCCGTACAGACACCGGCCACGCCCAGGCGTCGGACAGCCTGCTTGCGCTCCTTTTCCAGTAGTTGTTCTTCACGGTTGGGCTGATAGGGATGCGCCTGATAGCCCAGACGGTCGATTTCGGCCATCAGCAGGCTCAGTTTTACCTGGTCGCTGCGCCAGCGAATGCGGGCACGATGGGTGGCCAGATTAACACTGGCCGAAACCACCCCCTCCTGACTGCCGATATGCTTTTCCAGCAACCAGACGCAGGCGGCACAGGTGATGCCCTCGATCACCAGCAGAGCTTCATGCTGGTGATCGCCCACTGAATGTACAAAGTCGCGTTGCAGCTCGGGGGTATCATACAGTTCCAGTTCAAGTCGGCGCTGCTCACGGCGATTGTTCTGGATCAGATTGCTGTCAGCGGACTGACCGTCGCGGTGGCGGTAGAAATTATCCAAACCGCCATCCACAATGGCCTGTGCAACAGCCTGACAGCCGGGGCAGCACATGGCGCGGTGCTTGCCATCGATAACGGTGGTGTAGTCAGTGCCCGGGGGCACCGGCAACCCGCAATGAAAGCAGGGAGCCGGCGCCTGGGTCTGCTGAACGCTCATGTTCATGGTTACTGCGGCGTCAGGGAGTACTGAAGCTGCTCGGTATACGGAGGCAGAATCTCCTGGCGCAGCTGCCATCCGCCGTTGTCAGGTGACAGGGAGAGATAGCGTTTGCCACTGATCTGTCCTTCAAGACTGCCGGCGTAGAGACCCTTGCCGTCAACCCCGCGCAGAATCAAGATCTGGTCATACTGCTGATGCGTCGGGTGAATGATGTTGAGGCTCAGCGTTTTCGGGTAGCTGTCGAGATTGCCGGAGAGGCGCAGGTTGATATCGCCGGTCAGGGTGTCCAGCCGTAGATCGCCATCCAGTCCCAGCGTGCGCGCCAAATCGGCTTTGGATGTATCGATGTTCATCCCGCGTGCAACCTTGTAATAATCTTCCTTGACCACGCCGTCACTGGTCGTGATTGCAAGATAGATGAAGGCGCTCGCATAGATGAAAACGGCAATCAGCGGGGACAGAATGAACCAAAGCCAGGGTTGCTTGAACCAGGGAGCCGGGGTGGTGACGTGCGTGTTCATGACACTCCTTGCATAAAGAGACGGCCGGGATGAACCGGCCGTCATTCTAACCTAATTTAACGTTTCCGGGGACTATCGTTGAGGTATGGGACCGAGGAAACGGCTTTCGGTTTCAATGCTGATCGCGGAATTGTCCAGGGCTTCAACCTTGAAGACGATGGTCGAATTGCTGGACTCGAGCGCATTCGGATCGATCTGCAGACGTACCGGGTAGGTCAGCAGCTCGCCGGCGGCAATGGCAACATTGCCATCCGTTACCATGTTCAGACCTTCCAGACCGGATACCGAGATGGCATAACGGTGGTCGACCTGTTCCTTGTTGGCGATTTTCAGCGTATAGACGTTTTCGATCTGACCGGAAGGCGTGTTGTTGTAGAGCTGGCCTCGGTCACGGATGACATCCACTTCCAGAGGTACGCGATCGGCAATAGCCCACGCAAAAGCTGCAAACATGACCATCAAGGCCGCGAAATAGCCAATCAGGCGAGGGCGCAGCAGCTTGGTCTTGTTGCCGTTGAGGGCATGCTCTGTAGTGTAACGCACCAGGCCGCGGGCATAGCCCATGCGGTCCATCATGTCGTCACAGGCATCGACACAGGCACCGCAGGCGACACATTCATACTGCAGACCGTCGCGGATATCGATCCCGACAGGGCAAACGTGGACACAGGCCATGCAATCGATGCAGTCACCCAGGCCGGCGGCTTTCTTGTCGACGTCTTTTTTGCGGCTGCCGCGAGGTTCACCCCGGGCTTCGTCATAGGAAATGATCAGGGTATCCTGGTCAAACATGACACTCTGGAAGCGAGCGTAGGGACACATGTAGATGCAGACCTGCTCACGCAGCCAGCCGGCACTGCCATAGGTGGCGACGCTGAAGAACGCCAGCCACCAGGTTTCCCAAGGGCCGAGGTCCCACGCCAGGATGTCGGGCACCAGCTCACGAATGGGTGAGAAGTAACCGACAAATGCAATGGCCGAGGCAATGGCGATGACCAGCCAGAGCAGGTGCTTGGCGGTTTTGCGGACAGCCTTTTCGCCGTTCATCTTTTGTTTGTCCATGCGCATGCGCTTGTTGCGGTCACCTTCGGTGATGCGCTCAGCCCACATGAACAGCCAGGTCCACACGAACTGCGGGCAGGCATAGCCGCACCAGAGGCGCCCGGCAAAGACGGTCACAAAGAACAGTGTAAAGGCCAAAATGATCAGCAGCCATGACAGCAGCATGAAATCCTGGGGCCAGAAGGTCAGGCCGAAAATATGGAACTGCCGATTGGGCAGATCAAACAGAATGGCCTGGCGGCCATCATACTGCAGCCAGGAGGCGCCATAGAACATCGCCAGCATGATAAAGCCGGAGATGGTGCGAAAGTTCTTGAAAAATCCCTTGTAATACTTGACGTAAATGTGTTCCCGCTTGGCATAGAGGTTGTAGCTTTCAACCTGCTCCTTGCCGTCCTTGCGCGGGGTTACGTCTTTAACCGGTATCTGATTCATGCCAGTACCTACTGCTGATTTCGTCGACAGATCCATTCCCAATCTATTAGGAATGCTGAATATTATACTAGTTCGGCAATAAAAAAGGCGACATGACTTGCGTCACGTCGCCTTTTCACCAACCTCACATCATTACTTGTTGGACAAGCTGTAAACGTAAGCGGTGATCAGATGGATCTTGTCTTCAGACAGCAGATCTTTCTGTGCCGGCATGACACCGAAGCGACCAACACGGATGGTGTGTGCTACCTGGTTGAAAGAACCACCGTAGAGCCAGATGTCGTCGGTCAGGTTCGGAGCACCCAGTGCATGCATGCCTTTGGCGTCAGCGCCGTGGCAAGCAGTACAGAGTGCCTGGAACTGTTTTTCACCGTTGGCAATGTCGGTGCCGGCAACCGCTTCCTGACCGCTGAGGGTCATGACGTAGCTGGCAACATCGCGGACGCCGTCTTCACCCAGTACATCGCCCCAGGCCGGCATGCCGCCGTTACGGCCGTTGATCAACGTCTGCTTGATGGTCGCAGGATCACCACCGTACAGCCAGTCGTTATCGGTCAGGTTGGGGAAGCCGATGGCGCCGGTGCCGGCAGAGCCGTGACAGACCGAACAGTTGTTGGCAAACATGCGCTGACCCATTTTCAGGCCTGCTTCGTTTTCCGGTTTCTGCAGGTCTTCAATAGACAGTGCCGCATACTTGGCGAATACCGGACGGTATACCTCTTCGGCATGCTGCATCTCCGCTTCCCACTGGTTGGTAGACGTCCAGCCCAGCAGACCCTTGAAGTTGCCCAGGCCCGGATAGAGCATCAAGTAGCCCAGACCGAAGATGACGGTGGCTACGAACAGGTAGAACCACCACTGCGGCAACGGGTTATCGAACTCCTCGATGCCATCGTATACGTGACCAACGGTCTGGTCAGTGGTTTCCTTGAATTTCTCACTCTTGCGTGTCGCGAAGAGTAGCCATGCGCAGCCGAAAATGACTGCCAGGGTAATCACGGTTACCCATGCGCTCCAGAAAGCACTCATTTGTTGTCTCTCCTGTTATGGGTCTCTTCCTGGTTCTGCTGTTCGTCATCCTTCTTGTCTTCGTCGGCAAAGGGCAGTTGGGATGCTTCATCAAAGCGCTTCTTGTTGCCGGGCAACAGTACCCAGGCAAAAAGCCCGATGAAGGTGATCAGCATGATCACCGGGATATAGGGACCATAAACCTCGTAACTCACGGCCAATTACCGCTGGTTGGTATAAACAGAGTGGGTTTTACCCAGTGACTGCAGGTAGGCAACCAGAGCATCAATCTCGGTTTTGCCCTGTACCTGCTCACGGGCAGTACTGATCTGTTCATCGGTGTAGGGGACGCCAACCTTGCGCAGCGCCTCCATTTTAGCCGCAGTGTCCTTGCCACTCAGCTTGTTTTCAAACAGCCAGGGGTAGGATGGCATTTTGGACTCGGGTACCACGTCACGTGGATTGTACAGGTGAGCCTTCTGCCAGTCGTCGGAGTAGCGACCGCCAACACGTGCCAGATCGGGACCGGTACGCTTGGAACCCCAGAGGAACGGATGCTCCCAAACATGCTCGTTCGCGGTGGAGTAGTGGCCATAACGCTCGGTTTCGGCACGGAAAGGACGGATCATCTGGGTGTGGCAGACGTGGCAGCCTTCCTTGATGTAGATGTCGCGGCCTTCAAGCTCCAGTGCCGAATAGGTGCGCAGACCTTCAATCGGCTTGGTGGTAGAACTCTGGAAGAACAGCGGTACGATCTCCGCCAGGCCACCGCCGCTGATCACAATGATGATCAGCAGAATCATGAGGCCAATGTTCTTTTCAATCGTTTCGTGTTTGATCATTGTCTTCTGCTCCTCGTCTCAATCAGGCCGCCTGGGCAGAGGGTTCAGCCGCCTTGACGGTGCTGCCGCTGCGTACGGTCTGCCAAACGTTGAAGGCCATCAACAGCATGCCGGTCAGGAAGAAGCAGCCGCCGATCCAGCGAACCAGGTAGCCCGGGTGACTGGCTTCAAGCGCTTCGACGAAGCTGTAGGTCAGAGTGCCGTCTTCGTTGACTGCACGCCACATCAGACCCTGCAGAATGCCGTTGACCCACATGGAGCAGATGTACAGTACGGTACCAATAGTCGCGAGCCAGAAGTGGGTGTTGATCAGGCCGATGGAGTACATCTGAGCCTTGCCGAACAGTTTCGGGATCATGTGGTACACCGCACCGATAGAGATCATCGCAACCCAACCCAGAGCGCCGGCATGAACGTGACCTACGGTCCAGTCGGTGTTGTGAGACAGGGCGTTGACGGTCTTGATCGACATCATCGGGCCTTCAAAAGTGGACATGCCGTAGAAGGACAGTGAAACCACCAGGAAGCGCAGGATCGGGTCGGTACGCAGTTTGTGCCATGCACCGGACAGGGTCATCATGCCGTTGATCATGCCACCCCAGGACGGAGCCAGCAGAATCAGAGACATCACCATGCCTACAGACTGGGTCCAGTCAGGCAGTGCGGAGTAGTGCAGGTGGTGACCACCAGCCCAGATGTAGGTCGCGATCAGTGCCCAGAAGTGCACGATGGACAGGCGGTAGGAGTAGATCGGACGCTCGGCCTGCTTGGGTACAAAGTAGTACATCATGCCCAGGAAGCCGGCAGTCAGGAAGAAACCTACTGCGTTATGGCCGTACCACCACTGTACCATGGCGTCCACGGTACCCGGGTAAACCGAGTAGGACTTGGTCAGTGTGACAGGGATGGCCAGACTGTTGACGATATGGAGCACGGCAACGGTGATGATGAACGCCATGTAGAACCAGTTGCCCACATAGATGTGAGACGTCTTGCGGTTCTTGACGGTGCCCAGGAATACAATGGCGTAGCTAACCCAGACCACAGCGATCAGGATATCGATCGGCCATTCCAGTTCGGCGTATTCCTTGGTGCTGGTGATGCCCAAAGGCAGCGTGATGGCAGCGGCCAGGATTACAGCCTGCCAGCCCCAGAAGGTAAACGATGCCAAGGCATCAGAGAACAGACGGGTCTGACAGGTACGCTGTACCACGTAGTAGGACGTGGCAAAAAGCGCACAGCCACCAAACGCGAAGATGACCGCGTTGGTGTGTAACGGACGGATACGTCCGTAGGTCAACCAGGGAATATCAAAGTTCAGTGCAGGCCACACCAGCTGGGCGGCGATCAGTACGCCAACGCCCATACCGACGATGCCCCAGACCACCGTCATGATGGCGAACTGGCGCACGACTTTGTAGTTGTAAGTCGGGTGTTCAGTTGCAGTGCTCATGTCAGGCTCTCATCAACAAGCTAATAGTAGTAAGAGGAGTTCCACCGGCAATTATCTGGGAATACCTACAGCATTTCAATGTGATGGAACCTTTAACTGTGGTTTATTGTCGCAGGTCGGCTTTTATTGTCCCTGAGCCGACCGCAGCAGTGGCTAAAATAATATTGCAATAAATTCAAATGGATATGTTGAACGCTTCCGAGGGCATCTGGCGGTATTTCAAAATGCCATAGTCTTTTGGTCGCCCTTTTTATGGCGGGAGGCGGCATTGCGCGGCGGTTTGCTTGATATGGATCAAGGCGTATTTTCGGGGCCTTTTGCCGGTTTTCCTGCTTAAGCACGGTTGTTATTAGACCAACGGATTACTATAGTGCGCGCTTATTCGAGGAGGGGTCATGACTGACGTAAACACACTGTTGCTGTATTGCCGTTCCGGCTTTGAAAAGGAATGTGCGGCGGAAATTACCACACGCTGTGCTGAAGTGGGTGTCTACGGCTATCCGCAATTCGAAACCGAACAGGGTTTTGTGCGCTTTCATTGTCATGATCCTGACGGAGCACTGACGGCGATGCGCAAGCTGCGCTTTCGTGATCTGGTCTTTGCGCGTCAGTGGGTTGCCTGTCTGCCGATGCTGGAGAATCTGCCGGCATCGGACCGCATAGGTCCAGTCCGGGCGTGCGTAGGCTCCTTGCCGCAGGCGGGAGAAGTCGTGGTAGAGGTTGCCGATACCACCGATGGGCGTGAACTGCATGGCTTTGCCCGCAAGTTCGGTTCGGCACTGGCGCAGGCATTGCGTCGAGAAGGCTTGCTGCTGCCGCGCAAGCAGCGTGCTGATTGGCGTCTGCATGTGTTTGTGCTGGATGGCCGTACCCTGTGGGTGGGTGTGGCACCGGTCGGCAACAGTTCGGCCTGGCCCATGGGTGTACTGCGACTGAAGTTTCCGCAACAAGCGCCCAGTCGTTCCACGCTCAAGCTTGAAGAGGCCTGGCACTACTTTATTCCTGCTCGGCGCAAGGATGAGCTGCTGCGTGGTGGCATGACAGCGGTAGACCTTGGGGCTGCGCCCGGAGGTTGGACCTGGCAGCTGGTCAAGCAGCACATGTTTGTCATTGCCGTGGATAACGGTCCCATGAATGTCGATCTGATGGAATCCGGTCAGGTGGAGCATCGGCGGGAAGATGCCTTTACCTTCATGCCGTCCAAGCCGGTGGACTGGATGGTGTGTGATGTGGTGGACAAGCCGGCGCGGGTGACCGAGTTGATGCTGAAGTGGGCGCTGAACGGCTGGTGTCGCAATGCGATTTTCAACCTGAAGCTGCCGATGAAGCAGCGCTTTGACGAGGTTGAGCGTTGTCTTGAACATTTGCGTGCAGAGCTGACTGCAGTCGATATCGACTATCGACTGCAGGCGCGTCATCTGTATCACGACCGTGAGGAAATAACCTGCTGGCTGTCACTCACGCCGGAAGGTTGAGTCCGGAGGCTGAGTCAATGTTCGAAAACGGTGATTTTTTCTTCTGTTTCCAGCATCGGCATGATGGTGTCCATCATATCCCGGCGTTCTTCCGAGGCATGCCAGAGCAGCCAGTCATTCTCGGATCTATAGGTGGCGAGGATCAATCGGTGATTGGGATCGGCCGTGTTATGCAGGGCTTCACCGGAGATGAACCCGGGCCAGTGCATCGCTTTCTGCAGTGTTTCACGGGACAGGCGTTCATAGTGCTCACTCAGCTCATCGGCGATATGGCGCTCAATCAGTACACGAATCATCGGCTTACTCCTTGAGAGATGGTCTCTATATCAGGATAATTGCTTCCTGCCAGGTCGCAAGCCTGTATCTCGGATAGAGGCGTAATTGTGCAAATCCAAATGTGCTGTCGGGGGAGTGGTTGGCCCGCATGAATACATCTGATGTAGATCACAGGCTCGATGCCAGTGGGCTTCTCTGCCCGGAGCCGGTTATGCTGCTGCATAACAAGGTGCGCGAAATGTCGGTCGGTGAGGTGCTGCAGGTGATTGCAACCGATCCTTCCACGCAGCGCGATATTCCAAAGTTTTGTATCTTTCTGGGTCATGAGTTGCTTCGGCAGGCGGTTCTGGAAGACGAACGTTATGAGTATCTAATTCGTAAAGGGGCTGGCTGAGTGTCAGATCTGATCAATCTGCAGCAGGAAGTCGAATCGCTGTTGCAGGAGTGTGAACACAGGTTGTCCGCCGTTGAAAAGCGCAAGCGGACAGCAACCGGTACAACAGAGAGTCAAACCGTGAATCAAACAGCCAATAGCAAGACCCGCTCCAAGAATCGTGCGGCCAACCAGGCGGCGCTGGAGATGCTGATCGAAGCCTATCCGCAGACCTTCAGTCGCGACCAGGTGCGCCCGCTGAAAATCGGCATTCAGGAGGATCTGATTGCCGATGACAAGCTGGCGCGCAACCGTATCAAGCGGGCACTGGCGACCTATGTCCGTTCGCTGGCCTATCTGCGCAGTGTGCAGGAAGGTGTTGAGCGTGTCGATCTCAAGGGTGAGGCTGCCGGTGTTGTTACCGCCGGCGAGGCTGAGCATGCTCAGGGCCGGATCAAGGAGATTCAGGCACAGCGCCGTGAACGCCAGAAGGAGCAGCGTGAGCAGGAGCAGCAAGAGCGTAAGCGTGAGAAAGAAGAGCGCCTGAGCAAGAAGCTGGAAGCCCTGGTCAGTCTCAAGGGGCGTTGATCCTCATTACTGCTCCATTGAAAAGTTCACCGGTTGCCTCCATGTACTTGCCAGTGCAATGTCCGGAGGCTCCCGATGAACGATTTCCTGCATATTTCCTGCCCGGCCTGCTTGGCCACCAACCGTATTCCGCAACAACGTCTGCATCAGTCACCCCAGTGTGGCCGTTGTAAATCCGCTCTGTTCACAGCCCAACCGATCGAAGCTGAGGCTGCGTCATTCGATCGTATTCTGGCCAATACGGATATTCCGATTCTGGTGGATTTCTGGGCCGAGTGGTGTGGGCCCTGCAAAATGATGGCGCCGATTTTCGCTCAGGCCGCTGCCAGGCTGGAGCCGGACTGTCGTCTGGTGAAGGTGAATACCGAGCAGGCTCAGATGATTGCGGCACGCTACCAGATTCGCAGCATCCCCACGCTGATGCTGATTCATCAGGGGCAGGAGGTTGCGCGCCAGGCCGGTGCCATGGATCTGCACAGCCTGGAGCGCTGGGTCAGATCGCATCTCTGACCCCTTGCCGTGCCTGATGATTTCAACAGAGGGTTGACGGTCTTCCGTGGAGATATCCCTGAGTGCCGTCTATCTGCATCTTGTCCAGTTCCCAGCGTTGGGTTTCCCGTTCAACATGCTCGGCATAGGCTTTGATCTCAAGGCTGTGGGCCACGCTGATCAGGCTGCTGACAAAGAAGCGGTCTTCGTCGCTGCGGTCAATCTGGCGTATCAATGAGCCGTCGATCTTCAGGTAGTCCGGGCGCAGGGCGTACAGGTAGCTGAAACCGTTCGGGTGCGTACCGAAATTGTCGACGCCAAAGTTGATATTCAGTTTGGCCAGCGCACGGCGCAACGTCTTGATGGTGTCCATATGTGTCAGGATGGCGGTTTCGTTGATTTCGATGCTGACCCTTTCGGTGACACCGCTTTGGCTTAAGGTGTTCAGCAGCCAGTCGATGAAGTCCGGTTCTGCCAGTGCCTGGTTGGCCAGGTTAAGGCTCAGCGTCGGGCTGTCCGGGTTGTGCTGCAGGTGCTGGAGGGCATGTTTGACGATGCCACGGTCGATTTTTTCCAGCAGGTTCAAGTCTCTGGCGACACCGAAAAAGTCGCCGGCCTGACAGGGCTGGTTGTCCTGATCCAGAATGCGGGCAAACACCTCGGCATGGATGCAGCGATTGTCACTGTCGAGCAGAGGCTGCTGCTGCAGAAAGATCTGTTCATTGTGGATGGCTGATGCCACGTGTCGTTGCCACTGTTCCGACCAGCCCTGCTGGTGTTGGTGGGCCTGGTAGAGCAGGATACTGGTTTTACCGCTCTGTTCGGCCTCCTGTTGAGCGAGGCGCGCCTGGGTCAGCAGTTGCTCCGCCGTGGCAGAGGTGTCGGAAGATGCGATGCCGATGCTGATGACATCCGTGCTGATCTTGCCGGCGGAGAGCTGTTTTATCTGGTTTCGGGTCTGCTGCAGCAGGGGGGCGAGCACAAGCTGCCAGTCATCCAGCGATCGTCGCTGGGACAGCAACACCAGATCGGCGCCACCGAGACGGCCGACCACATGCGATCCCAGGGTGCCGGCCAGTGTCTGCAGGCCCTGAGCACAGTTGCGGATCAGATGGTTGGCGGCATCTTCGCCCAGAATATGGTTGAGTTCCTGCAGATCATTGAGGTGAAAGATAAGCAGGGATGCCGGGCCGAAATCCTGGCGATATTCGAGGTGCTCGGTCAACTGAGTCAGGGTAGCGCGGCGGTTGTTCAGGCCGGTGAGGCTGTCGCGGTAGGCGGTGCTGCGCAGGGATTCGATGTTGCGGTTTTGTTCGTCAAACATCAGCTGTACCTGACGTACCATCAGGTTCATGGCCGATACCACGCGACGCAGTTCACGGGTGCGTGGCAATACCGGCTGCTCGATATATTCACGCCGCGCCAGCGCCATGGCTTGATGTTCCACGCCGCGCAGAGGCCGCAGCAGGTGACGCATCAGCAGCGACAGCAGCACTGCCGACAGGGCGGACAGGCTGACAAACAGGATCAGGGCGTTGCGTACACCCTGCCAGAGTTTTTCGTAAGCGTACCCGGCACGGCTGCGCACATGAATGCTGCCGACCTGTTGCCACTGGTAGGCGATCTGGCGGGATTTCTCCGGTGGCGTGATTGGCATCAGATGGACAAACCAGTTGGGTGCGTTGATGCCGCTGGTCGGGTCGTAGACCTTGCTGTAAAGGACCTCATTGTTGCTGTCGGTAACCTCGATCGCCTGATAAAAGCCACTGTCAAAGATGGCATTGACGGCGGTGGCGATGGTGGCCTTGTCCTGCTGCTGCATAAAGGGCGCGAGGTAAAGTCCAAGATGGGTCGCGCCATCTTCTGCGTGAGACTCCAGCTGGGTCACCAGCGTGTCTCTGGAGCTGTCCGACAGGATGTATAAGGTACTAAGGACCAGGCCAAGCAAAACGGCCAGAACAGTTGCGATCAGCTGGTTGGTCAGAGACATCCTTAACGCTCCTGCGAATTGAGATTGACGCTGTTGCTTTCCACCCGGGACTGTACGCTCGTCCAGGGTTTGAGTCGATCGGACGTGCCTACCAGTTCGGCGCGTCGTCCCTTTTTACTCAGCCAAAGGCTATCGCCATTGAAAGTATAGACGTGCAGCAGGTCCGGGCGCTCGCTGGCGGGGCGAATTTCGCCGATGAGGTTGTCCAGTACCACCGGCATGTCAGAGGGGGTGGAGTAGTAGGTCAGTACCATGTGAGCCTGATTGAGCTCCAGTGACTTGACGTAGGTCAGGCTCATTTTGGCATCGGCAACACCCAGGGCTCTCAGGGTGTAGTACTTGGCGATGGAGAAATCCTCACAGTCGCCGCCGTTGCTGATCAGAAACTCCACCGGCGTTGCCCAGTAGTCTTCCTTACCCCAGTGAATGATGTCGTCAATGAACCGCACCTGGTTGAAGAAACGATTCACGGCTTCCAGCTTTTTCGCTTCGGGCAGGTTGGCGGCATCACGAATCAACTCTTGCCAGGCCGTCAGCCGCTTGGCGGCATTGTCGCCATACAGTTGCCGGTATTGCTCGATCTGTTGGCTGTCCAGCTGCAGTTGCCCGCTGCCGGTTGCCAGTGCGGCAAGGCAGAGCAGGGACAGCAGCAGGGCTGAAACGGCAGCGCTGCCGATGCGTGTGCGCAGTGTTGATGGGAGTGCAGACACATCCTTTTCCACCTGGGTGATTGTGTCCATCATGGGCGAAAAAGCGGTATCACTCAAGCCTCATTCGTCACTGCCCGGCATCATGCCGCACTGGCTCAGCAGTTGCTGCCAGGCATGAGTATGGTGATCGCGTGCCTGAATGTATTCGACCCAGAGGCTGTCCTGTTCGCCGAACAGGCGGTTGAAATAGAAGTAGGTGGCCGGTGTGACGGGAAGTGCTTCCACCAGGGTCCGCCACTCCTGGCGCCATTCACGTCCGTTACGATCAATCGATGACATCCAGGGCTGTAATTGGCCGGCGTAATAGCGCTGAAATACGTTGCGGATAATGTTGGCCTGTGGCGTCGGTCGGCGATTGAAGCAGACAGGTCGCCGTGCAAGGCGTGTTTCGATTGCCACGGCCGTCTGCTCCAGTGTCTGCGTCAGCAGCAACAAGCTTTGCAGCCAGCGAGCACCGAAATCGGAGCGGTACAGGGCTTCGTAATCCTGCTCCAGCTGCCCGATCCATTCAGGTGTCCTCCATTCTGTCCGGGTTGAGTATTCGGCCAGTTGGCGAAAATGTGCCAGTGCGGGTTGCAGAGCGACGATCGACTCCTGACTGCCGGTATTCAGCGGCTCGGCCTGGAGGGCAAAGTGCCGGCTGATCTCGTCTGAGTTGAAAATGGCATTGCTTACTACGCGAGGATAATTCTGCTGTTTGACGGTTTCAATCCGGCGTAGCCTGGCCAGCAGTTCCTGGGTGTCTTCGTCCGGTTGTTCAGTCCGTTCAAGTTCATCGATGCACTGACGCAGCCGGGGCAAGAAGCGGGTTTCGTAGATCAGTCGCTGCGAGGGCAGGGCGAGCTTGCCAAGTGAACTGTTGCGCTCGCCAATCAGTTCAAGCAGACCGCAACGGCGCAGATCGAGGACGTCGATCAGGCCTTCGCGCTGCTCTGTTACCGTCAGCAGGCGTTCGCGTCTGGGTGGGTATCCCGGGAGGCTGCGCTCAAGGTTGAGTTGATACTCGTGCTCAATTGCATTGCCGACTCGGTAGGCATAATCATGCAGTTGCTGCTCAGGGCCTTCGCCGCTACAGCCGCTGAGCAAGAGTATCAGAACGGGCAGAATCAATCGCATGACGCGCTATCCGAAACAGGCGTGTGGTCAGTAGTACGGCGCCTACACTCAGTCCGATCAACAATCCGAACCAGAGTCCTGTGGCCGACTGCGCGGAGCCTGTCCAGTCTATAAGCCCTGCATCGGTAAAACGCCAATCAGTGAAGCCCAGGACATAGCCGACGGGCAGTCCAACGACCCAGTAGGCGATGAAAACCATCACCAGCGGAATACTGGTGTCCTTGTAGCCTCTAAGGGCACCGGCTGCACTGACCTGAAGCGCGTCGGAAAACTGGAAAATGGCGGCAATGCTGATCAATGTCGATGCCAGAGCAACAATGGCTTCATCGGCGGTGTAAAGCCCAGTGATCTGACGGGCCAGCAGCAGTGACAGGCTGCAACTCAACAGGGCGATGAACAGCGTGATCAGTATGCCGGTCCTGGCAGCGTAGCGAGCGGCGACTACCTGGCTACTGCCGACCAGCTGGCCGACTCGGATGGTCAGCGCCATGGCGATGCTGAGCGGAATCATGAACACCATGCCGGTGTAACTGATGGTAATCTGATTGGCGGCGATAACCACCTCGCCCTGGGGCGCGAGCAGCAGTGCCAGTACGCAGAACATGCTGGCTTCAATCAGCAGCGAGAAGCCGATGGGCGTACCCAGCTTCAGCAGTTGCAGCAACTGCTGAAGGCGCGGCGGTTGCCAATCGCGAAACAGCTGCAGAGGTCTGAAGTGCGGGCTTTTCAGCAGATAGAATCCGCCGGCGAACATCATGACCCACATGACGACTGCCGTGGCATAGCCGCAGCCGACACCGCCCATTGCGGGCAGACCGAGCTTGCCGAAAATCAGCACATAATTAAGCGGGATGTTGCACAGTACACCCAATACGGCGATCCGCATGACCGGGTGTGTCTTGCCGAAACCTTCGCAATAGCTGCGTATGACTTGAAAAATCAGAAAGGCGGGAAAGCCCCAGCTGATGGCATCGAGGTAATCCTGAGTCTTGGTGTGGAGGTTGGGTTCTAGCTGCAGCAGGGTCAAGACGGGATCGGCACTGCGCAGCAGTACTACCCCTGCAAGCCCCAGCACGGCAGCTACCCAGAGTGCCTGATGAAAGGGCAGGCGGGTTTCGGTCTCGCGGTCGCCACCGACCAGGTGGGCTACGATGGGGGTGGTGGCCATCAGAATACCGGCCAGTGCCAGGAACAGAGGCAGCCAGAGGCTGCTTCCCAGCGCGATGGCGGCCAGGTCTTCGGTGCCGGCGCGGGCTGCCATGAGCGTGTCAACAAAGCTCATCGCATTTTGCGCAAGCTGTGCCACCATGATGGGCCATCCCAGCCGCAGCAGGGTGCGGATCTCTGCCTTTCGTTGTTGATTCAAGCTGAACACGATGAGCGGACTACTCTGAAAAATGAAGTGGACGGTGACAGGCGCGTTGCGCGGGCCAAGCATAAGCCGGGGTGCCATTGGCTGCAATCCCGCCACAACAATGCGTAAAGATCTCGTGAAGCAAAAACGGGGCCCGCAGGCCCCGTATGGTTTGCATGGACGTTGATCAGTCCAGACGAGCGCGCACGTAGCTGCCCGGTGCCGCCTCTATCACCTTGTAGCGGTCATTGCCATACTCGGCGGGTGCTGGCACTTTTTTGCCGGCACGGCGGCGCAGCCATTCGTTCCAGTGGTTCCACCAGGAACCTTCCTGGCGCTCGGCGGTTTCCAGCCAGACATCGGCGCCTTGGCCCATTTCGCCCTTTATCCAGTAGTTGCGGCGGTTTTTCTTCGCCGGGTTGATTACACCGGCAACATGGCCGCTGCCGCCGAGCACGAATTCCACGGTTCCGCCCATTTTGTCAAGCGCCTTGAAGGTGCCTTTCCAGGGCGCTATGTGGTCTTCCATGGTAGAGAGGAAGTAGCAGGGTACCTTGATGCGGCGCAGATCGATGGGTTCGCCACAAATGGTCAGGGCGTCCGGCTCGATCAGCTTGTTTTCCAGGTACATGCGGTTGATGTAATAGGTATACATCTCGGCCGGCAGGTTGGTGGGGTCGCTGTTCCAGTAGAGGATATCGAACGGCGGCGGTGTCTGCCCCTTGAGGTAGTTGTTGACCACATAGGACCAGATCAGGTCGTTGGAGCGCAGCATGTTGAACGAAGTCGCCAGCTCGCGGCCATGGAGGATGCCTTCCTTGTTGACCTTGTTTTCCAGATTCTTGACCTGATATTGGTCGATGTAGACACCGAGATCGCCTGGATCGCTGAAATCGATCAGGGTGGTCAGGAAGGTACAGCTGCCAACTGAGGTGTCCTTGCGATTGGCCAGAACCGCCAGTGCGGAGGCGGTCAGAGTGCCGCCGACACACCAGGACACCAGATTCAGCTTGTCCTGTGAACTCACCTCCTTGGTGACTTCAATCGCCTTGAGTACGCCTTCGCCGACATAATCGTCCCAGCCCAGGTCGCGTTGCTCCGGAGACGGGTTGACCCAGGATATCAGGTAAACATCCTGCCCCTGCTCCAGGCAGTAGCGTACAAAGGAGTTATCCGGCTGAAGGTCCAGAATGTAGAACTTGTTGATGCTGGGCGGAATGATCAGCGTGGGCCGTTCGTACGTCTGCTCGGTCAGCGGTTTGTAGTGAATCAGCTGGAAAATATGGTTCTGAAAGACCACTGCACCTTCGGTGGTCGCCAGGTTGCGGCCAAGCTCAAAGGCATCCTCGTCGGTCATCGAGATGCGGCCCTTCTCGATGTCGCTGAGCAGATTTTTAAGGCCGTCTACCAGGCTTGCCCCTTTGGTTTCCAGTGCCTGCTGCAGGACTTCAGGGTTGGTAATGGCAAAGTTGGTCGGTGACAGGGCATCGACGTACTGTCGGGTGTAAAACTCCAGTTTCTGCTGTTCCTGCGGTGACAGTTTGGCATTGTGAGCCATCTCCGTCAGCATGCGCGAGGTCAGCAGGTAGGACTGTTTGATGTAATCAAATACGGGGTTTTTCGACCATTCTTCGGCCTTGAAACGGCGATCGCCGGGCGTGGGTTCCGCGACCGGATTGTCGCTGGTGTTGCCGCTGAGCAGGTTGCGCCACAGGTTGAACTGGGCCTGCTGATAGTCGGCGATGGCACGAATCCAAACCGTTGGATCTTCCAGTGAGCGGGTTGCCAGCTCTGTCCAGGACTGGGTGAATTGGCGCAGGATGTCGTCCCCTCCGGTGGCGGAGAACATCTCGAGCACCTTGCTGGTTTCGCGGTTGACGTAGTTAATGAATTCCTGGGGGTCTGTTGCGGTATTACTGTTTTTATCCGTCATAAATGCCTGCTTCCAATCTGCTTTTGAGGGCACCAGTACCGGCAGAGCCGAGGTCGCCGGTCGCTACGGGCTGATGCTCCGTCACTACCTGTTGGGCGTGTAGCGGGAGTGCCACTGGCGAAAGACCTGCCGAACTTCAAATGCAGGTCATCCAAGTCATTACAATACTCTTGAGACTCGAATAGGCAACCCTAACCGGCATATGTTGCACTTTTTTGTCGTTGCCCGAGTTTGGGCTGCGGCTGTTGGTGACAGCGGTCAGGTGATTGGTGACAATAACGCGAGATTTCTTCGGGAG
This sequence comes from uncultured Marinobacterium sp., assembly GCA_964390205.1. Taxonomy (GTDB): domain Bacteria; phylum Pseudomonadota; class Gammaproteobacteria; order Pseudomonadales; family Balneatricaceae; genus Marinobacterium. Next base: position 38,700 of record CAYMHL010000005.1, read on the forward strand.
AGTGTTGTGTTGTATCTGGATTTAATGACGACTGAAGGCTGCCATCTCTGTGATGAGGCCGTAGCGGTGCTGCAGCAGGAGCTGGTGGCCGGTGAAGCCGAAGTGGATCTGGTCGATATTGTCTATGACCCCAAACTCATGGACCTGTACGCCGAGCGCATTCCCGTTCTGGTCCAGCGCGGGGGTGGCCACGAACTTGGCTGGCCATTTGATGGCGACCAGCTGCGGCAGTTTCTGGAGGCTCTGCCGCAGCTGCCTTCGCCTCAAGGCTGTTGATTCAGTGCCAGGGTAGCAAACTCCTGATCACTGAACAGGGCCACCGGATGGTTATCCAGGCGTTGATAAATGACCCGGAATGACAGTACGTTCTGTACGTAGTTGCGGGTTTCGTCAAAAGGTATGGTTTCGATCCAGATATCCAGCGGCAGATCACCGCGGGCTTTCAGCCAGCTGTTAACCCTGCCAGGTCCGGCGTTATAGGCCGCCGTTGCATGCGCCTGATTGCCGTTGAAGCGCTCGGCGACCTCGCTGAGGTACGCGGTGCCCAGCTGGATATTGGTGTCCGGATCATTCAGTGCCGACAGGTTTGACAGCGAGATGCCATGACGGCGTGCCGTTTCCCGTGCAGTGGCCGGCATCAGCTGCATCAGGCCGCGGGCGCCGACGCGGGATGTGGCACCCATCCAGAAAGCACTTTCCTGACGCGTCACGGCAACGGCCCAGGCAGGATCGATATTGCGTGAGCCGGCATGACGGCTGTAAAGATCCGGATAGGGGTTGGGGAAACGCAGCTGCATGTCATCCCACTGGCGGCTGCTGATGGCGCCACGAATGCCCTGATGGTGCCAGCCCCAGCGGCTGACCAGGTGGGCCGCATGGTGGATCTGCGCTTCACTCATCTGTGCCGTCGCCAGATTCCATTCCGAGCGGGCATCGGAATAGCGTTCCAGTGCCAAAAGCTCACGTATGCGGACAAAGGCAGGCAGCCGCGCGATGCTGTCCAGCTGCTGATCGTCAAGTGCTGCCTTGATGTGGTTCAAGGTGTAGCCCTGTCCCAGTCGCTGGGCGGCCATAAAGCCATAGAAGCTGCGTTCGCCAGCCAGCCGCTTGAGTGTTGCGTTGTCATCCCGGCCCAGTCCCTGGCTGGCGATGGCCTGCCAGTAGCGCCAGCGGTCCGACTCGCGCTCCTCTTGCGGCATGGTCTCGAGCAACTTCAACACCTCTGACCAGTTGCGTTCGGCCAGCGCAAGTCGTACTCGCCAGCCGGTCAACTCGCCATCCTGATACTTGGGATCAAGCTGCTGCAACAAGCGGCGATCCTCTGCATCGGGGAAACGCTTGGCGAACCATACACCCAGGTAGTTGGTCAGTTCTGCCTGTGCCTCAGCGGTCAGCTTGAGCCGGTCGCGATCGCGGATCCAGAGTTCAATGGCCGCCTGCAGATCCTGTCGCGCCAGACGGCGAACCGTCATCGCCAGCAGCGCCTGAGCGTGGGGGGTGGCAGCGCTCAGTTGAGTCGGCTCATCCAGCAGGGTTCGCGGTGTTTGAAACAGTTTCAGCGCGCGCTTGGCTTCCAGCTGATCGGCGCCGTCGGTGATGAAACGATTGACATAGGTCGCCAGGCCTTCACGGCCATTGATCAGCGCCGCTCGGTAGCGCTTGAGCGCATCGGCGGAGCGGAAATTATCGGATTTCAGCCAGGCATTGAACAACGGGTCACAGATGTCTGGCTGGGAATGCCCAACGGTCCACAGTGAGCGTGCCTGATCCCAGGCGGCTGCGGTATCCCCCTGCTCAAGCTGATAGCGGCCATGAAGGCACTCAAGGTCGGTGCTGGGGCGCTGGATCTTTTGCCAGGCGGTATTGAAACTGTTCCATTGGCCCTTGTCACCAGCGTGGCGGGCCCAGGCAAACAGCAGGCGTCCGTACAGCGGCGTATCGGCATTGCGCTCAAGGAAATCATGGATGCGTGCATCGGTCTGTTGGTCCAGAGAAGACCTGAGTGTCTGGTATTCCAGATAGGGATACAGAGGATAGGCTGACAGTGCCTTGTGCACGGCGTCACTGAGCATGCCGGGTTCGGCGACGGCAGCAGAATAATGCTGAACAAAAACCTGACGCAGGTTGGCCTGGGGTTCGGGCTCGGCTGCGTGAGCAGGTGCAGCAGCCAGGGCGGCGATCAGTAGCATACGGCGCGGCGTAAACATGAAGTCCTCTCTGTTAGCCAGGGTGCATGACGCCAGTGTATATCGACTTGAGTGTGAAAATAACCGTGTGCAAGGCTTTTCAGTGTTAATCCCAATATCGGGTACACTAGCGTCTGATTTTTACAGGACAGGATGCAAGTCTTTATGCCATTGGTGAAGTTTGAAGGCGTTTCGGTCAGTTTCAGTGCCGCACCGCTGCTGGATAAAGTCGATTTCCAGATCGATCCGGGTGAGCGCATCGCGCTGGTGGGGCTCAATGGTGCGGGCAAATCGACCTTGATGAAACTGGTCTCCGGTGAGATTCATGCGGATCAGGGTTCAGTATGGCAGGATCCGGCCATTCGGGTGGCCAAGCTGCCGCAGATGCTGCCCGCCGCCGATGAGCGGCGTGTATACGATGTTGTGGCGGCGGGACTGGCGGAAGTGGTCGCCTTGCGTGAAGCCTTTGACGCCCTGTCACATCAGACTGATGCGGCCTCACTGCAGAAAATGGAGCGCCTGCAGCATCAACTGGAAGCCCGCGATGGCTGGCACCTGGAGCAGCAGGTGCAAACCGTGCTGGATCGTCTGGGGCTGGATGCGGATACACGCATGTCCGAATTGTCCGGTGGCTGGCGCCGTCGTGCCGCCTTGGGTGCTGCGCTGGTGCAGAAACCCGATCTGCTGCTGCTGGACGAACCGACCAACCATCTGGATATCGAGACCATTGAGTGGCTTGAACAGATGATGCTGGATTTTCGCGGTGCCATCCTGTTCGTGTCGCACGACCGTGCCCTGGTGGAAAAACTGGCAACCCGGATCGTTGAGCTGGACCGCGGCAACCTGACCAGTTTCCCGGGCAGTTACAACCGCTATCTTGAACTCAAGCAGCAATTGCTGGAGGAAGAAGAGCGACAAAACGCCGAGTTCGACAAGAAGCTGGCGCAGGAAGAGCGCTGGATTCGGCAGGGCATCAAGGCGCGCAGGACCCGCAATGAGGGGCGTGTACGTGCTCTGGAGCAGATGCGCCGCGAGCGTACTCAGCGTCGTGAGCGCCAGTCCGGTGCCAGCTTCGGTCTCGAGGAAGCACAGAAGTCCGGCAAGCTGGTGGCCGAGCTTGAGCATGTGTTCATGGCCTATGAAGGCAAGCCTTTGCTGCAGGACTTTTCCATGAAAGTGCAGCGCGGTGATCGCATAGGGTTGATCGGCGCCAACGGCAGTGGCAAGAGTACGCTGCTGAAAATCATTCTGGGTCAGCTGCAGCCGGATGCAGGCACTGTCCGCCTGGGCACCAAGCTTGAGGTTGCCTATTTCGATCAGCTGCGCGGTCAGCTGGATCCCGAGAAAAGCGTGATTGATAACGTCTCCGGTGGTCGTGAAAGCATCGAGATTAATGGCCAGACGAAGCACATCATCGGTTACCTGCAGGACTTCCTGTTCAGCCCCGAGCGTGCGCGCACTCCTGTGAAGGCGCTGTCAGGTGGTGAATGCAACCGTCTGCTGTTGGCACGTCTGTTCAGCCAGCCGGCGAACGTGCTGGTACTGGATGAGCCGACCAACGATCTGGATATCGAAACCCTGGAGCTGCTGGAAGAGATTCTGCTGAATTTCGATGGCACCATCCTGCTGGTGAGCCATGACCGTCGTTTCCTGGATAACGTGGTGACCAGTTCCGTCGTCTTTGAGGGTAAAGGGCAGGTGCGGGAGTATGTTGGCGGCTATCAGGACTGGCTGCGTCAGCGTCCAACCGAGAAAGCGGAACCGGCAGTGGTTAAATCGGCGAGCAAAGCGAATGACAGCCAGCCGGTGAAAAAGCAGAACAAGAAGCTGAGCTACAAGCTGCAGCGCGAGCTTGACATGCTGCCGGCACAGCTGGAAGAAGCAGAGCAGGCACTGGAGGCCTTACAGGCTGTCGTGGCCGCACCGGATTTCTACGCGGGCGACCATGAACAGGTGGCAGAAGCGCTGGCCAAGCTGCACCAGCAGGAGCAGCATCTGGAGACGCTGATGGAGCGCTGGGTTGAGCTTGAAGCCATGCAGGAGGGGGATTAATCCTCCTCTTTGACTCGAATGGCCAGCACGTCGCACTTGGCACCGTGCAGCACGCCATTGGCGGTTGAGCCAAGCAGCAACGCCAGACCGTGTCGTCCGTGACTGCCGAGAATGACCAGATCAGTGCCAAGCTCTTCGGCGGCACGATGAATCTCGGTTTCGGTATGGCCGGTGACGATGATTTTCTTGGTGACCGGGTAACCGATTTTCTCGGCAAACTGGTCTAGCTTGCTGCGGGCATGATCATCGAGCTGTTCCTGAATGGTGGTCAGGTCCATGGGTACGTCCCCGCCATAGGCAAAGCTGAGCGGCTCCACAACATGAATCAGGTTCAGCTCGGCACCAAAGGCCTTGGCCATTTCGGCGGTTTTATCGGCCAGCTGTTGTGACTCTTCGGACAGGTCCAGGGCCAGCAGAATGCGGGTATAGATACTCATGCGCGTAATCCTTCCTTTGGGTTGCGAGTGGCAACCGGAGCGACTGATGGTTCAGACTGCAGAATAGCATCAACCTCGGTAAGCGTCCCCTGCCTGTATCAACAAAAACGAATTGTGGTCGCAACCCGGGCGAGAGGTGTTTAAGCCTGTCGCCACACGTTGGCAGTTCCGGCTGTCATGCAAATTCATGTAAAAGTGGCTGTGATTCACAGCCAAACAGAGGTGTACGTCTATATGGAATGGCTGATTATTGGCCTGGTGCTGGCGTTTCTGGTCAGTTCGGTGATGTGGGTAATGCCCAGTCCCCGTCAGCGTCATCAGGGTACGCTGCGCATGCGCGCACGACAGCTGGGTATTCAGGTGCAGTTGGCACACCTAAGCCTGCCCCGGGCGAAGGGGGAGGTCGATGCCGAGACGGTTATTGTGCCGGCGTATCGATTTGTGCGCCAAAACCTCAGTCGCAGTGAACGTGATGGTTGGCGGGAGTGGCAAGTACACCGGATGGACACCATTAACAACGAAGGGCTGCCCGATGGCTGGAGCTGGATCAAGGGCGAGGGGTGTCTGAGTTCAACGGCGTTTGCGCAGCTGGAGGGGCTGCTTAAGGCGCTGCCAGAGGACGTGGTGGGGGTTGAATCCACCCCCCTCTATTTGTCGCTATACTGGCATGAAAGGGGCGATGCAGCGCAGCTTGAATGGCTGCATGCACAGATACAGCCTTTGCTGGAAAACAAACTCTAATCACCCTTAAGGCGCTTCGTTCAAATAGTCATCCAGCGACTCGGCCAGTGCGCCGGCACCCAGGTTGCGTTTTGGCTGGAGTTGATCGATTTTTGCCTGCAGCTCATCAAGTTTGGGCTGTTTCTGCCGCTGGGGCGCGCTGGCCCTGACCAGGACAGCTTTGGCGTGCTTGAGGTGGCTCAGGGCCGTGTTTCTGTCGCCCATCTCAAGCAGGCGTGTGGCTTGATGGTGGTGAGCATCGGCGACCAGTGAAACGTTCAGCCAGTAGAGTTCCTGCTGGTAGGTACGTGCCAGTTGGCCGGTCATTTTGCCGGCCTTGGCCATCTGGATGATCAGTTTCTCGGCAAAGTTGATATAAATCTGTGCTCGCTTGACGGCGCGGTCACTGTTGAACCTGGACTTGTCGGCGCGGGTGCGGTCACTGGTTTCCTTGAGATCGCTGACCTGGGTCATCAATTCGGAATCGGGCGCGAGCAGGCTGATCTCTTCGATCAATGCCATGGCGTGCTGGTTCAACTTGTCGACGATATCCTGACGACATCCGCTTTCCTTAAGCACCGCCAGTGCGCTCAGCGTGTGCTCCGCCTGTGTCTTGAGCCAGTCAAGACGCTCACGGCGCGCTTCGGATTCCTGCTCCCGAGTGGTCAGGACAAAGTTCACCACCAGCGCCAGGATGCCGACACCGGCCAGCATGATTACAAGATACAGGTTGTCTCCAAGCATTGTGTTTGGCACTCTGAAAAAGAGTTAATTTACATCAGATAGCGGGCAGAATGTAAGCGAATGGCCTGTTCATTGGCCTCGGCAGTTCCGAGAGTTCGCTTGACGCTGGGGGCACCACACCTTATATATGCTCGCAGTTTCTGAGTTGCCCGTCGTAAAAAGGATCTGTATCTCATGGGAAAAACCCTTGTCATTGTCGAGTCTCCGGCAAAGGCCAAAACGATCAACAAGTATCTGGGCAGCCAGTATGTGGTTAAATCCAGCGTCGGTCATATCCGTGATCTGCCGACCAGCGGCAGTGCCAGCAAGAGTGATCCCAAGGAGCGTGCCCGTCAGGCAGCGTTGACACGCAAAATGTCGCCGGAAGAAAAGGCGGAATATAAAAAGAAAAAGTCGCAGCAGCAGCTGATTGCGCGTATGGGAGTAGATCCCGAACACGACTGGCAAGCGCACTATGAGATTCTGCCCGGCAAGGAAAAGGTTGTCGAAGAGCTGCGCAAGTTGGCAAAAAACGCCGATGAAATCTATCTCGCAACGGACTTGGACCGCGAAGGGGAAGCGATCGCCTGGCATCTGCGTGAGGCCATTGGTGGCGATGACCAGCGTTATCGTCGTGTGGTGTTCAACGAGATCACCAAGAAGGCGATCCAGCAGGCCTTTGAAGAGCCGGGCGATCTGGACCTGAACCGCGTTAACGCTCAGCAGGCGCGTCGATTCCTGGATCGTATTGTCGGCTACATGCTGTCGCCGCTGCTCTGGGAAAAAATCGCCCGTGGCCTTTCCGCGGGTCGCGTTCAGTCGGTTGCCGTGCGT
>CAYMHL010000006.1:0-43894 GCA_964390205.1 uncultured Marinobacterium sp.
CCCCAGGGCAGCAGGTAGCCCATGAAGGCTTCGGCCATCAGCGCCAGGTAGATGGTCATACCGAAGATCCACACCAGTTCGCGCGGCTTGCGGTAGGAGCCGTACATGATGCCTCGCAGCATGTGCAGGTAAACCACGACGAAGAAGGCGGAAGCACCGGTAGAGTGCAGGTAACGCAGCAGCCAGCCGTATTCCACGTCACGCATGATGTATTCGACGGAGGCGAATGCACCTTCGGCGCTGGGGTTGTAGCTCATGGTCAGCCAGATACCGGTCAGGATCTGGTTAACCAGCACCAGCAGTGCCAGGGAACCAAAGAAGTACCAGAAGTTGAAGTTCTTCGGCGCGTAGTATTTGGACAGATGATCTTCCCACATGGCAGTTGCCGGGAAGCGGTCGTCAATCCAGCCCATCAGGCCCGGATTACCTTTGTTTCGAGTACCAGCCATTATGCAGTCTCCGGATCAACACCGATAACCAGTGTATTGTCGTCTTCGTATGAGTGCGGCGGAATGACCAGGTTGGTCGGCGCCGGTACGGACTTGTATACACGACCTGAGAGGTCAAAACGTGAACCGTGACAGGGGCAGAAGAAACCGCCGAGCCAGTCCTTGCCCAAGTCTTCCGGGGCCACTTCAGGACGGTAGGTCGGTGAGCAGCCCAGATGGGTACAGATACCAACCATGACGGCAAATTCGGCACGGACGGCACGCGCAGCGGTTTTCGGAATGTAATCCGGCTGCTGCGGCTTCTCGGACATCGGATCAGCCAGACGTTCGTTCAGCTTTTCCAGGTTGGCCAAGGCCTCTTCACCACGGCGGACAACCCACACCGGCTTGCCACGCCATTCAACGGTCATCTGCTGACCAGGCTCCAGCTTGCTGATATCCGCCTTTGCAGGTGCGCCCGCGGCTTTCGCCTTGGCACTCGGATTCCAGGAAGCCACGAACGGGACGGCCGCTCCGACGGCACCTACTGCACCTACTGCAGATGTGGCACCGATCAGGAGACGACGTCGACCCTTATTCACGCCGTCATTGCTCATTAACTTCATCTCCCCTCAATCGACCCGCCGCTTTTTGCACAAATACAAAAGGCTGACTGGCCGCTCAGTCATGAAAAAACACAAAACCGGTTTGTTCAAATGCGCCGAATGTTAAAGAAAATACCCTTTTTTTACAAGGTATAAACCCCTCTCCATTAGGCGAACACTGTTTTTATTGACTTGAAGCCAGAAACAAAAAAGCCCACAACCACGAGGGCTGCAGGCTTTTTTTCGCATTGCAACAGCGGCCAGGCCGCAGGCAATTAACGCTTGGAGAACTGCGGACGCTTACGTGCTTTGCGCAGACCCACTTTCTTACGCTCAACCATACGTGCGTCACGGGTGACGTAGCCGGCTTCACGCAGAGCACCACGCAGAGTTTCGTCGTATTCCATCAGCGCACGAGTAATGCCGTGACGGATAGCACCGGCCTGACCGAAACCGCCACCACCTTTTACAGTGATGTGCGCGTCGAATTTTTCGACGTTGTCAGTCAGCTCCAGCGGCTGCTTGACGATCATGCGTGCAGTTACGCGACCGAAGTACTCTTCCAGAGTACGGTTGTTGATCATGATCTTGCCTGTACCCGGGCGCAGGAAGACACGAGCAGTAGAAGTTTTGCGACGGCCGGTACCGTAATACTGAGTAGTAGACATTTTCGCCTTCCCCTTAGATGTTCAGTTCTTTCGGCTGCTGAGCCTGGTGCGGATGCTCGGCACCAGCGTAGACTTTCAGCTTGGTGTACATGGCGCGGCCCAGCGGACCTTTCGGCAGCATGCCCTTGACGGCCAGCTCGATAGTGCGCTCAGGGAAGGTCTGTACCATCTTGTTGAAGTTGGCTTCCTTCAGGCCACCCGGGAAACCGGAATGACGATAGTACATCTTGTCGTTGCGCTTGTTACCGGTCACGTGAACTTTCTCGGCGTTTACTACAACGATGTAGTCGCCGGTATCAACGTGCGGAGTGTATTCCGGCTTGTGCTTGCCACGCAGACGACGGGCAATTTCGGTAGCCAGGCGACCCAGAGTCTTACCCTCTGCGTCCACAACATACCAGTCGCGTTTTACTTCGGCCGGTTTGGCGGTAAAAGTTTTCATGGATTTTTCACCTTACAGTTTAAGTCTCGAATACGAGATTCCGACTTACCTTATAGTTATTGGTTAGCAACAAAGCCTGTCGCTAACGTACACTTATTCGGCACCCTGCTTTCAGGGAGCGCGAATTATACCTGCAGACCCTGCCACTGTGAAGAGCCAGAATACAAAACTCAGGCCGAGCGATGCTCACGCGCCAGATACTCATGCGACTGCATCTCCAGCAGGCGGCTCTGCGTACGCTCGATCTCGAAATTGAGGCGCCCTTCCGTGTAGATCTCGTGGATCGGCACTTCTGCCGAGATAATCAGCTTGACGCCTGAGTCATAGAATTCATCAACCAGGTTGATGAATCGACGCGCGGCATCATCGTTGTGGCGCCCCATCTGGGGTACGTTGCTCAACAATACCGCATGGTAGATCTTGCCCAGCTCTATGTAGTCGTTCTGGGAGCGAGCGCCCTCACACAGAGCAGGAAAATCGAACCAGGCCACGTCTTCACACACACGACGCGCACGAATGCCGCGACCGTTGACCTCGACCAGGGAGTCCTTTTCCTCCTCTTCCAGGTCAGGCACCAGGCTTTCAAAGCTTCGCGTCAGACTAAGGTCCGCTTCCGCATCCAACGGCCAGTGGTAAAGCTCGGCCTGTTCCAGGGTGCGCAGCCGGTAGTCGATGCCACCATCCACGTTGACCACTTCGGTAAAACGCTTGAGCATGTCGATCGCCGGCAGGAATCGCTGACGCTGCAAACCATCCCGATAGAGACCATCCGGCACAATGTTCGAGGTCGCAACCAGGGAAACGCCGTTGTTGAACAACTCCTGCATCAGGCCGCCCAGAATCATTGCATCGGTGATATCAGAGACGAAAAACTCGTCAAAGCAGATGATGCGCGCTTCGTCGGCATACTTGCGACCGATTTCCACCAGCGGGTTCTTGGTGCCGTCCAGGGCTTTCAATTCCTGATGCACACGCTGCATGAAACGGTGAAAGTGGGTGCGCATCTTGCGCTCGAACGGCAGGCTGTCATAGAAAGTATCCATCAGATAGGTCTTGCCACGGCCGACACCACCCCAGAAATACAGCCCTTTGATCGGCTCCTGCTGCTGACGCTTGATTTTGCCACTCAACCGCTGCATCAAACTCGGCTTGGGTGCACGCTCCGCCGCTACCAGGTCATCATAAAGACGCTGCAGATGTTTTACCGCCATCTCCTGAGTCGCGTCATAGGAGAAATCATCACGTTTCAGATCCTGCTGGTATCGTTCAAGCGGAGTCATCTTCAGTCTTTACCTCTGATCGGTTTATGCACACCACAACGGGGGCGAACTTTACTGCCGAAGGCCCTTTTGCGCAAATCCGGCAGCAGCAAAAGATCCAACGTTGCACCACTAAGCCGGCAATACAGTTTTGACAGCACTGGCTTTCGGCAACACATGTAGTCACAAACCGAGCAAGCGGATCAGCAACGGCACCAAAAAAGCGGTCAACAGTCCGGTCAATCCCATCGCCAATCCGGCAAACGCGCCTGCCAGGGTACTGAATTCGAACGCATAGGCGGTACCAAAACCATGCGATGACAGGCCCAGAGTAAAGCCCTTGATGGCGTCATCTTCGATCTTCAACCAGCGAAACAGCGGTGGTGCCGTCAGACAGCCTATGGCACCTGTAATCAACACCAAACCGGCCGCCAGCGAGGGATAGCCACCGATTTTTTCGGCGATGCCGATGGCAATGGGCGAGGTCACTGATTTGGGCGCCAGTGACAGCAGAGTGGCTTCGGAAGCCCCCAATGCCCAGGCCACAAGAATGACCGACAAAGCCGCCGTCAGGGCGCCACAGCTGCAGGCGACAAGGATTGGCAGCAACATTTTCTTGATTCGTTCGAAATGATCATAGAGGGGAATTGCCAGCGCTACCGTCGCCGGACCCAGCAGAAAATGGATAAACTGCGCACCCTGAAAGTAGGTGTCGTAGTCAGTGCCGGTCAGCTGCAGCAGTACTATGATCAATGACAGCGCCACCAGCACAGGGTGCAGCAGCGGTGTGCCACCCACACGCCGATTAAGCCAGGAGGTAAACAGGAAAGTGGCAATGGTGACGATGATCCACCACAGCGGCTTGGCAGCGAAGTAAACCCAGAAACTGTTCATGGTCGCTCCTCCCGCGTGTCCAGCTTGAGGTTGCGGGTCAAGCGCTTGAGTACCAATGCCGTAACAATGATGGTCACGACCGTACTGGTAACCAGTGCCACCAGAATCACCAGCCACTCGGCCGCGATCAACTCGGCATGTACCATCAACCCCACTCCGGCCGGAACGAACAGCAACGCCAGATGACGCAGCAGCCCTTCGGCGGGCGAGCGTATCCAATCAGGCGTCCTTTGCTTCATCACCAGCCCCAGCAGCAGAAGTACCATCCCCATAACGGGCCCAGGCACCGGCAAGCCCAGCGCGAGCACTATCCATTCACCCAGCAACTGACATATGAGCAACAACAGCAGACCTGCCAACATCCTCCAACCTCCCCGGGGTCTTCTTCGTATCGAGAGCCCGAGTGTACTTATTTTCTTAACATTTTTCTCTGCGACTCTTGGCAAACGCCCCTGGTCTCTCTATAATGCGCTCCGTTCCTGATTGAGGCGTTCCCATCGCCAATCTACCAATCAGAACAACAACTTAGCTTCAGCTTTGTCGGGGTGTAGCTCAGCCTGGTAGAGCACTGTCTTCGGGAGGCAGGGGTCGTAGGTTCAAATCCTGTCACCCCGACCATTCGCTGAAACTAAGTATGGATACGCAAGTATCGCGTCGGGGTGTAGCTCAGCCTGGTAGAGCACTGTCTTCGGGAGGCAGGGGTCGTAGGTTCAAATCCTGTCACCCCGACCAATTTTCTTTTCCCGCCTTTCTCTGTATTTGCATACTGATCACTGCGTGAGACTCAGGTAGAATCCTGCCTTTGCCCATATCTGTGGATATCTCACTCATGCTGGACAGATTATTCAAGCTCAAAGCGCACAACACCTCGATCAAGACTGAAGTCATTGCCGGGATCACCACTTTCCTGACAATGGCCTACATTATCTTTGTTAACCCTTCGATGCTGGCCAGTACCGGCATGGATGCAGGCGCGGTTTTTGTGGCCACCTGTCTGGCGGCGGCCATTGGCTGCTTTGTCATGGGATTCTGGGCCAATTACCCGATCGCATTGGCACCCGGCATGGGCCTGAACGCCTTTTTCAGCTTCACCGTGGTCGGTCAGATGGGCTACAGCTGGGAAACCGCACTGGGCGCCGTTTTCATCTCCGGTGTCTGCTTTTTCCTGCTGTCCGTTTTTCGCATCCGTGAGTGGATCATCAACAGCATTCCACTGGCCCTCAAGGCCGGCATCGGCGCCGGCATAGGTCTGTTTCTCGGCTTCATCGGCCTGAAAAATGCCGGTATCGTGGTCGACAATCCAGCCACACTGGTCACCATCGGTGACATGGGGCAATGGGGTGCGATCATGGCCTGTATCGGCTTTATCCTGATTGCGGCGCTCTACTACCGTCAGGTCACCGGGTCGGTGATGATCGGTATTCTGGCGATCACCCTGGTCAGTTTGGCGGCCGGCCAGACCGAGTTCAACGGGATTTTTGCAGCACCACCCTCACTGGCACCCACCTTTGGTCAACTGGATATTGTCGGTGCGCTCAGTATCGGCCTGGTGAGCGTCATCTTCTCGTTTCTGTTTGTGGATCTGTTTGATACCTCCGGCACGCTGATTGCCGTCGCCCAGAAGGGCAAGCTGCTGACAGCGGACGGCAAGCTGCCGCGACTGGGGCGCGCACTGATGGCTGACTCCACCGCTACCATGGCCGGCTCGGTACTGGGCACCTCGACCACCACCAGCTATGTCGAATCCGGTGCCGGTATCGCCGCCGGCGGTCGTACCGGCCTCACGGCAGTTGTGGTAGGTGTACTTTTTCTGGCCTGCCTGTTCCTGTCACCCCTGGCAGGCACCATTCCGGCCTACGCTACGGCACCCGCCCTGCTGTTCGTCGCCGTGCTGATGACCCACAGCCTGATCCAGATCGACTGGGACGACATCACCGAAGCGGCCCCCGTGGTCATTGCCGCCGTCAGCATGCCACTGACCTTCTCCATTACCACCGGCATCGCTTTTGGCCTGATCTCCTACACCGCCATCAAGGCCCTGAGCGGTCGCTTTGATCAGCTTAACCCGGCACTTTGGATCTTGTCGGCCCTGTTCATCGTCAAGATGGCGTTTTACGGCTAATCGCCCAACCTGAACCAGCGCTTACCCCAGTGCCGGTCTGTACACTCAGTCCAACAACAAAAAAGGGGTGAAGATCCTTCGATCTTCACCCCTTTTCATATCGGCTCAATCAGAGCCCGTAATCAACGCTCGATCAGAGCAGCAGGCGACGGATATCGCTCAGCAGCCCGTTCAGGTCGGTCAGGAAGCGACCGGCATCACCACCGTTGATGGCGCGGTGGTCGTAGGACAGACACAGCGGCAGCATCAGGCGCGGCTCGAACTCCTTGCCGTTCCAGCGCGGCTTGATATCCGCCTTGGAGATACCGAGGATCGCCACTTCCGGTGCGTTGACGATCGGCGTAAAGCCGTTGCCACCGATACCACCGAGACTGGAGATGGTGAAGCAGGCGCCCTGCATCTCGTTCGGCTTCAGCTTGCGATCCTTGGCCTTGCCGGCCAGCTCGGTCGCTTCACGCGCCAGCTCGTAAACGCTCTTCTGATCTGCATCCTTGATCACCGGCACCATCAGACCGTTCGGTGTATCCACCGCGATACCGATGTTGACGTACTTCTTGTAGACGATGTGTTCACCATCATGATGCAGCGATGCATTGAATTTCTGGTGACGCTTGAGCGCAATGGCACAGGCCTTGATCATGAACGGCAGCGGGGTCAGCTTGACGCCTTCCTTCGCGGCCGCATCCTTCATCTCCTTGCGGAAGGCTTCCAGCTCAGTGATGTCGGCATCGTCGAACTGAGTCACATGCGGAATATTCAGCCAGCAGCGCGACATGTTGTCACGGGTGATCTTGTCGACCTTGCTCAGCTTGACCATCTCGGTTTCGCCGAACTTGCTGAAATCTACCGCCGGGATAGCCGGAATACCACTGCCGCCAGTCACGGCAGCCGGGCCTTTTTCGCTCAGTTGCTTCAACGCAGACTTCACATAGGCCTGAACATCTTCCTTCAGGATACGACCCTTACGGCCCGTACCGGAGACATTGGCCAGCTCGACGCCAAACTCACGTGCCAGTGCACGCACGGCCGGGCCGGCGTGTACCTTGCGGTTCTTCTGCTCAAGCGCGCCGAGGTCCACATTCTTGTCCGCTGCCGATGCCGCCTTGGCGGGTGCCGCAGCCGGTGCAGACGCGGTCGGAGCAGCAGATGCTGGCGCTGCAGCCTTGGGGGCTTCAGCAGCAGCCGGAGCACCGGCCACTTCCAGCTCAAGGATCAAGTCACCTTCGTTGACCTTGTCACCTTCACTGATGCTGACAGACTTGACCTTGCCACCCTTGGGCGCCGGCACTTCCATCGACGCCTTGTCGGTTTCCAGGGTGATCAGACTGTCGCCTTCGGCGATCTCGTCACCGGCCTTCACCAGCACTTCGATCACGTCCACATCGGATGCACCGGACAAGTCAGGCACGGTCACCTTTTCAATACCGCCGGACTGTGCGGGCGCTGCCGGTGCTGCAGCAGGTGCGGCCGCTTCGGGAGCAGCCGCCGCAGGCGTTTCGGCAGGCGCCGGCGCAGCAGCGCCACCACTGACCTCAAGCTCCAGCAACAGGTCGCCTTCATTGACCTGATCGCCTTCGTTGATCTTCATGGCAACGACCTTGCCGCCCTTGGGTGCAGGCACTTCCATGGACGCCTTGTCGGTCTCCAGAGTGATCAGGCTGTCGCCTTCGGCGATCTCATCACCAACCTTGACCAGCACTTCAATCACATCCACGTCGGTGGCGCCGGACAGATCCGGCACCAGAACCTGCTCAACGCTGGCAGCCGCCGCAGCGGGCGCTGCAGAAGCGGCTTCGGCGGCCGGCGCCGGTGCGGCTTCAGCTTCAGCCGGAGCCTGATCAGAAGCATCGGCAGCAGGCGCTTGCTCGGTCGCACCTTCCACTTCCAGCTCCAGAATGGCATCGCCTTCGCTGCAGGTACCGCCTTCGGCCACGATGATGTTCTTCACAACACCGCCCTGAGGGGAAGGCACTTCCATGGACGCCTTGTCCGTTTCCAGCACGATCAGGGAATCGCCTTCAGCAATGGTATCGCCCACGCTGACACACACTTCAACGATGTCGACGTTTTCGCTACCGCCGATATCGGGCACTTTGATGGTAGTCGTAGTCACAATAAATCCTCTCGCAATCAACCAGTCAGATGTTCACTCGCCTGCCACTTACAGTGTCCAGGGCGCCGGCTTTTCCGGGTTGATGTTGAACTTCTGAATGGCCTTGGCGACAACCGAAGCCTCCAGCTTGCCTTCTTCCTGCAGCGCCTTCAGTGCAGCCACGGTGACGTAGTAGCGGTTCACTTCGAAGAACTCACGCAGCTTGGCACGGGTATCGGAACGACCAAAACCATCGGTACCCAGCACCTTGTAGCGACGCGGGATGTACTCACGCAGCTGATCGGCATACAGGCGCATGTAATCGGTAGACGCCACAACAGGGCCTTCGCGACCTTCCAGGCACTCTTCGATGTAGGACTTGCGAGCATCCTGTTCGGGGTTCAGCAGGTTCCAGCGGCTGACACTCTGGGCATCACGACGCAGTTCATTGATGGAGGTGGTGCTCCAGACGTCCGCCTCAACACCGAACTCGTCACGCAGGATGTTGGCGGCCTCACGCACTTCACGCAGGATAGAGCCACAACCCATCAGCTGCACCTTGAGCTCGGAATCCTTGCCCTCTTCCAGCAGGTACATGCCCTTGATGATGCCCTCTTCGGCACCCTGCGGCATCTCCGGATGCTGATAGTTTTCATTCAGCGTAGTGATGTAGTAGAAGCGGTTTTCCTGCTCCTGATACATGCGGCGCAGGCCATCCTGTACGATCACGGCCATTTCGTAGCCATAGGTCGGATCGTAGGACACACAGTTCGGGATCATCTGCGCCATCAGGTGGCTGTGACCGTCCTGATGCTGCAGACCTTCACCGTTCAGCGTGGTACGGCCGGAGGTCGCACCGATCAGGAAGCCGCGCGCCTGGGAATCACCGGCCGCCCAGGCCAGGTCCATGATGCGCTGGAAACCGAACATGGAGTAGAAGATGTAGAACGGCACCATGGTGCAGCCGTTGTTGGCATAGGAGGTTGCTGCCGCGATCCACGCCGACATGGCACCGGCTTCGTTGATCCCTTCCTGCAGGATCTGACCGTTCTTGGACTCCTTGTAGTACATGATCTGATCGGAGTCGTGCGGCACGTAGCGCTGACCTTCAGAGGAGTAGATGCTCAGCTGACGGAACATGCCTTCCATACCGAAGGTACGGGCTTCATCAGGCACGATCGGCACCACACGCTCACCCATCTGCTTGTCCTTGACCAGCGTGCTGAGCACACGGTTCAGCGCCATCTGCGTGGACAGGGTACGCTCGCCACTGGACTTCAGCTGACCGGAGAAGGCCTCCAGTGCCGGCACGTCCAGCTTTTCAAATTCGGTACGACGCGCCGGGTAGAAGCCACCCAGCTGCTTGCGGCGCTCGAACATGTACTTCATTTCCGCCGAATCCGGGGAAGGACGGTAATACGGCACTTCCTTCAACTGGTCATCGGACAGCGGGATGTTGAAGTTGTCGCGGAACGCCTTAAGGTCGTCCAGCGCCACTTTCTTCATTGAGTGGGTGTCATTCTTCGCCTGACCTGACTGGCCGGTACCGTAACCCTTGACGGTCTGTGCCAGAATCACGGTCGGCTGTCCCTTGTGGTGGAACGCCTCGTGGTAGGCCGCGTAAACCTTGTAGGGGTCGTGACCACCACGGTTCAGCTTCATGATCTCGTCGTCGGACATATCCTTGACCATTTCGGCCAGCTCGGGATATTTGCCGAAGAAGTGTTCACGGGTGTAAGCACCGCCATTGGCCTTGTAGTTCTGCAGCTCACCATCGCAGACTTCGTTCATGCGCTGGACCAGCAGACCCTTCTCGTCCTTCTCGAACAGCGGATCCCAGTGACGACCCCAAAGGACCTTGATCACGTTCCAGCCAGCGCCCTTGAATACGCCCTCCAGCTCCTGCACGATCTTGCCGTTGCCACGTACCGGACCGTCCAGACGCTGCAGGTTGCAGTTGATAACGAAGATCAGGTTTTCCAGCTGCTCACGACCGGCCAGCGAGATGGCACCCAGGGTTTCCGGCTCATCACATTCGCCATCCCCCAGGAACGCCCATACCTTGCGTTCGCCGCGCTTGACCAGATCACGCGCAGACAGGTAGCGCATTACGTGGGCCTGATAGATCGCCTGGATCGGACCCAGCCCCATGGAAACGGTCGGGAACTGCCAGAAGTCCGGCATCAGCCAGGGGTGCGGGTAGGAAGACAGACCGTTGCCATCCACTTCACGACGGAAATTGTCCAGCTGTTCTTCAGTCAGACGGCCTTCCAGGTACGCACGGGCATAGATCCCCGGGGAGATGTGCCCCTGGAAGAACACCATGTCGGATTCACGACCTTCGGGACCGTGGAAGAAATAGTTGAAACCGATATCGTAGAGTGTTGCAGAGGAGGAGAAACTGGAGATATGACCGCCGAGAGCATCTTCATTGTCGTTGGCGCGCATAACCATTGCCATGGCGTTCCAGCGAATGAAGGAACGGATACGGCGCTCCATGAACAGGTCGCCCGGCATGCGCACTTCGTCGCGCGGCGAAATGGTGTTCACATAGGGGGTGTTGATGGTCACACCCGCATCTACCCCCAATACGGACGCCTTGGCGCCCAATTCGCGCAGCAGGTAGCGTGCGCGCTCGTCTCCGTCGTTTTTGGCGACGGATTCAAGAGCATCCATCCATTCCTGGGTTTCGATTGGATCGATATCTTCAATCATATCTCGCACTTTGCCTTCTCCGATCACTTGTAAGCGTGGATGTGCCAAGACCGGCCTGTACCCTGCATGGATTGCACGCCAGGCACACCAAGCCGTCCCGGTTATTGTGGTTTTATATGTAGTAATACTACATTTGCACCATACTTTTGTCTATGTCCAACCAATTGGTTACAAATTGAACCAATAAAAACCCTGTATATTGTAGTATTTTGACACTTTGGCTGTCGTTTACTGTCTTTCAAGACTAGACCGTCTCAGCGCCCTTTCCAATCGAGTGCGTTCACGCCCCTGCTCCAGCAGTACCTCCTCGACAAATGCCAGATGATCATGTGCCGCCTGACGAGCCGCTTCAGGGTCCCCATCGACAATCGCCTGCAGCAAAAGTCCGTGTTGGTGATGGATGCGGCTGCGCATTTCGCCCTTGGGGTAGATCTGCTCCAGATTGTCCCAAATATGCTGGCGCAACAACGTGAACAGCGCACGCATCATATGCAGCAAGACAACATTGTGAGTGGCAGCGGCAATCGCCAGATGAAACTCCCCGTCCGCCGCCACTTCCTTGTCGAACGCTTTTTGCTGATGAAACTGTTCAAGCTGATCGTAGCAGGCCCGAATGGCCTCCCTGTCTGCAGGTGTCGAACGCAGCGCCGCATAATAGGCACTCACACCTTCCAGAGCGTGGCGCAATTCAAGCACATCATACTGGGACTCGGGGTGCGACTTGAATAGCTCCAGCAGCGGATCGGACAGACCTGATCCCAAATCTTCAGCAACAAAGGTACCACCCCCCTGACGGCTGACCAGCAGCCCGCGTGCCGCCAGCTTTTGCACCGCCTCCCGCAACGAAGGCCTGGACACCTCAAACTGTGCCGCCAGCTCCCGCTCAGGCGGCAATCGCTGCCCCGGCCTGAGTGCGCCCTCGATAATCATGGTTTCCAACTGCTGCATGATGACATCCGAGATGCGGGGCTGTTTGACACGTGTATATACCATGACGCAATTGAGTACCTGCTTGTGGACAACTGAATATCAATACCGGAACGCTAAATTGGTTTGACCAATTATTCAAGCGCACTTTTCTATAATCGCACTGGTAAGATAATAAAAATGGCATTGACACAAACCATATACAGCACATAGAGTCCACAAAACAATTATGGCCAATTGGTCTTACCAATTATGGTGAATGCATGAAAGCCGAGTTCAACGCCTTTTACCAACAGCTGCAGAGCTTCATTCCTGCCGCACGCCTGATTACCGATCCCTTGCGCACCCTTGCCTACGGCACGGATGCCAGCTTTTATCGACTCATTCCCCAGATTGTGGTCCGAGTCGAAAGCGAACAGGAGGTTGTTCAGCTGATCGGACTGGCCAATGCACACAAGCTGCCACTGACCTTTCGTGCCGCCGGTACCAGCCTGTCGGGACAGGCCATTACCGACTCGGTGCTGGTTCAGCTCGGTGACGGCTGGAAAGGGTATGAGATCGGCGAGAATGCCAATACCATTCGTCTCCAGCCGGGGGTCATCGGTGCTCATGCCAACCGCTACCTGGCCCCCTTCCAGCGCAAGATCGGTCCGGACCCGGCCTCCATCAACGCAGCCAAAATCGGCGGCATTGCCGCCAACAACTCCAGCGGCATGTGCTGTGGTACAGCCCAGAACAGTTATCGCACCCTCAACAGCATGCGTATGGTCCTGGCTGATGGCACCATACTGGATACTGCCGATGCCGATTCGGTCGCTGTGTTTCGTCAACGGCATCACGCCCTGCTCGACAGTCTGGACTCTCTGGCCAAGCTGACCCGTGACAATACCGCCCTCAAGCAGAAAATCGAACACAAGTACCGACTCAAGAACACTACCGGCTACGCACTGAACGCGCTGATCGATTTCGAAGATCCTGTGGATATTCTGCAGCATCTGATGATCGGCTCCGAAGGCACTCTGGGATTCATATCGGCCATCACCTACAACACCGTTCCCGAGCACCCGTACAAGGCATCCGCTCTGGTATTTTTTGATCAGGTACGTACCACCTGCGAAGCGGTTGCCCTGCTCAAATCCACCCCGGTTGCCGCCGTTGAACTGATCGATAGAGCCGGCCTGCGTTCGGTGGAAAACCAGCCAGGTATGCCCGATGTTATGCGTTCCCTGCCGGAAGACGCGGCCGCCCTGCTGATTGAAACCCGGGCCGAAACAGCAGCCGCCCTGAACCAACAAATCGATGCCATCACTGCCGGTATTGCCCATCTGCAAACCAGTCATCCCTTCCGCTTCAGCACGGATGCGGACGAGTGCGCCCGCTACTGGGCGATTCGCAAAGGCCTCTTCCCCGCCGTAGGCGCTGTGCGTGAAACCGGCACAACCGTGATCATCGAGGATGTAGCCTTCCCCGTGGAGCTGCTGGCCGATGCGGTAGCCGATCTGCATCAACTTTTCGTGCGCTGGAACTATCCGGAAGCCCTGATCTTCGGTCACGCTCTCGAGGGAAACCTGCACTTCGTCTTTACCCAGTCATTCGATACCGACGAGGCCCTGCGCCGTTATGAAGGCCTGATGGATGACGTGGCCGACCTGGTGGTCAATCGCTATGGCGGCTCGTTGAAGGCCGAACACGGCACCGGGCGCAACATGGCGCCCTATGTCGAGCTGGAATGGGGCAAGGATGGCTATCGACTCATGCAGTCGATCAAGGCACTGCTTGATCCGACCGGCATTCTGAATCCCGGTGTCATTCTGAATGATGACCCCAAGGTACACCTGACAAACCTCAAACCGATGCCCGCTGCCGACCCCCTGGTCGACAAATGTATCGAATGCGGTTTCTGCGAACCCGTCTGCCCCTCACGTGATCTTACGCTGACACCCCGTCAACGCATCGTCCTCTGGCGGGAAATCAGTGAACTCGAGCGCAACGGCAACAACCCTGAACGACTACAACAACTGAAGCAGGATTATGCCTACCAGGGTGATGAGACCTGTGCCGCCTGCGGCCTCTGCTCCACCAGTTGTCCAGTGGGGATCAATACCGGTGATCTGACCCGACAGATCCGGCACCACGCGCATGAACACCGCGAAGGCATGGCCAACTGGCTGGCCGAGCATTATGGTGGCGTAATGAAGGCCAGCCGTGCCGCATTCAGCGTTGCCAACGGCGCACACAAGCTGCTGGGCACTGACCGCATGCGCACTCTGACCGGCAATCTGCGGCGCCTGAGCGGCAACCGGGTACAGCAATGGACCCCCGCCATGCCAACGGCAGCCAAGACACCGGTGATCACACCTTCTGCCAGTCGCCACAGTGCCGATAGGGTCGTTTACCTTCCCAGTTGCGCCAGCCGCACCATGGGGCCGATGAGGGGAGCGGAAGACCCGGCATCACTGGCAGACAAAACCATTCAACTGCTGAGCCGTGCCGGCTTCGAGGTCATCCTGCCCGATGCACTTGAAGGCCTTTGCTGTGGCATGCCCTTCCAGTCGAAGGGCATGTTCGAGGCAGCAGATCGCAAGCGCAGCGAACTTGTTCAGCAGCTGATGAGGGTCACTGAGCAGGGGCGTATTCCGGTATATTCGGATACCAGTCCGTGCAGCCTGCGCCTGCAGGAAGGCAAGCCCAGAGAACTGCAGATCTACGACAGCATCGAATTTCTCGACCGCTTTGTATTGCCAAAACTCGATATCACCCCTGTTGATGAACCTCTGGCCCTGCACATCACCTGCAGTAGCCAGCGTCAAGGATTGGATGCCCCGCTCAAACGCCTGCTGACGGCCTGCAGTTCAAATGTGGTGATACCGGACCAGATTACCTGCTGCGGTTTTGCCGGTGACAAGGGGTTCAGCACTCCTGAATTGAACGCCAGTGCTCTGCGCAGCCTCAAGGACCAGGTCGGACACTGCAGCGGCGGTTATTCAACCAGCCGTACCTGTGAGATCGGGCTGAGCCATCACAGCGGCATCGAGTATCGTTCCGTGGTGTACCTGCTTGAACGCTGCTCACGTCCGAAGCTTTCAGGCGAGGAACCGCATGCCCCCTCCTGAGCACAGCTGCGTTGCAACCATCGGTGCTCGAATTGATAACCTGCGGGGACAGGCGGAAAAACCTGCTGCTGATGTTATCATCATGGCCACTGGAAACAGCTTGGGACACCCTCAGCACAGAATCGATAAGGCTATTGGCTCGGTCAAGGATTTCGTGCTCAGGGTGCCGGGCGCTCAAGACCATCTCTGATCCGACGGGCAGACCGGCCCGATCGGGCCGGCCTAAGGAACTTACATGGACAGCACTTCGCTCGCCCTGCTGGAACGCATTTTTCTCACCGTATTTCCGCTGGCAGCCATCGTCAGCGTTGGCTTTTTCTACGCCAGGGCCAGAGACACCGACATGGCGATTGCCAATCGCATCAATATCGATGTCTTCTGCCCCGCGCTGATCTTCTCGGTAATGTCGGCAAAATCCTTCGACTTGCCGACCTACTCCAATCTTGCCATTGGTGCCGTGATTGTGGTGCTCGGCTCTGGCCTGTTGATCTGGCCACTGTGCCGGCTGTTGGGTGTGCAGCTCAAGACCTTCCTGCCGCCGATGATGTTCAACAACAGTGGCAACCTGGGCATCCCTTTGCTGGTTCTGGCCTTCGGTGAACAGGCACTGCCTGCAGCTGTAGTACTCTTTTTGGTGGAAAACCTGCTGCATTTTACCGTGGGCACCTACATGCTCGATCACCGCACCAACCCGCTGAACGTGCTGCGCATGCCGATGATTATTGCCACCATCGCTGGCCTTTTGGTCAGCAGTTTTGGCTGGACTCTGCCCAATGTCGTCCAGGTGCCGGTTGACATGCTGGGACAGATCGCCATTCCGCTGATGCTGTTTGCCCTGGGTGTACGCATGACCAGCGTGGACTTTTCAAACTGGAAAATCGGCCTGTGGGGCAGTCTGCTGGCACCGCTGAGCGGCATTATGGTCGCGCTGGCCGTGCAACCCTTTCTGCAACTGGAACCGCTGCAGTTCAGTTATCTGCTGATCTTTGGTGCACTGCCCCCTGCGGTCCTCAACTACATGATTGCCGAGCGCTACAAGCAGGAACCTCAGCAGGTGGCTTCAATTGTATTGTTGGGCAATATCAGCAGTCTGGTGATCATTCCGGTGGTCCTGGCCTTTGCACTCCAGGCGGGCTGAGCAACTCACATCAAAATAATGAACAGGAGGCGGGCCGGCGAATACCGGCCCGAAATGTCGCTCTATTTGGCTTCGCCTGGCGCCAGCAGAATCAATGTACGGTTTTTGTCTACCGTTGCCGGGCCTATGCCTTTTACATCGGTCAGCTGGTCCACTGCGATAAAGGGGCCGTTGGCTTCACGATAGGCCACGATGGCTTCGGCCTTGGCCGCACCTATGCCATTCAGTGCTGCTGCAATCTGAGTCGCACTGGCGGTATTGATGTCAACCGGCTCGGCGGCCAGTGAGAAGGGAGAAAACACCAGGGCAGAAGAGAGCAGCACGCTGCCCAAAAGACGCTTGATCATGATCGCTTCCTTTCAATGGGATGAGAGCGCCGGCCATCCCTGACCGACGCTGATCATACTAGTCAGCGAGCAGCCAAACCTGAAGCCTTGCCTGACTGCTTGTTGACCCTGATCAGCTTTATCGGCTGCTCAAGGCCGCGGTGACTTCCTGCTGTATGCGTTCAGCCACATCCTTGGGAGAAGACGCCTGAGTAATCGGCCGACCTATTACCAGGTAGTCACTGCCGGTCCGAATCGCTTCGCCCGGCGTCATGATCCGGCGCTGATCGCCCTGCTCTGCATCCGCCGGACGAATACCCGGCGTGACCAGTGCAAACGGCTGCTCAATGGCGGCACGTATCGCCGCGACCTCCTGCGCCGAACAGACCACACCATCGAGCCCGGACGACTGGGTCAGCTTGGCCAGCCGAACTACCTGCCCCATCGGATCCAGATCCAGACCGATTTCCGCCAGATCGGCACGTTCCATACTGGTCAGTACCGTAACCGCGATCAGCAGAGTGCGATTGTCATTGACCTGTTCCAGCTGCTCGCGCGCCGCTGCCATCATGCGACGGCCACCGGATGCATGTACGTTGACCATCCAGACACCCATTTCCGCTGCAGCGCGAACGGCGCGTGCCGTGGTATTGGGAATGTCATGAAATTTCAGGTCCAGAAACACTTCGAAGCCAAGACGGTGCAGGGCCTCAACCACCGCAGGTCCGCAACGGGTAAACAGCTCTTTGCCCACTTTAACCCGACACAGCTTCGGGTCCAGCTGCCTTGCCATCTGCAGGGCCGATTCCTGATCGGGGTAATCGAGAGCGACTATGATTCGGTTGGTATCGGTGGTCATCTATGAAAATCTCTTACTCGCCTTCAAGCCCCTGTATGGGGCCAGTCGTGCCCCACTGCTTGCAGGATGGACATTGCCAATGCAGCGTCCGTCCAGCAAAGCCGCAGTGGTTGCACTGATAAATGGGTTTGCTTTGTTCCAGCTGCCCGGTCAGCCCTCGCAAGACGCTGAGGCTCTGGCGGGCACTGCGGGAACCATAGTCGATGTGCATGTCGATCAGACGGTTGAACCCCCTGATCGATGGGCGCTTTTTAAGCTCTTCCGTGAGGAACTTGCCGGCGGCATAAACATCCTTGGTCTGCCAGATCCTATCCGCCAATGCCAGGATAACACTGGCCGAAGGTGCCTCTCTGAGGCAGGTGCGTAGATACTCGTCCAGCTCATTTTCAGTACCCAGGGCACGATAACAGTCTGACAGAGGCTGCAGAGTTTCGGGTACAAACAGCGAATTCTGCTCCAGCACCTGCTTCAACGCCTTGATGGCCGCACGCCAGCGCCCCTGTGCCATCTGCATCCTGGCGCGAATCAGGCTCGCTCGGCAACAGCCACTGTCATAGACCAGGGCCTGACGCAGGTACTTTTCAGCACTGGCCGAATCGCCCTCACGCAGCACCACTTCGGCCCGTTCACAGCAGTAATGGGCCAGCTCAGACTCTATTTCGACCCTATCAGCCGCCTGCAACTGACGCGCCGTATCCAGCGCCTGCTGCCACTCCCTTTCCTTTTCGTACAGTTTGACCAGCAACAGCAGCGCCTTGCGACGCGCTTCGCCATCAACCGCTCTGAGGATTATGTCCTGCAGCAGGTTTTCCGCGCGATCGAGCAGCCCCAGCGCATCATAATCACGCGCCAGGGCCATCTGGATCCGCAGGGAATCAGCCGGCAACAGGTCGGGGCGCGCCAGCAGTTTCTGATGGATGCCAACAGCCCGGTCCACTTCACCCTTGCGTCGAAACAGCTTGGCCAGTGTCAGATGGGCCGGAATCGTATCAGAGTTGATCTCCAGTGCGCGAATAAAACTTTCGATCGCTTCATCGGTGTTTTCATTGATCAGATGATCAAGTCCGGTGAAGTACTCCCGACTGAGATCGGCGGTGGAGGGCTCGGTCGCCTGACGGTTCAGAATCTGGGATCTGCCCAGCCACCAACCGGCACCCACTGCGGCAAACAGGGGAACAATCAGCAGGTAGTCCGACAACATTTCAGCTGGTTTTTTTCAAGCCGGCCGTGCGCAGTTGATCAAGCTCCTTGCGGAACGCCTGCTCCCTGCGACGGGACGAGCTGAGTCGGGTTCGCAGTGCCAGCAGGGACAGTGCACTCAGCAACATGCCACAGATGCCACCGAGCACAAACACCGCAATCAGCCAGAGAGACAGACTTGCCTGGGGCGAAGTGAAAAACACCAGATCGATGCTCACCGGTTGAGTATTGTGGATGGTAAACAGAATGCCGATGCCGATCACGAGCAGCGCCAGCAGGGTCAGGACAAGTTTCTTCAGCCAGTTCACGCGTATTTCCTCTGCAATTGACCGGCGATATTATGACAGGGAACTCAATAGCCGGCTTTAAGCCCTTCGTTCACCTGATCACGCAATTCCTTACCGGGTTTGAAGTGAGGAACAAATTTGGCTGTCAGGGGAACGGCCTCTCCCGTTTTGGGATTACGTCCCATACGCGGGGCCCGATAGTGTAACGAGAAGCTGCCGAAACCGCGAATTTCGATGCGCTCCCCGGTCGACAGGGCATCGGTCATATGGTCCAGCATGGTTTTGACAGCCAGCTCTACATCCTTGACCGACAGTTCGGGGTGGGCATCGATCAAACGCTCGATTAATTCTGACTTGGTCATAACACCTCCGGTTCAGACCGAAGGCCCCACTTCCGCAGGGCCTCAGACATGAGCGATGCGGGAATCAGGAGTCCTGTTTTTTCATCTGCTGCTTGATCAAGTCGCCGATGGTAGTCGGCCCCTGATCCTGGCTCGGCTGCTCCTGGACCGTCTTCATGGCCTGCTTGACCTGCGCTCTTTCCATCTGACGGACAGACAGGTTGAGCGTGCGGTTGCGACGATCAACGCTCAATACGGCCGCCTCCAGCTCATCACCCACCTTGAGTTCGGTGGTCAGGTCAGCCACATGCGCTTCCGACAGCTCGGAAACCTTGAGCAGCGCTTCGACGCCTTCAGCCAGGGCAATAGTTGCCTGACGCGGGTTCACATCCTGGATGGTACCGGTAACGATACTGCCCTTGGGATGCTGATCGGCATATTCGGTAAAAGGATCGGAATTCAGCTGCTTGATGCCCAGTGCGATACGCTCACGTTCGGGATCCACGGACAGCACCAGTGCCTCGACCTCATCGCCCTTGTTGTAGGCTTTCATTGCCTCTTCACCCGGCAGGTCCCAGGACAGGTCAGACAGGTGCACAAGACCATCGATACCGCCGTTCAGACCGATAAACACACCGAAGTCGGTGATCGAGCGCACACGCCCCTTGATCAGATCACCCTTGGCGTACTGACCGGCAAACTGTTCCCAGGGGTTGGCCTGACACTGCTTCATACCCAGTGAAATGCGGCGACGCTGCTGGTCGATATCGAGAATCATCACCTCGACTTCATCACCCACCTGCACCACTTTGGAGGGATGAATATTCTTGTTGGTCCAGTCCATCTCGGACACGTGTACCAGACCTTCGATACCCGGTGCGATCTCGGCAAAGCAACCGTAGTCGGTCAGATTGGTTACCTTCGCCTTGACTCGACTGCCGGTTGAATATTCGGCGGTGAGCTTGTTCCACGGGTCTTCCTGCAACTGCTTGAGACCCAGAGAGACACGCTTGCGCTCAGCATCATATTTCAGCACCTTGACGTCGATCTCGTCACCCACGTTGAGCACTTCACTGGGATGTTTGACACGCTTCCAGGCGATATCGGTGATATGCAACAGGCCATCGATGCCACCCAGATCGATGAAGGCACCGTAGTCGGTCAGGTTCTTGACGATACCCTTGACCACCAGCCCCTCTTCCATCTTTTCCAGCAGCTTTTCACGCTCCTGGCTGTAGGCTTCTTCCAGCACCGCACGGCGAGATACCACCAGGTTGTTGCTGCGGGCATCCAGCTTGACGATGCGCAGCTCCAGCTCCTGACCTTCAAGGTGGGCGGTGTCGCGCAGCGGACGAATGTCCACCAGGGAACCGGGCAGGAAGGCATTCAGGCCATTGACGTTTACCGTCAAGCCACCACGAACGCGGCCGACGATGTGACCATGAACACTGCTGCCGGCTTCATAGGCTTCTTCGAGTACGCCCCAGGCTTCCATACGCTTGGCGCGCTCTCGGGAGAGAACGGTCGAGCCAAAGCCATCTTCCAGTGATTCCAGTGCCACACGCACTTCATCACCGACCTTAAGATCGCATTCGCCCTTGTCATTACGGAACTGCTCCAGAGGAATAACGCCCTCTGATTTAAGTCCTGCATTGACGATCACAAAGTCGTTATCAATCGCCACCACAGTGCCGGTCACGATTGATCCGGGCGCCATGTCCAGCTCTTTCAAACTCTCTTCAAACAGCTCCGCAAAACTTTCGCTCATTACCGTTCCTTCCCAAGTTTGGCTACATCAACGCAGCCCTCTGTGTCTGGCTTCATCCAGCACCGCCTGCAACACCTCATCAATGGTCATGCGGGTGGTATCGAGCCTGACTGCATCCGGCGCAGGTTTCAGCGGCGCAACCGCGCGATTCATATCACGCGCATCACGCGCCTTTATATCGTTCAATATATCATCAAGGCTAGCACCGGGTTCCTTGCTAATCAACTGCTTATAACGGCGCTGCGCACGCTCTTCCGCACTGGCATCCAGGTAGATCTTCAATTCAGCCCCGGGAAAGACCACGGTACCCATGTCACGACCATCCGCTACCAGCCCCGGCGCCCGTGCAAAGTCACGCTGGCGGTTCAACAGTGCCTCGCGTACCGGTCCCAGCGCCGCTATGACGGAGGCCTCTTCTCCGACCCGCTCGTTGCGAATCGCCTGGGTCACCTCTTCGCCTTCCAGTATGATCTGCAGCCCCTTGCCGTTATCGGACGCCTTGAATTGCACATCCAGATGAGCGGCCAGGACTTCCAGCGCTTCAACATCGTCCAGTTCAACGCCGTGATGGCGTGCAGCCAGCGCTGTCAAACGGTACAACGCCCCGCTGTCCAGCAACTGCCAGCCCAATGCTTTTGCCAGCAGCTGACAGATAGTGCCCTTGCCTGATCCACTGGGGCCATCAACCGCGATGACCGCAACCTTTTTCTCCTGGGTGGACATCAGTCCTCCTCCTTATGAACATTCAGACCTGCCCGCTGCGCCTGTTCGACAAAGTCGGGATAGGCTGCCAGCAAAGCTCCACTCTGATTCACTGTCAGGGTTTCGGCGCAGCAGAGTCCGGCCGCCACAGCGGCCATTGCCAGGCGCAGGCTGCCCCTGGCTTCAATGCTGCCCCCCTGCAATCCACCACCGGTAATGCGGATACTGTCCTCATCCTGAGTAACCGACACCCCCCGCTCAGCCAACATCACGACTGTTTTCTGTACCGGATCATCTTCCTTGTGCCTCAAACCAGTCAGACCGCTGAATCGGCTTTCGCCGTCGGCCACCGCCGCTGCCACCAGCAACAACGGCAACTCATCCACGGCCGCCGCCAGCAAGGAGGCATCCGCTTGAGTCCCCTTGAGCTTCTGACCCGCGGCCACCAGAAGGTCGGCGACAGGTTCGCCCAGCTGCTCGCGCATCTGCTCAAGCCGGATATCGGCCCCCATCTGCTGCAGCACCTGCAGGGCACCCATACGGCTTGGGTTGATACCGACCGACTGCAGACGATACTCACCACGATTGTGTCCGCTCCCGGCCACCAGCATGAACAGCGTGGCCCAGGAGATGTCACCTGGCACATGGATGCCGGTAGCGTGCAGTGTCGCACCCGGCTTCAGCCTGACAGATCCAGTTGAACAACAGATATTGGCGCCCAAGGCCGCCAGCATGCGCTCAGTATGATCGCGGGTCGCCAGCGATTCTCGAATACAGGTATCACCCTTGGCCCAAAGACCCGCCAGCAACAGTGACGATTTGACCTGTGCACTGGGCACCGGCAGGCGATAATCGATACCGCACAGCGACTGCCCACCCTTGATACGCAACGGCGCGCCACCGGCTTCACCGGTCTCGATCAGTGCGCCCATCTGCCGAAGCGGCTCGGCCACCCGGGTCATATCACGTCGACACAGCGCCTCGTCACCGAACAGCTCGGTATCAAAGGGCTGCGCCGCCAGCACACCGGCCAGCAATCGCATCGCTGTCGCCGAGTGGCCCAGGTACAGCGGTCCCGGCGGCGGCTGAAGGCCGTTCAAACCCACTCCGAACACTCTGACCTGTCCCTGATGCGGCCCTTCGATCACCACCCCCATGTCGCGCAGTGCCTGCAGCGTTGCCAGGCTGTCCTCATTCTCAAGAAAGCCCTTGATGTCGGTGACGCCTTCAGCGAGCGCCGCAAGAATGATGGCACGATGGGAGATCGACTTGTCTCCGGGCAGACTGAACTCACCACTGAGTTCGGCTCCTCCCTGGGCGCGCAAGTTTACCGACCGTGTATGATCATTCGATGAATAGGCAGCCTTGTTGAGCAACCGTGTGAAGTGATCCCGTGCCGCCTTGGCGCGGGTAAATATGCCCAGCATGCCCTCGCTGTCGCCCTGCTCGATTGCCGCGCGCAGGCGGGCAACGCCGCCGGTGTAGCGGTCGATCTGGGCCAGGATGGCCTCACGGTTGGCGATACAGATGTCATGCCACATGGTGGGATCGCTGGCTGCGATTCGTGTAAAGTCACGAAAGCCGCCGGCGGCATAGCGAAAAATATCGAGATTTTCCTCTTCCCGCGCCAGCGTATCCACCAGCGAGAAGGCCAGCAGATGCGGCAAGTGACTGGTGGCCGCCAGCACCTCGTCGTGCCGATCCACCTCCATCTGCAACACTTCCGCGCCAACCGCCTGCCACAGGCGGGCCAGCTCCAGTGTCGCGTTGGCATCGGTTTCCGGCAGCGGCGTCAGAATCACCTTGTGGTGCTCGAACAGATCGGCATCGGCGGCGCGTACGCCGCTCTTCTCGGCACCGGCAATCGGGTGTCCGGGGATGAAGGTGGGCGGCAGATGGCCAAAAAGCCGTCGCGCTGCCTGCACCAGATTACCCTTGGTGCTGCCCACATCGGTGAGCAGTGTCTGCAGCCTTAAATGGGGACGAATCTGCTCCAGAACGGTTTCCATCGCCTTGACCGGCACCGCCAGTACCACCAGATCGGCAGCGGCCACTTCGGCCGGCAGGTCCTCGGCAATGCGGTCCACCACGCCCAGCTGCAGGCCCAAACGGCATTCATCCTGATTGCGGTCGGCGCCAACGACCTCCGCCACACAGGAGCGGGTTTTCAGTGCCTTGGCCAGGGAGCCACCAATCAGGCCCAGGCCAATGATCAGTACACGTTGCAGTCGGTATTGCGCAGCAGAGGTATAGTTCAGCACGCAAGCACCTGTCTGAGCGCCCGCAGGAAACGATCGTTTTCTTCCGCCAGACCAATACTGATGCGCAGGTGCTGAGGCATGCGATAGGGTCCCAGCGGACGCACGATGACACCTTCACGCAGCAGAGCTTCGAAGACCGGCTGTGCCGGACGGGCCATGTCCACGGTAATGAAATTGCCGAACGAGGGGATGTAACCCAGCCCCTGCAGCTTGAGCCCTTGCTCCAGCTGTTGCATGCCAGCGCGGTTCAGTTCGACGCTGCGCTGCAGGTAGTCACGATCATCGAGTACCGCTTCAGCCGCGGCCAGCGCCAGATGAGAGACATTGAACGGCTGGCGCACCCGGTTGAGCAGGTCGGTAATCGCCGGATTCGCCGCGGCAAAGCCTGCACGCAGCCCCGCCAGTCCCCAGGCCTTGGAAAAGGTACGCGTTACGATCAGGTTGGGATAATGTGGCAGCAGCGCCAGGCCATTGGGAAAATCGGCCTGATCCACATACTCGGTGTAGGCTTCATCCAGCACCACAATGACCCGCTCGGGTACCGCATCCAGAAAGGCAACCAGCTCGTCACGCATCAGTGCCGTGCCGGTCGGATTGTTCGGATTGGCAATGAACAGCAGTCGCGTGCGCTCGGTGATCGCCTCAGCCATCGCCAGCAGATTGTGGCCATAGTCTCGAGCCGGTGTCACGACCGCACGGGCACCACAGGCCTGGGTTACGATGGGGTAGACCGCAAAGGCGTACTCGGAAAATACGACTTCATCACCCGGATTGAGGAAGGCACGGGCAATCAGCTCCAGTACATCGTTGGAGCCGTTGCCCAGGGTAAGCTGGGCGGCCTCCAGGCCGTAATAGCGCTGCAGCGCTCGCTTAAGGCCAAAACCGTTGCTGTCGGGATAACGGGTGGAGTCGGCCAGCGCTGCCTGTACTGCCGCCATCGCTTTCTCGCTGGGTCCCAGCGGGTTTTCGTTGCTGGCCAGCTTGATGATATTGCTGATACCCAGCTCGCGCTCAAGCTCTTCCACCGGCTTGCCGGCCTCATAGGGATGCAGTCCCTGCACGCCGGGTGTTGCCAGAGCCATAAAGTCACATGACATGTGTTGGCATCCTTCTGCTCGGGTAAGACTTACAATACGGCTTTCGGGTAGGACCCCAGAAGCTTGACCTCTATCTGAAGGGTGTTCAGCTCCGCCAGCAATTCACTGATGTGCGGGTCACTGACATGCCCCTCAAAGTCAATATAGAACAGCATCTTCCAGTCATGCTCGCCGCTGCTGCGGGTTTCCAGACGGGTCAGGCTGATCTGTCGTCGGTGGAAAGGCGCCAGCAGCTCATGCAGCGCACCGGGTTCGTCATGACACACCAGCAGCAGTGACGTCTTGTCCTCGCCACTGGGGCCGATGGCGTCACGACCGATCACCAGATAGCGCGGACAGCGATTAGCCTGACCGGAAGCGGCTTCCGGCGACAGCTCCACCTCGCCACAGATATGCAGGTCGAAACGGCGGAACAGATCCAGCGTATGACGGATCAGGCCGGCATCCTCGCTTTCGATCGGCACCACCGCATAATGGGCTTGTGACTGTTCGACCGCGGTGAACACCTGCTCCAGGCTGTCCAGCGCATGACATTCGGCGGCCTGGCCAAAATGCTTCTGCGCAGCCTGTTGAGTAAAGGTCCCTTCCGGCCCCAGAAAAACCACCTTGAGCGGTTCTTCCAGCGCCAGACAGACTGACATCACCTCACGAAACAACCGGGCAACGGTCGTATCGGCCAGCGGCCCTTCGTTACGCGCCATCACGGCACGCAACACCTGAGCCTCGCGCTCGGGGCGGTAAAACGCCGGGGTTTCATCGCCCTGCCGGTAGCGCTCCTTCACTTCCGCAACCTGCTGCGCCAGACGCGCACGGTCGTTGAGCAGTTGGTGGATCTGGCGGTCTACGCTGTCGATCCGATCGCGCAGAACCCGCAGCTCCGCTTCCTGGGCATCAGCCGACGGCGGTTGGTTCGCACTCATTTCAGGCCTGCTCTTTCTCGAAACGCTGCATGAAATCGATCAGGGCATCCACGGCCGCTTCCGGCACGGCGTTGTAGATGCTGGCACGCATGCCACCCACGGAACGGTGTCCCTGCAGGTTGAGCAGTCCTTCCGCTTCTGCCAGCTCCAGGAAGCGTTTTTCCAGGGCAGCATCCGCCAGCGTAAAGGGCACGTTCATGATCGAACGGTTGTTGATCGCCACCGGGTTGCCGTAGAAATCACTGCCGTCGATGGCGGCATACAGTTTGGCAGCCTTGCGGCGGTTGACCTCGGCGATCGCCTCGACACCACCCTGACGCTTGAGCCACTGGAATACCAGCCCCGCCAGGTACCAGCCGAACGTCGGCGGAGTGTTGTTCATGGAATCGGCATCAGCATGGATCTTGTAGTCGTACATGCTCGGCGTACCCGCCAGCGTCTGACCGATCAGGTCTTCGCGCACGATTACCACGGTCAGGCCCGCCGGGCCAATGTTCTTCTGCGCACCGGCATAGATCAGGCCAAAGCGACTGACATCCACCGGTACCGACAGAATATCGGACGACATGTCCGCCACCAGCGGCACATTACCGCTGTCGGGGATGTAGTCAAACTCGACACCACCGATGGTTTCATTGGTGGTGTAGTGCAGGTAGGCCGCCTTGGGATCAAGCTGCAGCTCGGACTGGCCAGGTGCCGAAGTAAAGCTGTTGGCCTCGGTGCTGGCCGCAATGTTGATACGGCCGTAGCGCTGGGCTTCCTTGATCGCCTTGGTCGACCAGATGCCGGTGTTGATATAGTCGGCCGACTCGGCACCCCGCAGCAGGTTCATCGGTACCATGGCGAACTGGGCACTAGCGCCGCCCTGCAGGAACAATACCTTATAGTTGTCCGGAATACCCATCAGGTCGCGCAGGTCCTGCTCGGCCTGAGCGGCCACACCGACATACTCGGCACTGCGATGGCTCATTTCCATGATGGAGAGCCCTTCGCCATGCCAGTCCAGCAGTTCGGCCTGAGCCTGCAACAGAACCTCTTCGGGCAGTGCAGCGGGACCTGCACTGAAATTGAATTTGCGCGTCATATCGGTTTAGCTTCCACTGTATAAACGGAATTATTCATCACCGGCGTCAGGAGCCTTGTCTCCTGCTGCCGCATTCGGCTCTGCGGCGTCTGCTGCTTCGACAGCCTCTTCCGCGTCAATGTCTTCTTCATCGGGCTCTTCGATGCGGGCGATACCCACCAGCGCTTCCTCTTCGGCCAGACGGATCAGCATAACCCCCTGGGTGTTGCGCCCCAGGCTGGAGATTTCGTTACAGCGGGTGCGTACCAGAGTGCCGCGGTTGCTGATCAGCATGACATCATCGCCGGCAAACACCTGCACCGCACCGGCCAACTGGCCATTGCGCTCGGTACACTGCATGGCAATGACGCCCTGGCCACCACGACCACGCAGCGGGAACTCATCCACACGGGTTTTCTTGCCATAGCCGTTCTCGGAAGCGGTCAGCACTTCGCCGCCCTCCTGAGGCACCATCAACGAGATGACGCACACACCCTCATCCATCTTCACGCCACGCACACCGCGGGCGGTACGGCCCATGGCACGCACATCGTTTTCGTTGAAGCGGATCGCCTTGCCGGCACTGGTGACCAGCATCACATCGTCCTGACCACTGGTCAGGGTGGCGCCGATCAGGCGGTCGCCGTCGACAATATCCAGCGCGATCAGGCCGGTACTGCGCGGACGCGAGAAGGCATCCAGCGGCGTTTTCTTGACGGTACCGTTGGCGGTCGCCATGAAGATGAAGCGCTCCGGATCGAACTCTTTCACCGGCAGGATGGTGCTGATCCGCTCCTCTTCCGCCAGCGGCAGGATGTTGACCACCGGACGACCACGCGAAGTGCGTGATGCGGCAGGAATCTCGTAGACCTTGAGCCAGTACACCTTGCCCAGGTTGGTGAAGCAGAGCACGGTGTCATGCGTATTGGCAATCAACATGTGCTCGATGAAGTCTTCATCCTTCATCGCCGTAGCCGACTTGCCACGGCCGCCACGGTGCTGCGCCTGATAATCGGACAGCGGCTGGGTCTTGGCGTAACCGGCGTGGGAAATGGTGACCACCATGTCTTCTTCGGTGATCAGGTCAGCCGTGGTCAGATCCTGCATGGAGGCCTGGATCTCGGTACGACGATCATCGGCATACTCGGCTACCAGGGCATCCAGCTCTTCGCGAATCACCTCCATCAGGCGCTCGTAGGAGCCCAGAATGTGCAGCAGCTCGGCGATCTTCTCCAGCAGCTCGCGGTATTCACCGATCAGCTTTTCGTGTTCCAGACCGGTCAGGCGGTGCAGACGCAAATCCAGTATCGCCTGTGCCTGAACCGGCGACAGGTAATAGTGGCCATCGCGCATGCCGTACTGCGGCTCAAGATCTTCCGGGCGGCAGGCGGTCTCGCCGGCACGCTCCAGCATCTCGGTGACGTTGCCGGGCACCCAGGCGGTCGCGATCAGGCGTTCCTTGGCTTCGGCCGGCGTCGGTGACTGCTTGATCAGCTCGATCACCGGATCGATGTTGGCCAGAGCTATCGCCAGACCTTCCAATACATGGCCACGTTCACGGGCCTTGCGCAGTTCATAAATGGTACGACGGGTCACCACTTCGCGGCGGTGACGCACGAAGCATTCCAGAATCGTTTTCAGATCCAGAATCTTCGGCTGACCATCGACCAGCGCCACCATGTTGATGCCGAACACGCTCTGCAGCTGAGTCTGGGCGAAGAGGTTGTTAATGATCACCTCAGGCACTTCACCGCGACGCAGCTCGATGACGACGCGCATGCCATCCTTGTCGGACTCGTCACGCAGCTCGCTGATGCCTTCGATCTTCTTCTCTTTGACCAGGTCTGCGATCTTCTCGATCAGACGTGCCTTGTTAAGCTGATACGGCAGCTCGGTGATCACCAGCATCGGACGACCGTTTTTGGGGTGGTCCTCAATGTGATGACGGGCACGGACATAAATACGACCGCGACCGGTGCGATAGGCCTGCAGAATACCGGCTCGGCCGTTGATGATACCGCCGGTGGGGAAATCAGGACCCGGTATGAATTCCATCAGGTCATCGATGCTGATGTCCGGGTTGTCGATCAGGGCAATACAGCCTTTGACGATTTCACCCAGGTTGTGCGGCGGAATATTGGTCGCCATGCCCACGGCGATACCGGCTGAACCGTTGACCAGCAAATTGGGCACACGGGTAGGCAGAACCGCGGGGATTTTTTCGGTGCCGTCGTAGTTGTCGACGAAATCCACCGTTTCCTTGTCCAGGTCGGCCAGCAGCTCGTGGGAGATTTTGGCCATGCGGATTTCGGTGTAACGCATGGCAGCCGCCGAGTCGCCATCGACGGAACCGAAGTTACCCTGGCCATCCACCAGCATGTAGCGCATGGAAAAGTCCTGCGCCATACGCACGATGGTGTCATACACCGCACTGTCACCGTGCGGGTGGTATTTACCGATAACGTCACCGACCACACGCGCCGACTTCTTGTACGGCTTGTTCCAGTCGTTGTTCAGTTCGTTCATGGCGAACAATACGCGCCGATGAACCGGTTTCAGGCCGTCACGCACATCCGGCAGAGCTCGGCCGACAATTACGCTCATGGCGTAATCGAGGTAGGACTGTTTCAGCTCGTCTTCAATGTTGACTGGCAGAACTTCTTTGGCTAAATCACCCATTCGCACAGCTTTCCTTGATCCGGTACCCGAGCACGCCCTGATGGCGCGCTTATAAACCGCGGAAGTATACCACAGCACGGATCAATTCACGCTAACCTCGAACGCCACCACAGCCCCGCATCAGCGCGGCAAAGTGACACTCTTGCCGCTGCGTCCCGATTTCCGCGCCCAACCCCATGATGCTAGAATGCGGCCAACTGGAATCTTGACCAAGGATACTGAGCATGAAAGAGGATCGCGGGTTGAACCTGGACCCGGCTGAAATCGCCAAATTCGAAGAACTGGCCAGCCGCTGGTGGGATCGTGACAGCGAGTTCAAGCCTCTGCATGACATCAACCCGCTGCGGGTGGATTTCATCGACCGCATCGGCCAGCTTGCCGGCAAAAAGGTTCTGGATGTAGGCTGCGGCGGCGGCATTCTGTCCGAAGCCATGGCCCATCGTGGCGCCGAGGTCAGCGGTATCGACATGGGCGAAGCGCCACTTAAGGTCGCCAAACTCCATGGCCTGGAGAGCGGCGTCAAGGTCAGTTACCGCCGCATCACGGTCGAGGATCTGGCCGACGAGCAACCGGAAGCCTATGACATTGTCACCTGCATGGAGATGCTGGAGCATGTCCCCGACCCTGCCTCGGTCGTACGCGCCTGCGCCCGACTGACCAAGCCCGGTGGCAAGGTTTTCCTGTCGACACTGAACCGCAATCCGAAGAGTTATCTGTTTGCCATCCTCGGCGCTGAACGGCTGCTCAAGCTGGTACCGGCGGGTACCCACGACTTCAACAAGTTCCTGCGCCCCTCGGAACTGGGCCACATGGTCCGCTCGGCATACCTGGAAATCGACGAAATCACCGGCCTGGTCTACAACCCGCTGACCAAGGCCTACCGCCTGGATGCCAATGACGTGGATGTAAACTACATGCTGGCCTGCCGCAAAGAGGCTCGCTGATGGACAGACCGGCTGCCGTACTCTTCGACCTGGATGGCACCCTGCTGGACACCGCGCAGGACTTTCATCGTGTCGTCAACCGCATGCTGGCCGAAGCCGGACGCCCGGCAATCAATTACGATTCCCTGCGCACTCAGGTTTCCAACGGCGCGCGCGCCATGGTCTGTCACGCCTTTTCATTGACCACGGAAGACGAAGCCTTTCCACGTCTGCACCAGCAACTGCTCGACTATTATGCCGAGCAACTGCTGGTCAGCAGCAGCCTATTTCCGGGCATGCATGAACTGCTGAGCTGGCTGGAGGAGCAGGAGATCCAGTGGGGCATAGTGACCAACAAGCCACAACGCTTCACCCTGCCCCTGCTTGAAGCACTGGGACTGAACAACCGCTGCGGCAGCGTTGTCTGCCCGGAAGACGTCAGCCGCGCCAAACCGGATCCCGAGGGGGTGCTTCTGGCCTGCCGCCAACTGGGCGTCGAACCTGAGAAGACCCTCTATGTGGGCGACCATCTGCGCGACATTGAAGCCGGGCGCGCAGCCCGCATGAAGACCGTTGCTGCCGGCTGGGGCTATCTCAACCCGGGCGAAACACCCGAGCAATGGCACAGCGATTACATCAGTCATGGCTCAACCGACCTGCAGCCCCTGCTACACTCATTATTACAGGCAATCTAAGCGTTGCTTTACGCCAGACCTGACCAAGGAGTTTAGGATGTTTCACTACAACGCCCCTGCCGATCTGCTGAAAGACCGCATCATTCTGGTGACCGGTGCCGGCGAGGGCATAGGTCGCGCAGCCGCCTGGCAGTATGCTGCTCACGGTGCCACCGTCGTCCTGCTGGGACGGACACTGGAAAAACTGGAATCGCTGTACGACGAGATCGAAAGCGCCGGTTACCCCCAACCTGCCATCGTACCGATGAATCTGGACTCCGCCAGCGAACACGACTATATCGAGCTCAGCAATCAGCTGTTTGACGAGTTCGGCCATCTGGACGGCGTCCTGCACAATGCAGGACTGCTGGGCATGCGCACCCCGATCGAGCACTACGACCCGATCACCTGGGAGCAGGTAATGCGTGTCAATGTGCAGGCCCCTTTCCTGATGACCCAGACACTGCTGCCCCTGCTGCAGCGTTCGAGCGACGCCTCGATCATCTTCACGTCATCCGGCGTAGGCCGCAAGGGACGCGCCTACTGGGGCGCCTATGCCGTGTCCAAGTTTGCCACCGAAGGCATGATGCAGGTGCTGGCGGACGAGCTCGACAACAACCCCAACATCCGTGTCAACGCCATCAACCCGGGTGCCACCCGGACCCAGATGCGCGCCTTTGCCTACCCGGCCGAGCCACCGGAGAACAACCCGACCCCGGCCGCGATCATGCCGCTTTATCTGTACCTGATGGGCCCGGACAGCCGTCAGGTCAACGGTCAGTCACTGGATGCCCAAGGTGATGCATCCGCCTGAACAGGCACTGCATGCTGAAACAGAAAAGGGGGCTTCAAGCCCCCTTATTTAATGCACGGTTCAATTCACGGTTTCATTCACACGCGACGACCACGCTTGCCGGCACTGCGACGTCCAACGGTGCGCGCCTTGCTCCTTGACCGGCCCGGTGTGCGCGGCTTCTCCGCCTCACTCTGACCTTTTATGACTTCCTGGCGCACACGCTGACGTTTATACAGGCGCTGCTCCTTCTCCAGCTCCAGAGGCGTCGGCCGGTGTGTACGTGCCGCGTCCAGCTCCAGCTCTTTTGACAGCTGATCCACCTCTTTGGGCGTCAGCTCCCGCCAGGTACCAACCTTGATGTCACTGGGCAGAAAAACCGGGCCGAAACGGACCCGCTTAAGGCGGTTCACCTGCAGCCCCTGAGATTCCCACAGGCGTCGCACTTCCCGGTTACGGCCTTCCATCACCACGCAGTGATACCACTTGTTGGCCCCTTCACCGTCGAAGTAGCGCACATCGGTAAAGCGCGCCATACCATCTTCAAGCAACACACCCTGCTTCAGCCGCTCCAGCATGGCATCATCCACATCACCGAGAACGCGCACGGCATACTCACGGTCGATCTGCATGGATGGGTGCATCATGCGGTTGGCCAGCTCACCGTCAGTGGTAAAAATCAGCAGCCCGGTGGTATTGATATCCAGACGGCCAATCGCAACCCAGCGCCCCTGCTTGAGCGGCGGCAGGTTATCGAACACCGTCGGACGGCCTTCGGGATCATGACGGGTACAGACCTCACCCAGCGGCTTGTTGTAAACCAGTACACGACGTTCAGCCGTGGCCGAGAAGGTCAGTTCAACCGCCTTGCCATCCACGCTGACGCGATCCTCGGCAGTGACTCGGTCGCCAAGGGTCGCTGGCTGGTCGTTCAGAGTGATACGACCACTTTCAATCCAACGCTCCATCTCACGACGTGAGCCAAATCCGGAACGCGCCAAAACCTTTTGCAATTTTTCATCATGCATTTTGACGTCTCCTGAGGCCGCCCTTTGAGGCCGACCGCAATGTTTTTAAATAATCAAAAAAGCCCCTTCAGGAAATCCCGAAGAGGCTTCTTACCGGAAGGCATAATGCCTGATCACTCAACAGTCGGCAACTGTTCCTTGGTCAGGTTATGCTGATCCATGTATTCACGGAAAGCGATCGGTGTACGGCCGCGGCCTGACCAGCTGTGCTCACGACCTTCGCTGTCGGTAATAACATATTTAGCCTTGACCGATTTACGCGCAACCGGCTCGACACCCTGTTTAAGCTCGTCCAGGCCGATACCCGCTTCTTTCATCAGGCGCTGAATCTCTTCAACCTGCTGCTGCTTGGCCTGTTCCATTTCCGCCTTGCGCTGCGCAGCTTCCTCGATTTCCGCACGAATATCGTTCAGGTCAGCAATTACCTTATCAATATCAGCCAGATCCATATCCTGGATCTGCTTGCGCAAGGAGTTCTTGCGGGTCAGTGTCTTGATGAAGTCAGTCATTATAAAGGGCCATTATCTGTCATTAATTAACGTTAATTATCGCCATTAAAGACTATTTTTCAATAAAAAAACAGCCTGTTTATTTAAAATAATCCGTGGCTCCGGCCCCTTCTCGCACCACCTCGGGAACCTCTTCAACCATATTGATAACGCTGGTCGCTTCCATACCGCAATAACCGCCATCGATGATCAGATCAACCTGATGCTGAAGCAGATCTCGCATTTCATAAGGATCGGTCAACGGCAGTTCTTCATCCGGCATTATCAATGAAGTACTCATTATGGGTTCACCCAATTGCGACAGCAGTGCCGCCACGATGGCATTATCGGGAACACGAATACCAATGGTGCGGCGCTTGGGGTGCAGTAGTCTGCGCGGAACTTCCGTGGTGGCCGGCAGAATAAAGGTATAGGCGCCCGGGGTATGCGCTTTCAACAGTCGGAACTGCTGATTATCCACTTTTGCATAGGTACCAATCGACGACAGATCATCACATACCAGCGTAAAGTTGTGCTTATCATCCAGACGGCGAATACGTTTAATGCGGTCAACCGCTTTTTTATCGCCAAGATGACAACCCAACGCATAGGCGCAGTCGGTGGGATAGATAATAACCCCTCCCTGACGCAGAATTTCAACCGCCTGCTGAATCAAGCGCGGCTGCGGGTTTTCCGAGTGTATCTGAAAAAACTGGCTCATAAGGCCTCCTGTCTGTATTCAAGCGCTCGCTCAGGCTCGAAGGGGCATATTGGTTTGAAACTCACGTATCAGGTGCCTTGGCGTTTCGACCCTGGGAAAGCGCCCCAACCCCGTCCAGTGGTGAGCCGGATTATGAAAGTCACTGCCTGATGATACCTGTAAATCCAGCTCATCCGCCTGCTTCAGCAGCAAGCGGATATAATCCTGACTGATGCCGGGATAGGCAACTTCAAAACCGTCAATCCCGATTCGGGCCAACTCTGCCAGCAGCAGTCGCAACCGAGAAAAGGTCAGCTTGTATTTGGTTGGGTGCGCCAACAGGGCACGACCGCCACTGGCCTGAACAATGGCAATGGCTTCGGACACATCCGGCCACTCGGCCTTGACGTCACCCACCTTGCCCTGGCCCAGGTAGCGGTCAAAGGCTTCATTTTCACTGCTGACGACACCCGCCTCCAGCAGCGCCCTGGCAAAGTGTGGACGCCCTATCTGCCCATTGCCTGCCTGAGCACGTGCCCGCTGCAGAATATCGTCCGGTGCGCGCTTGCCGCGTAATTTGGCCGCGATGGTTTCTGCACGTTTTTCACGCAATGACTGCAGGCGCATTTCATATGCCTGCCAACCTTCATAATCGGGATCTATACCCAACCCCAACAGGTGCAAGGTGCGATTATGCCAGCGACATGTCAGCTCAACCCCCGGAATAAATGCCATATCATGTCGGACAGCGGCTGCACGCGCTTCCGCCAGGCCTGCCAGGGTGTCATGGTCGGTAAGGGCCAGGTAACGGATGGAAGCCTCGGCGGCACGCTCGACCAGTTCCGTCGGGGACAGAGCACCATCGGATGCTGTACTATGCATGTGCAGATCAAACTTGGGTTGCTCTGCAGGATTCAGGTCGGTCACAATCAGGTAAGCACCTTCGCATTCACTTATTGGTCAGATTAGCAGGACGATGAAACTATTACTCGACTTTCTTCCCGTCATTATATTCTTTGCCGTCTATAAATTCAGTGGCGATATCATTCTGGCCACCGCCATCCTGATTCCCGCGACGTTGTTGCAGATGGCTTACACCTGGATCAAAACCCACCGTATCGAAAAAATGCAGCTGGTCACCCTCGGACTGGTCGTTGTATTGGGTGGCGCCACCATTTTACTGGATGACAAAGCCTTCATTCAGTGGAAACCGACGGTGGTCAATTGGCTATTTGCCCTGGCGTTTTTTGGCAGCCATTTTGTCGGCAGCAAAACCATCGTACAGCGGATGATGGACACCAGTCTTGAGCTTCCCACTCAGATCTGGCGGCAGCTGAATATCGGCTGGACGCTGTTTTTTGTCGTGATGGGAATTCTCAACCTGGTCGTGGTTTATAACCTGAGTGAAGAAGCCTGGGTCAACTTCAAACTCTTCGGCATGCTCGGCTGCACACTGATTTTTGTCATCGCCCAGGGTGTGTATATCTCTCGTCACCTGCCCCAGCAGGACCACTCCAATGGAGAACAATAATGTATTACGCGATTATTGCTGAAGACAAAGATAACGTACTGGACAAACGTATGGCTGCGCGTCCAGATCACCTGGCACGGCTCGAGCAGCTGAAGCAGCAGGGTCGGTTGCTGGTCGCCGGCCCTCACCCGGCCATCGACAGTGAAGATCCGGGGCCCGCGGGCTTCACCGGCAGCTTGGTCATTGCCGAATTCGATTCGCTGGAGGCCGCACGCGAGTGGGCTGATGCCGACCCCTACTGTGCCGCTGGTGTATACGAAAAAGTCACCGTAAAGCCATATAAAAAAGTTTTCCCCTAAGCTAACATAGGAATTAGCTGCTGCAGCCGTGGGGAAATCCATCCGGGAAGACTGGAACAGGTGTTCGGCTGCTGTTAAGGCGAAAACAGATCTAATGTATTAAACTTATTGCAACTCCAAACATCCACCTGGCACAAGGATATGATGATGAAAAAAATTGCAATTGCTGCTGGTCTGGCGATGGCTTTGGGCGCGTCTGCTGCACAGGCAACAGTTCCAGGTTACGCCGTAAACTCTGACGACACCATCTGGCGCACCAGCTTCGGTGAATGCTGGCACACCGGTTTCTGGACTCAGGAACAGGCTGTCGAGGGTTGCGACAATGTCGTAGCTCAGGCGGAACCGGCTCCTGAACCCGCACCGGCACCTGCTGCCATGGCTGATGTCGAGAAGAAGTTTGCGCTGTACTTCGACTTCGACAGCACCAAGGTTGATGACGTAAGCAACGTTGTTAACTACATCGGTTCTCTGGCCAGCCTGCAGAGCGTCAAACTGGTAGGTTATGCTGACTTCATCGGTTCTGCGGCTTACAACGAGAAGCTGTCCGAGCGTCGTGCACGCGCAGTTGCCGCCAAGCTGGAACAGGCTGGCGTTGATGCAAGCAAGATGTCTATCGGCTTCATGGGTGAATCCGCTCCGGTTGCAAACTGCACCGGTCGTGGCGCCGAGCTGATTGCATGTCTGCGTCCGGACCGTCGTGTAGACGTAGAGATCATGGGCCAGAAGCGCGTTCAGCAGTAAGAACCCTTCTACCCCCGCAAAAAGCCGGCCTTGTGCCGGCTTTTTTGTTGCCTGCCACTCGCTACAGTGACCCCCGCAGCCAACAAAAACGGCAGCCGAAGCTGCCGTTTTTACATTCAGGCCATTACCTGATCAACCCACCCAGACCCGCGCATTGCGGAACATGCGCATCCAAGCGCCATCCTCGGACCAGTCGTCCGGCGCCCAGGAGTTTTGCACGCCACGGAACACACGCTCCGGGTGTGGCATCATGATGGTGACACGGCCATCCGGCGTGGTCAGACCGGTGATACCCAGCGGCGAACCGTTCGGGTTGGCCGGGTACACAGTGGTGGCATCGCCACGGTTATCCACAAAGCGCAGAGAAACCGTACCGGATTCATTCAACATGCGCAGCTGCGCATCGTCTTCAAACTCGGCACGCCCTTCACCGTGGGCAATCGCGATCGGCATGCGGGAACCGGC
This sequence comes from uncultured Marinobacterium sp., assembly GCA_964390205.1. GTDB lineage: Bacteria > Pseudomonadota > Gammaproteobacteria > Pseudomonadales > Balneatricaceae > Marinobacterium. Next base: position 37,549 of record CAYMHL010000006.1, read on the forward strand.
CATGCCCTGCAGGAAGATGGACGGGCTGTCCTGTACTTCCACCATAGCCACACGGGCTTCGAACTGCTCGGACTGGTTGCGCACAAAGTGCGGCCAGAGATCGGCGCCCGGAATCAGCTCATGCAGGTTGGACAGCATCTGACAGCCGTTACACACGCCCAGCGCAAAGGTGTCTTCACGCTCGAAGAAAGCGGTGAACTGCTCACGCGCTACCGGGTTGAACAGGATAGACTTGGCCCAGCCTTCACCGGCACCCAGAACGTCACCGTAGGAGAAGCCGCCACAGGCGACCAGACCACGGAACTGATCCAGCGTAATGCGACCGGAGAGGATATCGCTCATGTGCACATCGATGGCATCGAAGCCGGCACGGTCAAAGGCTGCCGCCATTTCGACCTGACCGTTAACGCCCTGCTCACGCAGGATCGCCACCTTCGGACGCACAGCGGAAGCGATCAGCGCGGCCGCCACATCGTCGTTCTGGTCGAAGCTCAGGCTCACGTTCAGGCCCGGATCTTCACGATCCAGCAGACGATCAAACTCCTGCTGTGCACATTCGGAGTTGTCACGCAGCGCCTGAATACGGAAGGAGGTTTCGCTCCACCAGCGCTGCAGCTGAATCAGATCGGCACTGTAGACCTCTTCGTCATCGAAGAAGCAGTTCAGCTGCAGATCCGGATTCAGCGTACCGATCACCTTGGCCACATCACCCAGGCCTGCCGCATTCAGCTCGTTGAGGACGGTTTCCATATCGTCGCGACGGATCTGAATGACCGCACCCAGCTCTTCATTGAACAGCGCCGCAGCCAGCTCGGAGGTGTCTTCGGCCAGCAGATCCAGATTCAGATCCACACCGGTGCGTCCGGCAAAGCCCATTTCGGCAACAGTAGCCAGCAGACCGCCATCGGCACGGTCGTGGTAGGCCAGCAGCAGGCCCTGCTCATTCAGCTCCTGGATGGCGGCGAAGAAGTTGGCCAGCAGCTCGGCGTCATCCACATCGGGCACGCTGTTACCGACTTCGTTGTAGACCTGCGCCAGTGCCGACAGACCCATGCGGTTCTGGCCGTTGCCCAGATCCAGCAGGATCAGGTCGGTTTCACCCTTGTCGGTACGCAGCTGCGGCGTCAGTGTCTTGCGCGCGTCCAGCACCGGCGCAAAGCCGGAGATGATCAGCGACATCGGCGCGGTCACGCTCTTCTGCTCGCCGTTGTCATCCCAAACGGTACGCATGGACATGGAATCCTTGCCCACCGGAATGGTGATACCCAGCTCCGGACACAGCTCCATGCCCACCGCTTTCACGGTGTCGTACAGTTTCTCATCTTCACCCGGGTGACCGGCGGCACACATCCAGTTGGCGGACAGTTTGATGTCGGACAGCTGACCGATACGGGCGGCGGCCAGGTTGGTGATGGTCTCACCCACCGCCATGCGACCGGAAGCCGGGGAGTCGATCAGTGCCAGCGGGGTACGCTCGCCCATCGCCATCGCTTCACCGGCATAGGTATCGTAGGAGGCGGTGGTCACGGCGCAATCCGCCACCGGCACCTGCCAGGGGCCAACCATCTGATCACGGGCAACGGTACCGGTGATGGAACGGTCACCAATGGTGATCAGGAAGGACTTGGATGCAACCGCCGGCAGCTTGAGTACGCGCTCAACCGCATCGGCCAGCTCGATTTTACTGGTATCGAACGCGGGCACTTCGTAGGACTTGCGCTCGATTGAACGGTGCATCTTCGGCGGCTTACCGAACAGTACACTCATCGGCAGGTCGACCGGCTTGTTGTCGAAGTGGGTATCACCCAGGGTCAGGTGATGCTCTTCTGTCGCTTCACCGACCACCGCAAACGGACAGCGTTCACGCTCGCAGATCGCCTCAAAGCGGGCCAGATCTTCAGGCTTAACGGCCAGAACATAACGTTCCTGGGCTTCGTTACACCAGATTTCCAGCGGCGACATGCCCGGTTCGTCGTTATTGACGTTGCGCAGCTCAAAGTTGCCGCCACGGCCACCATCTTTCACCAGCTCGGGGAAGGCGTTGGACAGACCACCGGCACCCACGTCATGGATAAAGGCGATCGGGTTGTCGTCACCCAGCTGCCAGCAGCGATCGATCACTTCCTGACAACGGCGCTCGATCTCCGGGTTGCCACGCTGTACGGAAGCGAAGTCCAGATCGGCAGAAGAGCTGCCTGAAGACATGGAAGACGCCGCACCGCCACCGAGACCGATCAGCATCGCCGGGCCGCCCAGACAGATCAGTTTGGCACCAACGGTGATTTCGCCCTTCTCCACATGGTCTTCACGGATGTTGCCCAGACCACCGGCGATCATGATCGGCTTGTGATAGCCGCGCACTTCGTCACCGTTGGCACCCGGCACCTGCTGTTCGAAGGTACGGAAGTAACCGGTCAGGTTGGGACGACCGAATTCGTTGTTGAACGCGGCACCGCCGATGGGGCCTTCGATCATGATATCCAGCGCAGACGCGATGCGCTCCGGCTTGCCATAGCCGGATTCCCAGGGCTGCTCGAAGTTCGGAATGCGCAGATCGGACACGGTGAAACCGGTCAGGCCCGCCTTCGGCTTGGAACCACGGCCGGTAGCACCTTCATCACGAATCTCGCCGCCGGAGCCGGTGGCCGCACCGGAAAACGGCGCGATCGCGGTCGGGTGGTTATGGGTTTCCACCTTCATTAGAATGTGGATCGCTTCCGGGTTGTAGCCGTACTGGCCGGTGGCCGGGTTCGGGAAGAAGCGACCCGCCTTGCTGCCCACGATGACGGACGCGTTGTCCTTATAAGCGGACAGGACGTTTTCGCCACCCAGGTTATAGGTGTTGCGGATCATGGCGAACAGGGAATGCTCCTGACGCACGCCATCGATATCCCAGCTGGCGTTGAAGATCTTGTGACGGCAATGCTCGGAGTTCGCCTGGGCGAACATCATCAGCTCAACGTCATTGGGGTTGCGACCCAGAGCATTGAAACTTTCGACCAGATAATCGATCTCATCCTCTGCCAGCGCCAGACCCAGCTCAACGTTCGCCTTGGCCAGCGCCTCGCGGCCACCGCCGAGAATGTCGACCTGAGTCATGGCACGCGGCTGTTCGTGGCGGAACAGGGACTGCGCCTGATCCAGGTCAGTCATCACCGCTTCGACCATACGGTCATGCAGCAGATCCGCGATCTGGCCGCGCTGTTCGGCGGTCAGTGGCTGCTCGCTGCGCACGTGGTAGGCGACACCGCGCTCAAGGCGTCCGATTGCCGTCAGGCCGCAGTTATGGGCAATATCCGTGGCCTTGCTGGACCAGGGCGAAATGGTGCCGGGACGCGGAACAACCAGGAAGAGTTCACCAACCGGTTCTTCTGCGCTGGCCTTGGGGCCATAACGCAGGATACGATCAAGAACCTGAGACTCCTCTGCTTCCAGATCGCGCTGCAGATCTGCAAAATGGGTATATTCTGCGTACAGACCGGTCACAGCAGCAAGCTGGGACTGAATCTGGGACAGCAGTTTTGCATGACGAAAAGACGAAAGAGCGGGCGCTCCACGCAGTACGAGCATGTTGATATCGAGCCTCTTGGTTCTACCTGCGAATCAGGCGTTGGAGAGCAAAAAAGTAAATGACGATTTTACCCGATCAGGTCATCGAGATACAGAATAGCAGAGCCTATGTTTAGACTGCGTAAATCGCCCCACTTCCGTGAACTGATCTATTTCTGTTCTCTGGTCGTCATTACCTTCGGTCTGGTGATGCTCAGCCTCAACACCCCGAGCCAGCTGGACGCGATCAAGCAGCATGGCGTCATCCGCTTTGCCACCACCAATACGCCCTTGACCTACTATATTCGCAAGGGCGAACCGGCGGGCTTTGAATATGAGCTGGCCAGCGCCTTTGCGGACCACCTGGGTGTCGAACTTGAGCTGGTGATGCCGGACAGTTTTGCCGGTCTGTTTCAGGTGCTGCAGGCGCGCAACGCCCATATTGCTGCGGCCAGCCTTACGGCTACGCCCGAACGGCGCAAACGTTTCGACTTCTCCCCGGCCTATCGCAGCAGCGCGCCAGTGGTGATCTACCGCGTACGTCGCGGCAACCCTGCGCCGAAAGATCTGAGCGACCTGTATAACCGCAACATCCGCGTGCTCGCAGGCTCCAGTTATGCCGAGCTGTTGCGACAGCTGCAGCGACAACATACTGAACTGGCCTGGTCCAGCACCGATGAAGACTCGGTGACCGACCTGCTCGACCTGGTACATGACGGCACCCTGGACTACACCATTCTGGATTCAGCCGTGTTCGATGCGCAAAAGTCCTTCTACCCCGGCCTGAAAGCCGCGCTGAGACTGCAGGAACCTCAGCCGATCGCGTGGATGCTGAATCGTCATCATGACGGCACACTGAAGGCAGCACTGGTACAATGGTTCGAGCTTGAATCCACGCAGGCACTGATCAAGAGCCTTGAAGAGCGTTACTTCTCGCGCACCAATCCGCTCAACTTTTTCGATACCGTCACCTTCCGCCGTGATCTGCAGGAGCGTTTCGTACCTCTATACCCCTGGTTCAAACAGGCTGAGGCGGAAACCGGCATCCACTGGCTGCTGCTGGCGGCGGTGGCCTATCAGGAATCGCACTGGAACGCGGATGCGGTGTCGCCTACCGGCGTTCGCGGCATCATGATGCTGACTCAGGCTGCGGCCGATGAAGTGGGCGTTACCGACCGCACCGATGCCAAACAGAGCATTCTGGGCGGCGCCCAGTATCTGGTGAATGTGAAAAAGAAGATCCCGGATCGCATTCCCGACCCGGACCATACCTGGCTGGCACTGGCCGGTTACAACGTGGGGTTCGGGCATTTGGAGGACGCGCGTATTCTGACCCAGAAAGCCGGCAAGAATCCGGACAAGTGGCAGCATGTGCGGGAGTTCCTGCCGCGGCTGAGCAACCCCAAATACTATCCGCAGACCCGCTACGGCTATGCCCGCGGCCACGAACCCGTGCAGTATGTCAGCAATATCCGCAAGTACATGGAGCTGCTGCGCTGGGAAGTGGATACCGCCAGCGCCCGGGATCTGACCCCGACACCCGAGAGCGACAGCGACGCTGCCGAGACGGAGATCAGACCTGCTCAGCCCCTGCCGCTGAGCAATCTGCCCAGCTCGCTCTGACGGGTCAGCTCAGTCCGCTGCAGACTCACCCCGGCGCAGGCGCTTGAGTCGCTTCTGCTCCTCACGTCGCCGCTGAAAAAAGGCGCTGATCACCGCCGAACACTCATCAGCCAGCACACCGCCTGTATACAGCGGCCGATGGTTCAGCCAGGGCTGATCGAACAGCTGCTGGTTGCTGACTACGGCACCGGCCTTTGGCTCGGTGGTACCGAACACCACCCGCTGAATACGGGCATGTACGATGGCGCCGGCACACATGGTGCAGGGTTCGATGGTCACATACAGAGTCGCACCCACCAGGCGGTAATTCCCCACCCGGGCGGCCGCTTCGCGCAGCGCCATGATCTCGGCATGCGCCGTGGGATCATGGCCACTGATGGGACGATTCCAGCCTTCACCGACGACCTTGCCATCAAGTACCACCCGCGCACCTACCGGCACCTCACCAAGATCAGCCGCTTTTTGCGCCAACTGCAGCGCGTGCTGCATATGGGTTCGATCCAGTTGTTCCTGATCCATTGTCCTGTCGTCACACTTATCCGCAGACGTAGCTGTTCGTTAGACAGAAAAAAGCCCGCATCTGCGGGCCTTTTCAACCGTTCACAACGATGCGCCGATTATTCCCACTCAATGGTCGCCGGCGGCTTGCTGGATACGTCGTAGGTCACACGGGAAACCTGGGCGATTTCGTTGATGATGCGACCGGATACCTTCTCCAGCAACTCGTAGGGCAGGTGCGCCCAACGGGCAGTCATGAAGTCGATGGTTTCCACTGCACGCAGCGCGATCACGTACTCGTAGCGACGGCCATCGCCGACCACGCCAACGGATTTCACCGGCAGGAAAACAGCGAACGCCTGGCTGGTCTTGTGGTACCAGTCCGCATTGTGCAGTTCTTCAATGAAGATGGCATCCGCTTCACGCAGAATGTCCGCGTACTCCTTCTTCACTTCACCGAGGATGCGCACACCCAGACCTGGACCCGGGAACGGATGACGGTAAACCATGTCGTAGGGCAGACCCAGTTCCAGACCGATCTTGCGCACTTCGTCCTTAAACAGCTCACGCAGCGGCTCAACCAGTTCGAACTTCATGTCTTCCGGCAGACCGCCCACGTTATGGTGCGATTTGATCACATGTGCCTTGCCGGTCTTGGACGCAGCAGACTCGATCA
>CAYMHL010000007.1:0-1282 GCA_964390205.1 uncultured Marinobacterium sp.
GTAGAACAGATTATCGCAGCTCGAAAGAGCACCGGTTGAACGCTTGTAGCGGCAACACGGACAATCACCAATTTCAGATCCTCTTTGTTACCAGTTTTGCTTGGCGACCATAGAGACGTGGAACCACCTGATCCCATACCGAACTCAGCAGTGAAACGCGTCATCGCCGATGGTAGTGTGGGGCTTCCCCATGTGAGAGTAGGTCATCGCCAAGCACCTAATAAGTGAAAACCCCGGTCTCGTTGAGATCGGGGTTTTTGCGTTTAGAGCTTTTTACGCCTTTGAGGGGTATGGCTCTTGCTGTGGGCACGGGGTAATATCGACGTTGTTTTTCTAATGTTTAGGGCAATCAGATGTACTCAGAAGATGATATTCGCCGTCTGACATGGCAGTGCCGTCGTGGCATGCTCGAGTTGGATGTACTGTTCGTCCCCTTCATGCAGGAGGCCTTCCGCGATCTGGCAGTGGAAGACCAGGATCGTTTTGTCCGCTTGCTTGATTGCGAAGATCAGGATCTTTTTGTGTGGTTCATGCAGAGAGAGGCCCCCGCTGACCCTGATCACAAGAAAATTGTAGATCTGATCCTTGAACGCGTTCAGCCCGCTTAGGATTCAACTGTGCGGCCGCGACTGGCTGCCGCACGCCGTTTACCCTTTTACAGTCATTCTCGGACTTTGGGCGCTCTCCCGCATACCCGCCGAACCTGATCGATATGCCTTGATACTCTCATCCTATGCACTGATTGGAGCTGTAGTTACCTGGAAGCTGTTGTATGACAGCCGGGCAGATGAGCTGATTGCATTGGACTGGGATATTGAACACAAGATGATGTCAGTGCTGACTAAAGAGGGGAGTTGGGTGCCTGTGGATAAACTGCACCGACGGCTGTCATTGCCCGGCGTTGTTCAGTTACTGGTGGTACAGCGAAGGGACCGTGGACTGCCCACCTGGATGTGGATTACGCCTGACCGTCTGAGCAGAGCAGAGGTCAGGCGTCTGCATGTGGCAATCAGCTTTGCTGCTCCTGTCTTACCGCATCCGGCCACTGAAAGTTAAGAGGGGAAAGAATCGTATCCATCCTCTCCTGTGCCGGTGTTGGGTAGTCCAGCGTGTAGTGCAGGCCACGACTTTCCTTGCGGCTGATGGCACTGCGAATGATCAGCTCAGCAACGGTGGCCAGATTACGCAGCTCGATCAGGTCCGAAGTGACGCGATAATTACTGTAGTACTCGGCAATTTCCTGCAGCAGTAGTTCGATGCGATGTTGAGCACGTTGCAGACG